>NZ_JAJNSC010000012.1:0-106397 GCF_027497975.1 Streptococcus sp. SM5 | reverse complement strand
AATTGCACCTTTTAAGCAGTTATCATGCGATATCTACTGTTATGCGGTATTAGCTATCGTTTCCAATAGTTATCCCCCGCTACCAGGCAGGTTACCTACGCGTTACTCACCCGTTCGCAACTCATCCGGAAAGAGCAAGCTCCTTCCTTCAGCGTTCTACTTGCATGTATTAGGCACGCCGCCAGCGTTCGTCCTGAGCCAGGATCAAACTCTCATTAAAAGTTTGAGTTCTCACTCATTTCTGTCACTGACAGATTTATTGTTTATTCATTGTTCAGTACTATAACCTTAGTTATAGTGCCCTGCACATTGGTTCGTCTTGTTCAGTTTTCAAAGGTCTTTGTCTCTCACGCCTCTCGTGAGCGACAACTATATTAGTATATCACAGCTTCCAATCCTTGTCAATAGCTTTTTCAAACTTTTTTCATCTTCTACTGCAACACACTCATAGTCCGTACGGGATTCGAACCCGTGTTACCGCCGTGAAAAGGCGGTGTCTTAACCCCTTGACCAACGGACCCGAGCTTTTTGACTCTTTCTATTATACCTACTTTTTTTGCCTTGTCAAGAACTTAGGTTTATTTTTTTAATTTTTATATTTCTCTTAATACAATATATTTAAAAAAGAGAGGATTAACGATTTCCTCTCTTTTTATATAGAAAAATTTTTATTGTTCTTCAGCCATTTTTGATTTTACTTCATCATATGATAATGCACGTGACTCTTCTTCTACTGATTCAGGCATTTTACCTGTTTCGTAAAGAGATTTGATTTGTGTACTATCTAATGTTTCATATTTCAATAAGGCTTCTGCGATTAATTTGTGCGTTTCACGGTTTGATTGAATAATCTCAGCAGCTTTATTACGGGCTTCATTCAACAATGAACGAACTTCTTCATCAATTTCGTAAGCTGTACGCTCTGAAATTGTTTTTTGTGGGGATTGAGCACCAAACATAGCATGATTACCTTCGTACTGAACTGGACCAAGTTTTTCACTCATACCATACTCAGTAACCATAGCACGCGCCATCTGTGTAGCTTGTTCAAAATCGTTGGATGCGCCTGTTGTTTGGACATTGAAGATGATTTCCTCTGCTACACGTCCACCCATTAAACCAGCTAATTGTTCTTTCATGTCTTCTTTAGATAGCAACATTTGATCCTCTTTTGGAAGAGCAATCATGTAACCACCTGCACGACCACGAGGAACAATTGTTACCTTATGAACTACACGCGCATTTGATAATACTAACCCCACGATAGTGTGTCCGGCTTCGTGATAAGCAACCATTTCACGTTCTTTTTGAGAAACAGTTTTATCTTTCTTAGAAGGTCCAGCAATAACACGATCTTCTGCTTCATCAATGTCAGAAGCATCAATCACTGATTTATTACGACGAGCAGCAACTAATGCCGCTTCGTTCAATACATTTTCTAAATCAGCACCAACAAATCCTGGTGTTTGTTGAGCAACTAATTTTAAGTCGACATCTTCAGCTAATGGTTTATTTCTAGCATGAACTTTTAGAATCGCTTCACGTCCCTTAACGTCTGGACGACCAACCAATACTTTTCTATCAAAACGACCTGGACGAAGAAGCGCTGGATCTAATACGTCAGAACGGTTTGTTGCCGCAATAACAATAATTCCTTCATTTCCTTCAAAACCATCCATCTCAATCAGCAATTGGTTCAAGGTTTGTTCACGTTCATCATTACCCCCACCAAGACCAACACCACGTTGTCGACCGACAGCATCAATTTCATCAATAAAGATAATTGCAGGGGCTGCTTTTTTAGCATCCTCAAAGAGAGAACGTACACGGCTTGCACCGACACCGACGAACATTTCTACGAAGTCAGATCCTGAAATACTAAAGAATGGTACGCCAGCTTCTCCTGCAACTGCTTTAGCAAGTAATGTTTTACCAGTTCCTGGAGGACCCTCTAAGAGAACACCAGCTGGGATACGGGCTCCCAGTTTTGTAAAGCGTTTTGGATCTTTTAAAAATTCAACAACTTCAACAAGTTCTTGTTTTTCTTCTTCAGCACCAGCAACATCTGAAAAGCGAACTTTGATATCTTCTTTATTTGCTGCTCTAGCTTTATTTCGTCCAAAGCTCATTGGGTTTCTTCCATTATTCCCTCCTACATTTCCCATCATAGAAAATAAGAAGAAAAATAGGATTGCAAATGGCACAACTGAGACTAGTATGTTAATCCACATACCACTTGAACTCTCATGTTTTACTTCAATTTGCGTCTGATGTTCACTTGCAAGTTTTTGTAAATCAGCTACAGTAGTATCTGACGGAAGAAGAATACTTGTAAATTTTTCTACTTTAGCAGAAGGAGGTGTGAAGAAACGTATACCAGTTTCTTTTTTTTCTGTTTTAGCAGTTTTATATACACCAGATACTTCAATAACACTACCACTTGGTTGATAGGTCATTTCCTTAACGTTATCATTAGTAATTTCCTGCACTAATTCTGAGTACTTAATTTCTTGACTTCTACCTGCAACTCTCCCAGCAAAAAAGTACTGGAATCCTGTTACAAGCAAAAAGATTATCAACAAATAAAGAAATGGATTTTTTATGAAACCATTATTTTGTTTTTGCATTCAACAACTTACCCTTCTATTTTGAGTAAACTTCCTCTTTTAATACACCTACATAAGGAAGATTACGGTAATTTTCATTATAGTCTAAACCATAACCTACAACAAATTCATTTGGAATTGTAAAACAAGTGTAATCTGCTTCAATCTCTACAGTACGACCTTCTGGTTTATCTAGCATAGTAACAATTTTAACAGAAGCCGCTTCTCTCGCAGTAAACATATCTCTCAAACTTTTTAAAGTCTGACCAGTATCAATAATGTCTTCTACAAAAACAATATGTCTACCTTTAATTTCTTGAGTTACATCTTGTTTAATATTGATTACCCCGCTACTCACAGTTCCACCATGATAGCTAGAAACCATCATAAAGTCCATCTCAAGATGTGTATCAATATATTTCACCAATTCTGCCATAAAAGGAATAGATCCTTTTAAAATACCAACCAGAATCGGATTTTTCCCTTCATAATCTTTTGTTAATTGAGCGCCTAATTTTTTTGCCGCTTCTGTGATTTCATCTTGAGAAATCATAATCTTCTTGATATCTTGTTCTAACATGATTTTACCTATCTATTTTTTCTATATAAAGTACAGTGTTCATTATATCATTTTTAGTTTTTTTACTCAAATCACTGATTTCAATTCCTAAAACTGAACAAATTTGTCCAAATTGCTCAATGACAATCACATTTTCCCTTTTTTCTAAAGAAATTTTCAAATCTATAAAGAGTCGTCTCAGTTTCTTTCGATGTCCATTTTTTATCAGATAGTCCCCTACTTCTCTATGTCGTAAAACGATAGATGTTTCACGGGAAACATTGATTTTTTGAACATTATCTCCTTCTAATGGAATGCCAAATGAAAAGAGATAACCTTCATAAGAGACTTGATTTAGATAGTCTAACACACATTTACTACTTATTTCATCCGACTTTGGTCTGATTTTACGAATTTGAAAGTAATTGTATTCTTTAACTAATTCATAGCCATTTTTCAAGCTATGGTGGTATTGACTTTTAGTCTTTAGAATATGATGAATTTCTTGGAATTGTTCTCTAGTTACATTTAAATTAGCAAAGCGACCCAGATACTGTTGCAATAAAACTCGTTGTGTCTCTTCTGAAAAAGCTAAAAACTGAGTTAAGTTTTCTACATCAACAGCCTGAGATAATTCATTAATGGCTGTTTGATAATCAGAAATTTCTTTTCCAAATTCTAGTATAGCTTTTCGAACTTCAGGATTTTCTTTCTCCAATTGCGGTAAATAGAGATTACGAACACGATTTCGAAAATAATGATTTTCTTGATTTGAAACATCTTCAAAATGATTTATTTCAGGAAAATCACTTTTATAGAAGCTTAGTAAGGGACGAATTAATTCACATCTATCAAACTTTTGTTTTTCTTTTATAGCTGATAAATGGTGTAATCTAACACCTCTAATCAGTCGCATAAAAATCGTCTCGACCTGATCATCTGCATGATGAGCTGTTACAAGTGCAGTTGCAGATGTTTCTCTCATTACTTCTCTAAAAAAGTCATAGCGAAATTGGCGAGCACTTGCCTCTGTAAAACGCCCAGTGAAATAATCTACATAAAATGGAGTTCCATTTTGTCTAGCTAGTTTTCTTAATGCGTCTTCTTCTTCATCAGATTCTGGTCTTTGTTTGTGGTTCACATGGGCCACAACAAGTTCAATATTAAGTTCATCTTTATAAGTAGACAAAAGGTGAAATAGAAACATCGAATCAAGTCCACCAGATAAAGCTACAACTACTTTTGAATGATTTTTGAAATAACCTTTTTTAAGAAAATGATTCAAAAAATCCCGGTCTGTCATTTTAAGACCTCATAGACATCCTTAGCAATTTTAGAAATTGTATCGTAATCTGAATTTTTGGTAAAGATAGAAATGATAAATGGTGATTCTGTATAAACAACTCCAGTATCATGTTTGAATTCATCTGCATCTCCAATTTTGTGAGCCACACTAACAGAAATATTTTTAGCAATTCTCTGGTTGTCATACGAAGTTTTTGAAAGTGATTCAAGTACAAAACCATTTTGGTTATAAATAGACTCCATGACTTGGCCAGCCATTTTTGCAGAAGCCAATTTATCTGTAACATCCCAGTTTTCGCCAGTAAGAGCTGTCATCTGCTGTTTAAATGTTTCATCAGATTTGTTTGTAATATAATAACCAAGGATATTATGTGCTACATTATCTGACTCTTTTGCTGTTTTTTCGATTAAATCTTTAACACTGTACTCTTTGTTGTCTGCTTTTTTTGGAATACTTCCACTTCCTTCAGGTTTATAGGAACCAGGATATTCATTCACTTCTGGAATATACTTAAGAGCTGTGTCTAGTTGAATATCTCCTTGATTTATCTTTTCCTGAACATAATAGAGATAAGGCAATTTCATGATACTAGCAGCGTACATTCTTTGGTTTTCATTAATACCAGCTTCTTTACCTGTGCTTAACTGTTTAACATAAATTGAAAACTGTTCATTTTGATAATTTGAAGATAATAATTCCTGTACTTTTTCAATACGGTTATCCTCTTCAGAAATATCTTCCAGCGAAATCCAACCACCTTGTTTAAGACGTAAAAACTCTCTACCTTCAGCAAACACTAACATATCCCCTTCAATCTTTTGATAAGGTGATAAAGTATGTGTTTTTTCTGTTTGATCATAAGGACTGTTATAGATCATAAACCCAGGTTTTAACCATACCTGTTTAATGGTACTATTTACAGTTGATTCATCATACACGAATCTTTTATCTGCAGCGACAAATTGGTTATTAGATAATTTAAACACTGCAATTCCTTGACTATTTAATCGCCACTCTAATACAGTTAATTTAGTTTCTGAATTAGCTTTTCCTGATTCTTTTATCAAATCTTCTGTAGAATAAAGGGGAGTTTCACCATAAAATTTTGGAGATTCAATGGCATCTTGATAATAAAAATCATATGAACCATGGGTTAGTGAATAGATTTCTTGTTTTGGAATGATAACCGGATTCTCAGTGCTAACTACTTGGACACTTTTAAAGAAAATTGGAAGTAGTAATATCACTAAAAATTTACGCATTCTTTTTTTCCTCTTCTTCCTGCAATCGCAACAGATGATTCTTCTGGGCTAATTCTTCTAATTTTTCATCTGATAAATTTAAAAATTGCTCAACTATATCTAATATATTTTCCATCTCATATTACCTAGGAAGTAAGTCCGGAATAGTATAGACTTCCTCCCACGATTTCGAATAATAATATTTTGCACGAGAATATTTAGCTGCGTACGACTCATCTTTCAACTTAGTAGCAAAACTAGCTTCTTTATCCTTTTCGTCACTCAATTCTTGGTATTGTTTTTTCAACTCAGCTAGTTGTTGACGACGTGACAGTAGTTGTTGATAACTCTGCGCTAAATTGTAAGTTGGTAAAATAAACAACAACATAATTAAAATCAAAACCCAACCCATAAAACGATTGCGTCTTTGTCGTTCTTCCATCAAGTATCTACGACGTTGATGTTCATTTTGAATAAAAGAGTTATTCATTTGGACTATTTTTTTATACATCGGCTTCTACCCTTGTTTCACTGATAATCTCAAACATTCCTGCTGCATCTTCTTTTTTAGTGCTATCTTTCATTTCCAACACTTTTACAAGCAACAATTTATTTCCAAAGCGAATTTCAACCTGATCGTTGACTTTTAAATCTGTTGAACTCTTAGCAAGGATTCCATTTACCTTAATTCGTCCCTTATCTGCTACTTCCTTAGCCACTGTGCGGCGTTTAATAATTCGTGATACTTTTAAATATTTATCTAATCTCATCTTATAATACCTCAAATTATTATTGTACCATTTTTATCCCTTTTATAGAAGAAAAAAGGTAATTCCTAATGTAACTCTTTTGAATCTTTTATCTTCGCTAATGATTCTCCAAAAGTTAAGAGTCCTTCTAAAATCTCATAATCTTTTTTATTTCGAATATCAAACACAACTTCGATTAACCCTTGGTTTTCTGAAATATTAGCCTTCAAATTTGTCTGAGAAAGAGCTTGGAAATAATCTTGAGTTAAGAATAGTTGTTTCGATATTTTTTCAAATTGAATGACAAGCTTGTTATTTCTTCTTTCAACACGACTGACAAAGACTTTATCAAGATAAGCTTTAGCTAATCCAATTTCTAAGAGATAGGCAACTACATCTGGATACTCTCCAAAGCGATCTATCAACTCATCTTGCAATTCTTCATAATTGACACGATTGTCAATCTGACGAATTCTCTTGTAAATCTCAATTTTATGTCTCTCGTCCGAAATATACTCATCTGGAAGATAGGCATCAATTTGTAGAATTAACTCAGCATTACCTTTTTCACGTTTCTTAGCAGTTCCATTTTTCTTAGCAATTGCTTCTTCCAGTAACTGAGAATACAGTTCAAAACCGACTGAATCAATAAAACCGGACTGAGAACTTCCCAAAAGATTACCCGCTCCACGGATGGACAAATCACGCATGGCAATTTTGAAACCAGAACCCAATTCGGTAAAACCTTTGATGGCTTCTAATCTCTTTTCTGAAACTTCTGTCAATGATTTATCTGGTCGATACATGAGATAGGCATAAGCGATTCGATTGCTTCGACCAACTCGACCTCTTAATTGATACAAGGTAGACAGACCCATGTGATCCGCATTTTCGATAAACAAGGTATTGGCATTTGGAATGTCTACTCCTGTTTCTATGATTGTCGTAGTTACTAAAATATCATATTCTCCTTCAATGAAATCAAGTAATGTGTTCTCCAAACGAATTTCACTCATTTGACCATGAACAAAACCAATAGAAGCTTCTGGAATCAGTTCTTGTAACTCTGAAACCTTCTTTTCAATCGTGTCAACTTTGTTATAAAGATAGTAAACCTGACCACCACGATCCATTTCTCTCAAAACAGCATCTCGAATGACACGATCATTTTGTTCAAGGACATAGGTTTGTACAGGATATCGATTGGTTGGGGGTGTTTCGATGACAGATAAATCTCGGATACCTAGCATAGACATATGGAGAGTTCGAGGAATTGGTGTAGCTGTCAAAGTTAAGACATCAACCTTCTTTTTTAATTCCTTCAAAGCTTCCTTATGTTTAACACCAAAACGTTGTTCCTCATCGATGATGATCAATCCTAAATCTGCAAATTCAACATCTTTAGACAAAACTCGATGGGTCCCTATCAAGATGTCTACTTGACCTTTTTTCAATTTTTCAAGTGTTTCAGTCTGTTCTTTTTTACTTCTAAAACGACTCAAAACATCTACATTTACAGCAAACTGTTCAAATCTTTCCTTGAAATTACTGTAATGTTGCTGCGCCAAAACTGTAGTAGGTACTAAAACAACAACCTGTTTATGATCGTTGACAGCCTTAAAAGCAGCTCGCATTGCTACTTCTGTCTTACCAAAACCAACATCTCCAACTAAAAGTCGATCCATTGGTTGAGAAGCCTGCATATCCTTTTTAATTTCATCTATGCTTCGAACTTGATCCTCGGTTTCAACATAAGGGAAAGCCGCATCAAAAGCAACTTGATTTTCATCATCTTTTGAAAATGCAAAACCTTCAAGTTGACTTCTCTCTGCATATAACTTAATTAAATCATCTGCAATATCTTCAACTTGAGTTTTGACTTTTTGTTTAGCTTTTTTAAAACGTCCATCGTTTAATTTGTTTAACTTTGGTGCCTTGCCATCACTAGAAACATACTTAGAAAGAGTCTGTATCTGCTCAACAGGGATAGAAATTCGATCTCCATTTTGATATTGGATACTCACATAATCTCGATGAATTCCTTTGAGTTCAATCGTTTCGATTCCTAAATATTGACCAATCCCATGAATTTGATGAACAACATAATCTCCTTTTTGGAGCTCATTATAGTCCTTTAATCTCTCAGCATTGCTAATATTTTGTCTTCTATATTTGCGTTTAATCTTCTTCTTAAAAATTTCATATTCAGTTATAAATACAAGATTCTCATCCACAAAATGAAAACCATGACGAAGGTTTCCTTCAACAAGATTGACAGTTCCTTTACAGATTTCACTTTGATTACTATTGTCAATTTTAATGTTATATTCATCAAGAATCGTTGACAATTTCTTTAGTTCTGTTTGGTTACTTGATTGAAGAACAATCGTATATTTTAATTTTTTATAGCGTTCAATTTCTTCTTTCAGAAAAGAAAACTGATTGAAGAATTCTTGCATAGGATACTGATTAAATTGATAAAGATGATCAAATTTTAGATTTCCAAGTCCCTTTTGAAAATTAGAAAAGAAGCTAGCTGGTAAATATTTTTTAAACTGACTTTCTACATCAGCAAAATATTGTAAACTTGATACAGCTTTACTATTATGTAAATCCTCTGTAAAGTAGCCAGCTGTTTCCTTATCAAAAATATCATACTGATTCATGATTTTTTGAAAATCATCAAAGATAATAGGCGCTTGGTTCAAATAGTCAATCAAGGTCCACTGTTTTTTATAAAAAACAGACAAAAATTTACGAATATCAGCATGAAGAACTTGCTCTTTCGCACAACTAAAAACTTCTTCTAGGTAAGACTTTACAGTTGGTGACAATGTCTTGTCAATCTCTTTTTCTAAAAATTCCTGACCACGATGATAATCTTCAGCCGTTAATAAAATATCACTAGCTGGATAAATTAAGACTTGAGACTGACTATCTTTTGATAATTGCGTTTCAGCATCAAATTCTCTTATACCATCAATTTCATCACCAAAAAATTCAATTCGATTGGGATATATTTGTGAAGTTTCAAATATATCTAAAATATCTCCTCGAAGACTAAATTCACCTTGACTTTGAACTTGCGTAACTTTTTTATAACCTAGAGAAATCAATTGATTTTTTAGTTCACTTTGTTCACATTCTTGCCCAATTTCAAGCTTTAAAATACTGTTATCAAAAACTTGAGGATCTGGTAAAAATAAACGGCTAGCTGCTAGGTTACAAACTAAAATTCCTTTTTGAGACTTATCTCTTAAAAAACGCAAGGCTTCAACTCGAGAAAAAATCTTCTCTTGGGACGATACTAAAAATTCTACCATAGGTGAGTCATCTACCAAGAATGGATAGACCATATCTGAACCCAGGATAGAGATTAAATCATTGACCAGACGTTCAGCCTCTCCATAAGTAGACGTCATCACTAAAATCTTGTTCTGGCTTTTTACACTACTTGCAATAACTAAAGACTTTGCTGAACCAGAAAGACCGAGTAATAATTGTCTTTTTTTAAGATCTAAGTGCTCATGCCAGGATTGTATCTGCTTATTTTCAATAAAGAAATCTATTAATGTCATTTCCTTACCCATTGTATTTCTGCATTGTTTTTTCAAAGTTTTTCTCTTGTAAATAGTAATTTACAGCATCGTTAACCTTGTCAATAGACTGTAAAATACCGATGTAATCTTCTTGATCAAACTTACTCAAAACATGACTAACGACTGACATTCCTTTTTTAGGTCTACCGATACCAATCTTTACACGATTGAAAACCTGGGTACCAATATGTTGGATAATCGACTTGATACCATTATGACCGCCAGCTGATCCTTTAGCGCGAAGTCGAATTTTTCCTACTTCCATGTCAAGATCATCATAAATAATCAGTAAATCTTCGATATCTAAACCATAGTAGGTTAATAAAGCATGAACTGCTTTCCCACTTTCATTCATAAAAGTTGTTGGTTTCACAAGATAAATTTTTTCACCATTGTGGAAAAATGAAGCTAAATCAGCTTGAAAAATTTTATCATGTGTAAAGGTGATATTCTGTTTTTTAGCTAGTTGGTCAATCAACATAAAACCAACATTATGCTTTGTCTCAAAATATTTATCTCCTGGATTTCCTAATCCTACAATTAATTTAGTCATGTATTTTTCCTTTCAAAAGCCAAAAGGGTTGGAATTTTTTTCCAACCTAATTGACACTATTTAAAATGTTAATTAAACGTTAAAGCGGAATTCCATGATATCGCCATCTTGAACGACATAGTCTTTTCCTTCTTCACGCAAACGTCCAGCTTCTTTTACAGCCTTTTCAGATCCGTATTTAATCAAATCATCATAAGACATAGTCACTGCACGAATAAAGCCTTTTTCGAAGTCAGAGTGGATGATACCAGCTGCTTGTGGAGCTTTCATGCCACGTTTAAAAGTCCAAGCACGAACCTCTTTTTCACCAGCTGTGAAATAAGTCCCAAGTCCAAGTAAATGGTAAGCTGCACGAGTCAACTTATCCACACCTGATTCTGTCAACCCAATGGCTTCAAGAAACTCTTTTTTATCTTCATCGTCTAATTCAGAAATTTCTTCTTCAGCACGCGCTGAAATAACTACTACTTCAGCATTTTCTGTTGCTGCGAATTCACGAATTTGTTTCACATATTCGATAGAGTCTGGCTCTCCAACGACATCCTCATCAACGTTAGCTACATAGAGAACTGGTTTAGTTGTCAAGAGGAAGAGTCCTTTGACTACTTTTTGCTCTTCATCTGTAAATTCAATAGTACGAGCTGATTTCCCATCTTCAAGGACTGGTTTAATTTTTTGAAGAACGTTAAATTCTGCAACTGATTCCTTATCTTTTTGCGTACGTGCCATCTTTTCCACACGCGCATAACGTTTATTAACAGATTCTAGGTCAGCAAGAATCAATTCTAGGTTAATGGTATCAATATCTGCTAATGGGTCTACAAAAGCATCTTCACGTCCTTGCTCACGCATGACATTCTCATCATCAAAGGCACGAACCACATGGACAATGGCATCAACTTCACGGATATTGGCCAAGAATTTATTTCCCAAACCTTCTCCTCTTGATGCTCCTTTTACAATCCCTGCAATATCTGTAAATTCAAAGGTTGTTGGAACTGTCTTCTTAGGAGTAATCATTTCAGTTAATTTTTGTAGGCGTTCATCTGGAACTTCTACCATCCCGACGTTTGGGTCGATAGTTGCAAATGGATAGTTTGCAGCCTCTGCTCCTGCTTTTGTAATTGCATTAAATAGGGTTGATTTACCAACATTTGGTAAGCCAACAATACCTGCTGTTAAAGCCATAGTTTCTCATTCTCCGTTCACATTTCAATCTTCAATATTATAACACAAAAAGGGAAAACTTGCTAACCCTCCAATTAAGTGTTACTAATCGATGATTTTACTCATTTTTCTTTCAAAATCATAACGACTCATCATGACTACATGGTCACAGTTACTGCATTTAATTTTAATATCTGCCCCTAAACGTGTTATTTCCCAACGATTTGCTTTTTTACCAGTTGACTTGATTGTACAAGCATGTGGTTTTTTCATTTCAACAAAATTTCCAACTTGATACATACTACTCTCCTTTTCATATTTCTGATTATATCATAAAAGAGGTGAGCTAGGCTCAACCTCTTTCCATTAATTTGTACGAACTGGTGTAATCAGCTGCATGAAATCTTCATCTGTATCAGCTGGTACCAAAGTAAAGGGACGAACTGCTGAGATAAAGCTGATTGTGACCTTTTCACTATTCAAGGCTTTTAGCGCTTCAATCAAGTAGGTTGGGTTAAAGCTAATGGTCAAATCTTCACCTGTTACATTTTCTGTATCGATTTCTTCGTTTACTTTACCAACTTCTGGAGAATTTACATGTGCTGTAACCACTCCTTGTTTGATTTCTAATTTTACAGTTCCGTTTTGAGTAGCACTTGATAAAAGACGTGCACGTTCCATAGATTGACGTAGATTCACAACATCAAACGTCACTGTCGTATTAAAATCTGTAGGAATTAAGCGATCTGTGTCAGGATAATTACCTTCTAAGAGGCGTGTGTAGAAGCTAATATTTTCGCTTCTAAAGAGAATTTGATTATTTGCAAAGAAAATCTCCACTGTTTCAATATCATCCGTAAAAACAGCTGAAAATTCGCGTAGAGAGCGACTTGGGATGACAACATCAAAATTATCACTATTTTTCTCAAGAGTTAACTTTTTCTGGCTGAGACGATGAGAGTCTGTTGCAACTGTTTTTAATTCTTGATGATTACTCAAAACAAAGTGAACACCAGTCAAAATAGGACGGCTTTCTTGTACACTAGCAGCAAAAGCAGTTTCATTGATAATTTTCTTAAGAAGTTTTGTTTCAAGAACTAGAGGATTACTTGCTGCAATTTCCTGAATACGTGGATACTGTTCGCTGTCTTTTCCTTTCAGAGTAATTTCTGATTTTCCACTTGTTAGTACAATTTGATGTTGTTCAATTTCTTTAAAATCAAGAGTCACATCTGGAAGACTAGAAACAACATTGATAAAGAAAGAAGCTTCTAAAAGAATTGATCCTAAAGAGTTAATCAAAAGACCTGCATTTTCATCTTTTTGAGAAATGAAATTCTCAATTGAAATTTGACCATTTGATCCAATTAATGTAATCCCTTCGTTAGTCACATCAATTTTAATAGTTGATAAAACAGGAATAGCATTTTTTGAACTAATAGCACGTTTAGTAATATTTAATGATTGCAAGAATAAATTTTTATTAATAGAAAAATGAATCATAGAATCTCCTTTATTTATTTTTATTATTAGAAGGTTAATAGTAATAGTAGGCTGTGTGAAATCTGTGGAAAACCAAGTTTAGTTTAGAAAAATCAAGAAGTTATACTTGTTTAAAAGATGTGTATAAATTAGTAAAAATTTTAACACTTATCCACAAGCTATTTAATTTTCTTTTTGATGGTTTCGATTTCTATACGTAATTTATCATCAGTTTCAATCATAGATTTGATTTTTGCATGAGCATGAATGACGGTTGTATGATCTTTTCCACCAAATTCTTTCCCGATTTTAGGAAGGCTGTTATCAGTCAATTCTCTAGCAAGATACATAGCAACTTGACGAGCTAGAACAATACTCTGAACACGTCTAGTTCCCTTCATCTCTTTAACGCTAACATCATAAAATTTTCCGACTTCCTCTTGGATTTTTTCAATTGGAATGACGATCATGGTGCTAACGCTTTGTTTTCTGGCACGTATAGCCTCAGATGCAATATCCACAGTTATAGT
The DNA here is from genome assembly GCF_027497975.1 of Streptococcus sp. SM5. Classification (NCBI taxonomy): domain Bacteria; kingdom Bacillati; phylum Bacillota; class Bacilli; order Lactobacillales; family Streptococcaceae; genus Streptococcus; species Streptococcus sp. SM5. Next base: position 92,605 of record NZ_JAJNSC010000012.1, on the reverse strand, counting down.
GTTGATTTGCTTAACTTTAGCCATGAGACTAATATCTTTAAGGGCACCTTCTAATTCACGTACATTTGAATCAAACTGTCCAGCCAAATATTCGATTGTGTCAGGTTGAAAATGATAATCTAAATCCTCTGTTTTACTATTTAGGATAGCGATACGAGTTTCGAAATCAGGTGGAGTAATATCCGTTGTTAATCCCCATGAGAAGCGCGTGACAAGACGCTCAGGTAGATTTTCCAGTTGTTCTGGCCTGCGGTCACTCGTTAAAACAATCTGTTTATTATTACTGTGAAGTTTGTTAAATGTATTGAAAAATTCATCCTGAGTTTGTACTTTATTTCCACTGAGAGATTGAATATCATCAATAAGTAGGAGATCTAGGCTTCGATAGGTTTTTTTAAAATTCTCCATATCATTGAGTCTTAGATGATCTAAAAATTCATTAATAAAGCTTTCTGCAGGAATGTATTTTACACGCGCATTAGGATTTTTTTTGAGAATTTCATTCCCCAAAGCATTGAGTAAGTGAGTTTTTCCTAGACCAGGACCACCATAAATAAACAGAGGATTATAAGTTAGTCCAGGATCTTCCGAGACGGCTAAAGCTGCAGACTTGGCCCAAATATTTCCATCACCTTGGATGAAATTATCAAAAGTATAGATGTCTCTTAATCCTGTTTCTGAATAAGGAATAGACTTTTCAGTTTGTCCCTGTTGATGATTATTGTTTTCAACATTGTTTGATATATCGAAGATATTAGAATCTTCTTTAGTCAATACATACTGAGCTTTTATTTCAGTATCATAAACTTGGAAACCTACAGCTACAATAATATCATTGAGTTTTGTGCTCCAAACCATTTCCATTTCAGATCTTGGTAAAAATATTGTCGCTACATTTCCCTCGACCTTTATTAATTCAGCAGGTGTTGCATAGAAATCAAACATTGATCGTGTCAATCTTTCTTTAGCCAATTCTAAAATCTGATTCCAAAACTGTTTCTCTTTCAACTACCAACTCCTCCTCTCCTAAAAGGTATAATCTTAAACACTATTTTATCATATAGCAAGTATTTTTTCCACAACTTGTGAAAAACAATCCACAATGTTTAAAAGATTTATCCACAAGTTGTGGATAAAATATCTTATTTTTGATTTAATCGACTTTTTCCATACTAATCCAGTGGATAACTATGTTAGTTAAGAAAAATAAAATAACAGCCTTATTTCAGGCTGTTAATAAAACGTTGATACTCTTCTTGATTATGGAAGGAAATAGTTATTTTTCCAGCATCTTTTTTTTGAAGTTTAATGTCGACATCTAACCCTAGTATTTTTTTCAAAGACTCTTCTTCTTCTTTTATGAAGTGATCTTTTTCTTTAAGTGTTTTTTTCTTTTTTTCCTGAAGTAATCGTTCTACTTGTCTTACTGATAAATCTTCTGATTGAATTCTACCAAGTAATTTCTTCTGTTCTTGATTGGATAGTTGAATTAGGAGCCTAGCATGTGCCTGTGATAATCTACCATTTTCAATTTCAGTTAAAATATCATCTGGTAAGCTTAGTAATCGAACAAGATTTGTAATATAAGGTCGAGATTTCCCCATTTTTTCAGCAATTTCTGCATGAGTGAACCCTTTATCAATCAAAGACTGGTAGGATTTGGCTTCCTCAACAGGATTTAAATCCTCTCGTTGCAAATTTTCAATGATTGAATGAAGCATCATATCTTGATCAGATAAATTTTTGACAATTACTGGGACTTCTGAGAGTCCAGCCAGAATGGATGCACGATAACGTCTTTCTCCAGCCAAAATTTCATAACCGATGACTGGAGATTGACGAACAATAATGGGTTGAATCAAGCCGTTTTCTTTAATAGATTGAGCAAGTTCCTTTATTTTTTCTTCAGGAAAATCTTTACGGGGTTGATAGGGATTTTTTTGAATATCTTTTATATGAATTACTTTTAATTCTTCCATATTTCTACAGTATCACAACTTCGATATTCTGTAAAGTAGCTTTACATTCATGTAAACTAATAATTTAAATCATTTGTACTCTTATCTAATTTGATTGTTGTTGTCTCTTCTTTACCATTACGATAGTAAGTTATCGTTATTTCATCTCCAACAGAGTGACTGTAAAGCGCATTTTGCAATTCTGTAGCAGATGCAATAGGATTACCGTCGACTTTAGTGATGACATCATATTTTTCTAAGTGTCCGTTTGCTGGCATATTAGGTTGAACAGAACGAACAGCTACTCCAGAAGTAATATTATCAGGGAGTTTTAATTTTTGAAGGTCAGTTGTGCTTAGATTTGATAAGTTGACCATTTGGATTCCAAGAGCTGGTCGAGTTACTTTTCCGTTTTTCTCCAACTGTTCTATGATTTTGATAGCATCATTTGAAGGGATAGCAAATCCTAGACCTTCTACAGAAGTTCCACCATTGGTAGCAATTTTACTTGATGTAATTCCAATAACTTGTCCTTGAATATTGATTAAAGGACCACCTGAGTTACCAGGGTTGATAGCTGTATCAGTTTGTATAGCTTTAGTAGAAATAGCTTGACCATCTTCAGATTTTAAAGAAACAGTTCTATTCAAACTAGATACAATTCCTTGAGTAACAGTATTTGCATACTCTGAACCTAAAGGACTACCGATTGCGATAGCTGTCTCTCCAACAGTTAATTGACTTGAGTCTCCGAATTCAGCTACTGCAGAAACCTTTTCTGAAGAAATTTTAACAACGGCTATATCAGAATAAGTATCAGTTCCTACAATTTCTCCTGGTACTTTTGTTCCGTCAGCCAAACGAATATCAACTTTGTTAGCTCCATTAATAACGTGAGTATTAGTAACGATATAGGCGTATTCTCCATCTTTTTTATAGATAACACCAGATCCTTGACTGGAAACTTGTTCAGTATTTGTGTCTGTATCAGATTCACCATATCCAAACAGACTATTTTGAGAGTTTGCTGAGTAGGTGATAATCGATACCACAGCATCTTTAACTTTATCTACTGCCTTAGTAGTTGAATTCTCATTTTTAACTGAAGTTTGAGTGATTGTTGTACTATTCTGTGTATTAGTTTCCTGTTTTTGGTTTAGCTGAAGAATAGTCAAACTACCCAATACACCACTAAAAAAGCTAATGAGAATAATTAGTAAAAGTTGTCCGATTTTTTTTGAAACATTTTGTATTGTTTTCATATATTCCTCCATATTTTAATCATTGTTTAAAGTATAAAATTGTTAACTTAATTCAAACTTAAAAAAAATTATATTTTCAACAATCTGTGGATAACTGTGGGAAATATGTGAATTTCTTGAAGATTTTAGTTCTTTTACTTGTGTATAAGATGTGAAATATGATTTGAATGTGGTAGAATATAAGAATGAAAATTAAAATTGTAACAGTAGGAAAACTGAAAGAAAAATACCTTAAAGACGGGATTGCTGAATATTCAAAAAGACTTTCGCGATTTGCGAATTTAGAAATGATTGAACTTGCTGATGAAAAAACACCAGATCGTGCAAGTGATTCTGAAAATCAGAAGATTTTAGAGTTAGAAGGAACTAGAATTCTTTCTAAAATTGGTGAGCGAGATTTTGTTATTGTACTAGCTATAGAAGGGAAAACTCTCTCTTCAGAAGAGTTTAGTAAACAATTGGAACAAGCACCTATCAATGGTTTTTCTACTTTAACCTTTGTCATTGGTGGGAGTTTAGGTCTCTCTCCTCAAGTAAAAAAGCGTGCTAATCTATCTATTAGCTTTGGCCGTTTGACTCTTCCCCATCAATTAATGAGATTAGTCTTGGTTGAACAAATTTACCGTGCCTTTACTATCCAGCAAGGCTCTCCCTATCATAAATAGGATTGACTAACCTAGATTTTTCTGATAATATAGACTAGTGAGGTCTCATAGCTCAGCTGGATAGAGCATTCGCCTTCTAAGCGAACGGTCGCAGGTTCGAATCCTGCTGGGATCAATACATACAATTTTAAGCTGGGTTTTCCCAGCTTTTTTTGTAAAAAATACATTTCAGGCACAAAAAAGTGCAGTTGAGAATGAATGGTTCTAAAATAGAATTCATTTTGTATAATAGATTTGTAAGTTCATTTACAAGTAAAAATAGAAAACATTATAGGGAGATATAATGGATTTATTGAAAATACTTATAGTTATTCTTCATATTCTTATTCTGTCAAATAGCTATGAACTCATTTGTAAGGCAACAAAAAAAGAAAAATATCTGTTTGTTTTTGGAGTATTTATAGCACAGTCTATAGTTGAAATTCTATTCTATTTCTTTTCCTTTCATGGATTAGGAATGGAAAAAATTTCATTTACTTGTATGATATTTGTTTATCTAATAGGATTCAAGAAATATCATAAGTACAAGGCTATTTTTATCGGCCTACTACTGTCTTTACTATATCAAAGCACTCATACTTTTATAGCAGTAATCATATCCTCTATAACAGGTGTTTCTTTCGTAACCAAATATGAAGATTTCTTTTTTGTAGTAGTTTTATTACTGACTTATTTTGTAGTAAAAAAAATTATTATTTATTTCCACTTGGAGCTCAATTATTTTGATAAAGATTACCTCTATTCATTTTTTAAAAAGGTCATCTTTGCTTTCTTTGCTTTACATATTCTACTATTCATTTCAGATATGGTGAATATTCATGAACATTTTAATAGTTTTAGTAGTATTCTAGCAACAATTGTCTTTATTTGTTTATTACTAATTTTCTTTGCAATGAATGCCAATAAGGTTCAAGTTGAGAGGGAAATTGCTCTAAATCAGAAAAAATTTGAACAGGAATATTTACAGAATTATACTGATGAAATTGTTTCACTTTACAATGAGATTCGAGGGTTTAGACATGACTATGCAGGAATGATGGTTAGTATGCAAACTGCAATTGACAGTAAAGATTTACAAGAAATTGACAGGATTTACAACGAAGTATTTGTTAAAGCCAACCATAAACTTAGATCAGATAAGTATACTTATTTTGATCTAAATAATCTTGAAGATTCTGCTCTTAGAAGTGTAATTGCTCAGTCTATTGCCAATGCAAGAGTTCATGATATAGAGTATACTCTGGAGGTAAAAGATATCATTTCACCACTAGCAATGGAATTATTAGATTTAGTTCGTGTCATGAGTATTTTACTTAATAATGCTGTTGAAGGTGCACTAGAAAGCTATAGAAAACAAATGGAAGTAGCTGTCATTAAATTAGACTCTGAAATATTGATTGTTATCCAAAATTCTCGCAAAAATAGATCAATCAAGCCGGAAGAAATATTTAACATTGGATATTCTACAAAAGGTATAAATAGAGGAATAGGTCTTAATAATGTTAAGGAAATACTAGAAAAATATGACGATGTTATTTTAGAAACAGAAATTGATGATGAACGATTTAAACAAATTATTAGATTTAAGAGGAATATAATATGAAAGTATTAATTTTAGAAGACATTATAGAACATCAGGTAAGATTGGAAAAAACTTTGAATGAGATTTCCAAAGAAATGAATATTCCTATATCATATAAAACAACAGGAAAAGTTAGAGAATTTATGGAATATGTTGAAAACGAAGAAGTGAATCAGCTGTATTTTTTAGATATCGATATTAATGGAATTGAGAAAAAAGGATTTGAAGTAGCCCAGTTTATTCGTCATCGTAACCCTTATGCGATTATCGTTTTTATAACGAGTCGCTCTGAATTTGCAACACTAACTTACAAATACAAAGTATCTGCTTTAGATTTTATTGATAAGGACATCAATGATCGTTTATTTAAAGAACGAGTTGCGGAGTGTATTGTGTATACTAAAAGTACACTATTAGAGAATCAATCCGTAGTTGATTATTTTGAATATAGTTTTAAAGGAAATGACATTTGTCTTCCTTACCATGATATTTTATATATCGAAACAACCGGGACTTCCCATAAATTAAGGATTATTGGTAAGAATTTTTCAAAAGAGTTTTATGGAACAATAACAGATATTCAAGAAAAAGATAAGGAATCTCAACGTTTCTATTTAGCTCATAAATCATTTTTAGTGAATGTTGGAAATATTAAAGATATAGATCGTAAGACTATGGAAGTTGTTTTTTACGAAGAACATCGTTGTCCTATTTCACGTTTAAAAACGAAAAAACTCAAACAGATTTTAACTGAAAAGACTAAAAAATAATTGACAATTTTTCATTTATTGATATAATGGTTATATCTGTTAAAGATAAATGGTCCGTTGGTCAAGGGGTTAAGACACCGCCTTTTCACGGCGGTAACACGGGTTCGAATCCCGTACGGACTATTTTATCCGCCATAGCTCAGTTGGTAGTAGCGCATGACTGTTAATCATGATGTCGTAGGTTCGAGTCCTACTGGCGGAGTTAAACAAAAAGAACACCATTGGTGTTCTTTTTTTGTCTCTAATTTGCATCTCCCAACATTTTCATAAGAAAGTTTGTCATTTCTTGAGGACTTTCTTTTTTTCCATGAGCAATCCAGGTTTGGCATACACCAAATAGTGCGTTTGTTAGATAAATACTGCTATACTCTAACTCAATATTGTTTAAATTTAATTGCATAAAGCGTTTTTGGAGGTCAGTGCTAAGCATAATGTGAAGTTTATTTCTCAGGAAGTTTTGTATCTCTTTTGTACCATTTTCAGATAGAAGAGCAGCTAGTAAAGGTTCAGACTCTAAGTATTCAAACACTTCTAGAATAGCATCTCTTTTATGATTTGCGTGTTTTTGAAAAATGTACTCAAAAGTATGAAATAGCTTACTTTGGTAGTGTTCAATCATGTCATACTTATCTTTGTAATGAGTATAAAAACTAGAACGACTAATTCCGGCTTTTTCTGCCAGTTTAATGGTGCTAATTTGATCAAATGGTTGTTCCATTAATAATTGAACCATGGCGTTCTCGATAGTACGTTTGGTTTTTAAGCGTTTGTTGCTCTCTTTCATAGTTCCTCCTTTTGAACAAAAATAGACGTAGTGTCTAAAAATGATGATTTTGACTTGTAAATCAGATTTTTTAATGTATAATCTATTATATCAAAATTTTAGACAATATGTTTAAAAAAGGAGACAATATGTTTAAAGAATGGAAAGCAATTTTTAAAAAACCAACCTTTATCATTGTAATGATAGGGATTTCTCTTATTCCTGCCTTATACAACATCATATTTTTATCATCTATGTGGGATCCATATGGCCAATTATCTGAGTTGCCTGTAGCGGTCGTTAATAATGATAAAGAAGCGTCTTACAATGGAAATACAATGAGCATTGGAAAAGACATGGTGTCTAATTTAGAAAACAATAAATCCTTGGATTTTCATTTTGTAAATGAGGAAGAAGGAAAAAAAGGACTAGAGAATGGCGATTACTATATGGTAGTGACTTTGCCAAGTGATTTGTCTGAAAAGGCTGCTTCTATTTTAACAGATCACCCAGAACAAATGAATATTGACTATCAAACTTCTAGTGGACATAGCTTCATTGCAAGTAAGATGAGTGATTCTGCCATGACACAGTTGAAACAGAATGTTTCTGCTAATGTAACCGAATCCTATACGAAAGCTTTATTTCAAAAGATGGGTGATTTAAAATCCGGTTTAACGAAGGCAGCCGATGGAAGTGAACAATTGGCTAACGGGGCCAGTCAGTTAGCTGTAGGAAGTCAGACATTGACTACTAACCTACACTCTTTAGCAGATTCAAGTTTAACATTTTCAAATGGAACGGAGCAGTTTACTAAAGGATTATCCTCTTATGTTTCTGGTGTTGAACAACTTCATCTTAGCTTAGGGACTTTTAATAGTGGTTTAGTTACATATACTGGTGCAGTAAGTAAATTAGATAGCGGATTAGGTCAATTAGCTTCTAAAAGTCCTGAATTAGTAGGAGGAATCAATCAATTATATACTGGTGTAGAGGCCTATACTGGCGGTGTTTCTCAGCTCAATACTGGTCTTAATCAATTTTCATCTGGTGTTAGTGCCTATACAAATGGAGTGGAAAATCTTGCAACAGGTGCAAATCAGTTATCTAGTCAATCAGCTACACTTCGAATGGGTGTGGAGCAATTAAGTGAAGGGATTCAACAACTTTCTAGCAAGTTAGATACTTCGTCTGAGCAAAAAGATCAAATTAATCAATTATCTTCTGGTCTAAATCAGTTAAATCAAGCCATTCAAAATATTGATGTTGGAGATACAGAACAATTATCTTCTGTTTTATCAAGTATGGTTTCTCTTTCTAATCAAATGCTAGCAAGTGCTCAGTCTGAAAAAGCAACTACATTAGCCAATATTCAATCGACAGCAGCTTATCAATCATTGACAAGTGAGCAACAAGCTGAGATAAGCGCTTCTGTATCTCAAAATTCGACTGATAGTATTCAATCGGCTCAGTCAATTATAGCTTTAGTACAAGGTTTACAGGGAAGTTTAGAAAACTTACAAAATCAATCTTCAAATCTTTCGACATTAAAAAATCAAGCCAATCAAGTATTACCGCTTGCTTCTAGTTCTTTGACAGGATTGTCAAGTGGATTAACAGAAATGCAGGGAGCAGTGACGAGTAAATTAGTTCCTGCTAGTCAGTCTATTGCATCAGGTGTAAATGCATATACTGCAGGTGTTGATAAAGTTTCTCAGGGCGCAAGTCAACTAAGTGAAAAAAATTCCACCTTGACAGGTAGTTTGGATCAACTAGTTTCAGGCTCAACTACCTTGACACAAAAATCTTCTAGCTTGACAGCAGGAGTTGGTCAATTAGTTGAAAAAACTCCAGAATTAGTATCTGGTATTGAAAAATTATCAACTGGCTCTAACCAATTGAATCAAAAGAGTCAAGAATTAATGGCAGGAGTTGATAAATTACAATCAGGATCTGGTCAATTAGCAGACAAATCCAGTCAGTTACTTTCAGGTGCTTCTCAATTAGAGAATGGAGCTAATAAATTGGCAGATGGATCTGAGAAACTTGCAGAAGGTGGAACAAAGTTAACTTCTGGATTGGAAGATTTACAGGCAGGAGTTGCTTCTTTAGGACAAGGACTAGCTAATGCTAGTGATCAACTCAAATCAGCATCAACAGAGTCAAAAAATGCAGAAACATTAGCGGAACCCTTAAGTCTTTCAAAGACAGATAATGATCAGGTTCCTGTAAATGGGATTGCAATGGCTCCTTACATGATATCAGTTGCACTTTTTGTTGCAGCATTATCAACAAATATGATTTTTGCTAAGTTACCTTCAGGTCGTCATCCTGAAAGTCGCTGGGCTTGGTTCAAATCTCGCTTTGAGATAAATGGAGTTATAGCTGTTTTAGCCGCTGTCTTAGTCTATGGTGGCGTTCATCTTATTGGTCTAACAGCAAATCATGAAATGAGAACCTTGTTCTTAATTATTATCGCAAGCTTAACATTTATGTCTATGGTAACTGCATTAACAACATGGAATAGTCGTTTGGGTGCTTTCTTCTCTCTAATATTGCTATTATTACAATTAGCTTCGAGTGCAGGAACCTATCCACTTGCTTTGACAAATGATTTCTTTAAAGCTGTTAATCCTTGGTTACCAATGAGTTATTCAGTTTCAGGATTGAGACAAACCATTTCTATGACAGGAAATATTCATCATCAGATAATTTTCCTTCTCGTAACTTTGGTTTTATTCATAGGATTAGGCATGCTAGCTTATCAACCTAAAAAAATGGATGAAGATTAAAAAAATCGACCAATTTGGTCGATTTTTTATGTGCATGAATCTTGTCAAGAATTTATAAATCTAATAATAGAATGTTTCACGTGAAACAATGAATATGTTGAATAGAATCAGATTGACAGAACTATCAACTAAAAATTCATAAGAAATAAAAAAACTCAGTTGGGAGCCCAACTGAGTTTTTTTAAATTCTACCTAATCTTTCCAAAGTTCTTTGACTTTTGCTTGAACTTCAGCATTTTCTAAGAATTCATCATAGGTTTCATCAATACGATCGATGACGCCGTTTTTAGATAAGACAATAATGTGGTTAGCCAAAGTTTGAATAAACTCATGGTCGTGACTGGCAAAGATGATGGACTCTTTAAAGTTTTTCAATCCATCGTTCAAGCTTGAGATTGATTCCAAGTCTAAGTGATTTGTAGGATCGTCAAGTACAAGAACGTTTGATTTTAAAAGCATGAGTTTTGAGAGCATCACGCGCACTTTTTCTCCCCCTGACAAGACGTTTACAGGTTTGTTAACTTCGTCTCCAGAGAAGAGCATACGGCCTAGGAAACCACGTAGGAAGGTATTGTCATCTTCTTCTTTACTTGCAAATTGACGTAACCAGTCAAGGATAGATTCACTGCCAGCAAAATCAGCTGAATTGTCTTTTGGCAAGTAAGAGCGACTAGTTGTAACTCCCCACTTGACAGTCCCTTCATAGTCAATTTCACCCATAATGGCGCGGATCAAAGCAGTGGTTTGGATGTCGTTTTGTCCGATAAGAGCTGTTTTATCACCTGGACGCAAGATAAAGCTGATGTTGTCAAGAATAGTTTCACCGTCAATCTTTACAGATAAGTTCTCTACTGTCAAGAGATCATTACCAATTTCACGTTCTGCTTTAAAGTTGATAAATGGATATTTACGACTTGACGGAATAATTTCTTCTAAGACAATCTTGTCAAGCATCTTTTTACGTGAAGTAGCCTGTTTAGATTTAGATGCGTTAGCAGAGAACCGAGCAACGAATTCTTGGAGTTGTTTAATTTTCTCTTCTGCTTTAGCATTTCTGTCTGCTAGCAATTTAGCAGCGAGCTCAGAAGATTCCTTCCAGAAGTCGTAGTTTCCGACATAGAGTTTAATTTTACCAAAGTCAAGGTCAGCCATGTGGGTACATACTTTATTTAAGAAGTGACGGTCATGGGATACGACAATAACTGTGTTATCAAAATCAATTAGGAAATCTTCTAGCCAGGTAATAGATTGAATATCAAGACCGTTGGTTGGCTCGTCCAAAAGAAGGACGTCTGGTTTACCAAATAGGGCTTTAGCAAGGAGAACCTTCACCTTGTCACCATTAGTAAGTTCGCTCATATTTTGGTAATGAAGTTCTTCTGGGATGTTAAGGTTTTGTAGGAGTTGTGAAGCTTCACTTTCTGCTTCCCAACCCCCTAGTTCAGCAAATTCTCCCTCAAGTTCAGCTGCGCGTACTCCATCTTCATCGGAAAAATCTTCCTTCATGTAGATAGCATCTTTTTCTTTCATAATGTTGTATAGTTTTTCATTTCCCATGATAACAACATCAATCGCACGCTCATCTTCGTAGTCGAAGTGGTTCTGACGAAGAACTGAGAGACGTTCGTTTGGTCCAAGAGAGATATGACCTGTTGTTGGTTCGATATCACCAGCTAAGATTTTTAAAAATGTTGATTTTCCCGCACCGTTAGCACCGATCAAACCATATGTATTTCCCTCTGTAAATTTGATGTTGACATCATCAAAAAGTTTGCGGTCACTAAAACGTAGTGAGACATTCGATACTGTAAGCAATGTTTTTCTCCTATAATATGTAATATATTTATTCTACTAGAAAAGGGAGAAATATTCAAATTTTTGTTTGTCAATTTTATGTCAATTAAGTTTACAGATTCATTGACACAAACCTAGTTGTTTGATTTTAAAATTTATCTGTCTTTTTATTAAAAAAATGCTATAATTGAAAGGACCATATCAAAGGAGAATAAGATGAATAAACCCATTATTTTAACAGGAGATCGACCAACTGGGAGATTACATATTGGGCACTACGTTGGGAGCTTAAAGAACCGTGTCTTACTACAAGAAGAAAATAAATATGACATGTTTGTATTTTTAGCTGATCAGCAAGCTTTAACTGACCATGCAAAGGATCCACAAACAATTGTAGAGTCTATTGGGAATGTGGCCTTGGACTATCTTGCAGTGGGATTAGATCCTAAGAAATCAACAATTTTTATTCAGAGTCAGATACCAGAATTAGCAGAACTTTCTATGTATTATATGAATTTGGTGTCTTTAGCTCGTTTGGAACGAAACCCAACCGTCAAGACTGAAATTGCTCAGAAAGGCTTTGGAGAAAGTATTCCAACTGGATTTTTAGTTTATCCAGTTGCGCAAGCAGCAGATATTACAGCATTTAAGGCTAACTTGGTTCCAGTAGGGAATGATCAAAAGCCGATGATTGAACAAACACGTGAAATTGTGCGTTCTTTCAACCATGCCTATAACTGTGATGTTTTAGTAGAACCAGAAGGAATTTACCCTGAGCACGAAGGTGCGGGACGTTTACCAGGTCTTGATGGTAATGCCAAAATGTCGAAATCACTTAATAATGGAATTTATCTAGCTGATGATGCAGATACTTTGCGTAAAAAAGTAATGAGTATGTATACAGATCCAGACCATATTCGTGTTGAGGATCCAGGTAAGATTGAAGGAAATATGGTTTTCCATTACTTGGACGTATTCGGTCGACCTGAGGATGCTCAAGAAATTGCTGAAATGAAGGAACATTATCAACGTGGAGGCCTTGGTGATGTTAAGACTAAACGTTACCTACTTGAAATCCTAGAACGTGAACTTGGTCCAATCCGTGAACGTCGCCTAGAATATGCTAAAGATATGGGTGAGGTTTATAGTATGCTCCAAAAAGGTAGTGAAAAAGCTCGAGAAGTTGCTGGGCAAACACTATCAGAAGTAAAAGCTGCAATGGGTCTAAATTACTTTCACTAATGGATAAAATATGAATTATAAAACTATTTCTTCTTTAAAATAAGAGGGATAGTTTTTTATTTATTCTCTTATAAATTTAATTGACAAATTTTCATAGAATGGTATGATAGATACAATACAAAAAGCGTCTAGCTCAATAAAGAAAGAAAAGAGGAAACTTCAATGTCTAATTGGGACACTAAATTTTTGAAAAAAGGTTTTACCTTTGATGATGTATTGCTAATTCCAGCAGAGAGTCATGTGTTGCCTAATGATGCGGATTTAACAACAAAATTAGCAGATAATTTGACTTTAAATATCCCAATTATTACAGCTGCAATGGACACTGTAACAGAAAGCCAAATGGCCATTGCAATCGCGCGTGCAGGTGGACTCGGAGTTATCCATAAAAATATGTCTATCGAACAACAGGCAGATGAAGTTCGTAAGGTAAAACGTTCTGAAAATGGTGTTATCATTGATCCATTCTTCTTGACTCCGAAACATACAATCGCTGAAGCAGATGAACTCATGGGCCGTTACCGTATCAGTGGTGTTCCAGTGGTTGAAACTCTTGAAAATCGTAAGTTAATTGGTATTTTGACCAACCGAGATCTGCGTTTTATTTCTGACTACAATCAACCAATTTCAAAACACATGACTAGTGAAAACTTAGTTACTGCTCCGGTTGGTACAGACTTAAAAACTGCAGAGAGTATTCTTCAAGAACACCGTATTGAGAAATTACCTCTAGTTGATGATGAAGGACGTCTATCAGGTTTAATCACCATTAAAGATATTGAAAAAGTGATTGAGTTCCCAAATGCGGCAAAAGATGAATTCGGTCGTCTTTTAGTTGCTGGTGCGGTAGGTGTTACTTCTGACACATTTGAACGTGCAGAAGCCCTCTTTGAAGCAGGGGCGGATGCCATTGTCATCGATACAGCACACGGACACTCTGCAGGGGTTCTCCGTAAAATCGCTGAAATTCGTGCGCACTTTCCAGACCGTACATTGATTGCTGGGAACATCGCTACTGCTGAAGGAGCACGTGCTCTTTATGATGCAGGTGTTGACGTTGTTAAAGTCGGTATTGGCCCAGGTTCAATCTGTACAACTCGTGTTATTGCTGGTGTAGGAGTTCCTCAAGTAACAGCAATTTACGATGCAGCAGCAGTTGCGCGTGAATACGGAAAAACTATCATTGCTGACGGTGGTATTAAGTATTCTGGAGATATTGTAAAAGCTCTTGCGGCTGGCGGCAATGCAGTTATGCTAGGTTCAATGTTTGCAGGAACTGATGAAGCTCCTGGTGAGACTGAAATTTATCAGGGACGTAAGTTCAAGACATACCGTGGTATGGGTTCAATTGCAGCTATGAAAAAAGGGTCAAGTGATCGCTACTTCCAAGGTGCTGTAAATGAAGCTAACAAACTAGTTCCAGAAGGAATTGAAGGTCGTGTTGCTTATAAAGGTGCAGCAGCTGACATCGTCTTCCAAATGGTTGGTGGTATTCGCTCTGGTATGGGCTATTGTGGTGCAGCAAACCTTAAGGAGTTACATGACAATGCTCAGTTTATCGAAATGTCAGGGGCTGGCCTCAAAGAAAGTCATCCACATGATGTTCAAATTACTAATGAGGCACCAAATTACTCGTTATAGTAAAAAATTAAAAAATCTCCTAACTAAAATAGGAGATTTTTTGTTTATTTACAGATATGTAAATTTTAATTTACAGAGACTTGACCATTATTTACTTTAAAGATGCTAAGGTTGTCAGGTAAATTTTGAAGATGCTCTAAACTAGTAGTGGTAATAAAGGTTTGAATGTTGTGTGAAATGGTTTCTAATAATTTAAGTTGACGGTTGTTGTCAAGTTCGCTCATGACATCGTCAAGTAATAAAATAGGAGATTCCTGAGTGATACTTTCCATTAGTTCAATTTCTGCAAGTTTGATGGAAAGAACAAGACTACGGTGTTGTCCTTGACTACCGAAACTTGCTTCCATTCTATTAATGAAAAAAATCATGTCATCTCTATGAGGACCAACCCCAGTGTTCTTTTTAAAGATATCCCTTGATCTACTTTTCTTCAAACTTGATGTAAAACTGTCAACTAAGTCCACCTTGTCAATAAAGTTTACAGAAGATTGATACTTGATTGACAACTCTTCTAGCTGGTCTGATATTTCAAAATGTTTTTTTCGACCAAATGATTCAAGCTTTTTGATAAAGTCTAATCGATGAAGCATCACGCGACAACCATATTCTACTAACTGATCATCAAGAACTGATAGAAAGGTTTCGTCAATATTTTGTGTTGATTTTAAATAAGTATTTCTCTGTTTAAGTACATGATTATAACTTGACAAGTCTGACAAGTATATCGGTTTGATTTGACCCAGCTCCATATCTATAAATCTACGTCTAATGGCTGGTGCTCCTTTTACAAGCTGTAAATCTTCTGGTGCAAATAAGACAACATTCATATGTCCGATATAATCAGAAAGACGAGCTTGTTTTAAGTGATTCACTTTAGTGATGCGTCCTTTTGGAGTTAAGTCAATTTCAAGTGGTACTGTTGTAGTCCTTTTTTGTAGGATTCCAGACACCTGAAGATTCTCTTCTTCAAATTGGATGAGATTTTTGTCTGAATTGGTTCGATGACTACGTGTCAGGGATAGGAAGTAAATACTTTCAAGAAGATTCGTTTTTCCTTGAGCGTTTCGACCAACAAAAACGTTTAATTTAGGGTTAAACTCTATATTGGTATTATTGTAATTTCTAAATTGTTTGATGGATAAGTTTTTGAGCCACATACTTATCTACCTGGGAAACGTGGAGCAGTTTTATTTTGGGTTGGGTTAGTCTTTTTCGTTTTGACCTTCTTGTTCATTTCTTTGACAAGTTTAGCTACACGTTCTTTCTCAAGTTTTTCTAGTTTATACTCTTCTATTTCATCAATGCTAGGTTGGACTATACTGATGTGGAGTTGCATTTTGGGAATCTCGATAGAATCTCCAATTCGTATTTTTTTCCCTCGACGATTTTCTAATTCTCCGTTAAAATAAACGATATTCTCAGCTAAAAAGGATTTAATAGCCCCGCCACTTTGTATAATACCAAGCTCTTTCAAAAGTGCTTGGAGAGTGATAAATTCTTCAAATAATTTGTATTCCATAGTACACCTCGATCTTTGGTATTATATCATATTTTACTATAAATAACAGAGCGTGACCTTTTCTAAATTGAAATGGAATTTTATTGAAAAAGAAATAAAGAGAATAAGAAAATTTTCCTGTTTCGTGGTATAATAGAACTCTATGTATAAGGAGGTAAAATATGGAGTTGGTTCCAGGAATTGCAGTGCGTTTTATCCAATCTAAACAATTTAAAACTAATAAAATAACAGTGCGTTTCACAGCTCCATTGTCTCTTGAAACAATTTCAAGTCGCATGTTAATTGCAAGCATGTTGGAAACTGCCAATAAGTCTTTTCCAACTGCTCAACTTTTTAGAAAACATTTAGCAGGCTTGTATGGAACAGATTTGTCTTCTCATGCATACAGGAGAGGACAAAGTCATCTTGTAGATGTTAGTTTCACTTATGTAAGGGATGAATTTTTAAGCAAGAAAAATGTCTTAACTTCACAAATTTTAGATTTATTAAGTCAGATTCTATTTTCTCCCTTGACAGACGATGAAGGATTTGAAAAAAACACATTTGAGATTGAGAAAAAGCAGGTTTTAGCTAGATTAGAGTCAGAATTTGAAGATCCATTTTTCTTTGCTCACAAAGAACTAGATCATTTATATTTTGAAGATCCTTCTATGCAATTAGTTCCTGAGGATTTGATTACTAGAATATCAGAAGAATCTCCAAACACGAGTTTTACTAGCTTTCAAAAGATGCTTCAAGAAGATCGAATTGATATTTTCTTCTTAGGTGATTTTAATGAAATTGAGATTTTAGAATATATAAAACAAACACCCTTTACAGATCGTCAACGAACTGTAAATATTCAGTACCAGCAACCTTATTCGAACGTGATAAAAGAGAATCTTGTTCGAAAAAGTTTAGGACAATCAATCATAGAAATGGCTTATCATTGTTCTGTAGGGTACGGGGATGAACAACAGATGGCTATGATTGTTGTTAATGGTTTACTAGGAGCTTTTCCTCATTCTAAAATGTTTACGGTGATTCGAGAAAAAGAGGCTCTAGCTTATACTATTTCTAGCCATATAGATTTTTTTAGTGGATGTTTACGTTTATATGCTGGAATTGATCGTAATAATCGAAACAGAGTAAGAAAACTGATGAACCAACAATTGCAAGATATTAAAAATGGGAAATTTACAGATTTAGAGATTGATCAAACGAAAAAAATGATTAAGCGATCTTTGATGTTGGCTCAAGACAATCAAGATTCAATTTTAGATCGCACCTATTTGCGTCATTATTTTGGGAAAAAAGCTTTGGATATCCCTACCATGCTAGAGAAATTAGAGTTGATCGGAAAAAATGAGATTTGTGAGGCTGCAAGTAATCTAAAATTACAGGCCATTTACTTTATGGAAGGAGTAGAATGACAAAAGTTGAGTTTAACAAAAAATACTACCCTGCTATTAAGGAGACTCTATATCAAGTAACTTTAGAAAATGGATTGACAGTTTCTTTGTTACCTAAGAAGGATTACAAAGAGATTTACGGCGTTGTAAATGTTCATGTCGGATCGATTGACACAGAGTTTACAACACCTAGTAAAGAGTTTAAAACTTTTCCTCACGGAGTTGCACATTTTTTAGAGCACAAGTTATTTGAAAGAGAAAATGCGGGAGATATTATGGCGGCATTTACAGCATTGGGAGCTGAAAGCAACGCCTTTACAAGTTTTACACATACAAGTTATTTATTTTCTGCTACTGATCATGTTATTGAGTGTTTGGAATTACTCAAGGAGCTTGTAACTAAAATTAATATATCTGAAGAATCTGTTGAGCGAGAGAAAGATATTATTGAGCAAGAAAGAGAAATGTATTTAGATGATCCTGACTCATGTTTATTCTTTAGAACTTTGGCAAATCTTTATCCAGAAACACCTTTAGCAGCTGATATAGTTGGTACGGAAATGTCTATTCAGGAAATTTCGGTAAGTGATTTAGAGGAAAATTTCAGGTGGTTTTACACCCCTGTAAATACAAATATTTTTCTGGTAGGTAATTTTGAACTTGAAATCTTGAAAGAATATTTTCTTAAAAATTATAGAACTAGTGAAAGATTTGAAAAGATTGTTAAAAACAAGGTTGCTTTACACCCTGTAAATAAGATCGACAGCATTCGAATGGATGTTACCTCTCCAAAATTAGCAATTGGGCTACGTAGCAATTTAGATTTTGACAATAAAGATTGTTATCGTTATAGTATCTTGTTGAGAGCTCTATTTACAATGATGTTTGGCTGGACTTCACAAAGGTACCAAAATTTATATGAAACTGGTAAGATCGATTCGTCTTTATCTTTAGAAATTGAGATTAATAAACGTTTTAACTTCCTAATATTAACTATGGAAACCAAGGAACCTCTCGCCCTTTCTCATCTTTTTCGTAAAGCTATTCAGGAATTTGAAAGAGATAATGATATCTCAGAGGATCATTTAGATTTAGTTAAAAGTGAATTATATGGGGAATTTATTCATAATTTAAACTCTTTAGATTTTATTGCGACTCAGTATCAACCTTCTAAAGAGGGTTCAACCCTATTTGATTTACCTAAAATTATACAAGAAATGACTTTGGAAGATGTTCTTGAGGTTGGGCATCATTTTATTGATAATAGTGATATGGTAGATTTTACAATTTTACCATTATAGTAAACAATAAGAATATACTTGAAAGTAGGAGTGTTAAGTATGAGAAAAAAAACGATTGGTGAAGTCTTGCGGTTAGCTAGAATTAGCCAAGGTTTGAGTTTAGAGGAATTACAAAGAAAGACAGATATTCAACTAGATTTGTTAGAGGCATTGGAAACAGATAATTTTGATAAGTTACCAAATCTTTTTTATACGCGATCATTTTTAAGGAAATATGCTTGGGCTGTTGAACTTGACGAAAATATTATTCTAGATGCCTATGATTCTGGTAGCATGATTACATATGAAGAAGTCGATGTTGATGAGATTGAACTTTCAGGACGTAGACGTTCAAATCGAAAAAAACAATCTTATCTTCCTTTGTTCTATTTCCTTGTCTTTTCATTATCTATAATAGCTTTTGTGGTCTATTATGTCTGGAATTACATCCAAACACAACCCATAAAAACATCTGAAGCTAGTTATAGTGTTATTACAACGACTGTACCTGATTCTACTAGTGAAGTGACAAGTAGTAGTCAATCTACTACTGAAACAAGTGTTAATAAAACGTCTGCAGTGACGGTTTCTGGAGAAGGTGATACAATCTCAGTAGTATATAAAACTTCTAAAGAAACTGCCGAGCTTCAACTTTCTGTAAAAGATACTCAAAGTTGGGTGAGTGTTTCGGATACTGACTTGGCAGGAGGTGTTACTCTTGCTCCAGGTAACCAGACAGCCACAACTACAATTTCTAAAAAAACTCCCGTAACAATAACTTTAGGTGTTGTTAAAGGAGTAAGCTTGAAAATAGATAATCAAGAAATAGATACATCAAAATTAACCGGACAGACAGGATGGATAAGTTTGACTATTAGTCCAAATTAAGAAAGGTAAACATGAAAAAAGAGAATATTTCTAACATACTTACGATAGGTAGAATTTTATTTATACCCATTTTTATTCTTCTTCTATCATTTGGTGAGTCTCATTTATTACATGGAATAGCGGCCATTATTTTTTCAATCGCGAGTATAACGGATTATTTAGATGGGTATTTGGCTAGAAAATGGGGAGTTGTTAGCAATTTTGGCAAGTTTGCGGATCCTATGGCTGATAAATTATTGGTGATGTCTGCATTTATCATGTTGGTTGGTTTAAATATGGCTCCTGCTTGGGTTGTTGCTATAATTATTTGTCGAGAGCTTGCAGTTACAGGACTACGCTTGCTGCTGGTCGAGACAGGTGGTACAGTTCTAGCTGCTGCAATGCCAGGTAAAATTAAGACATTTAGTCAGATGTTTGCGATTATTTTCTTATTGTTTCATTGGAATTTTCTAGGGCAACTGACGCTGTATATAGCACTATTCTTTACAATCTATTCAGGATATGATTACTTTAAAGGAAGTGCCTATTTATTTAAAGGAACCTTTCGTTAAAAATGGAAAACATTATTGAAATTAAAGATTTAGCTTTTCGTTACCAAACGAACCAAGATTATTATGATGTTAATCATATATCGTTTCACGTGAAACGTGGAGAGTGGCTATCTATTGTTGGTCACAATGGAAGCGGGAAGTCGACAACAGTTCGCTTGATTGATGGCTTACTCGAGTCTGAATCAGGAGAGATTTGGATAGACGGGGATCTTTTAACTCCTGAAAATGTTTGGGAAAAGAGACGTAAAATTGGGATGGTTTTTCAAAATCCAGATAACCAATTTGTTGGAGCTACCGTGGAAGACGACGTTGCTTTTGGATTGGAAAATCAAGGAATCCCGCTAGACCAAATGAAAGAGCGAGTAACAGAGGCGCTTTCTTTAGTAGGAATGGAAGAATTTCATAAAAAAGAACCTGCTCGTTTGTCTGGTGGGCAAAAACAAAGAGTAGCGATTGCTGGTGTGGTAGCTTTACGCCCTGATATATTGATTTTAGATGAATCAACAAGTATGCTTGATCCAGAGGGTCGATTAGAACTAATCAAAATCGTCCAAGAAATTCGAAATGATCATCAAATGACTGTCATTTCTATTACTCATGATTTGGAAGAAGTCGCCATGAGCGATCGTGTTCTGGTTATGAAAAAGGGTCAAGTCGAGTCAACAAGTAGCCCGAGAGAATTGTTTTCTCGAAGTGATATTGACAAAATTGGCTTAGATCAACCGTTTGTGAACCAATTGAGACAGTCATTACGCGAGAGCGGCTTGAATTTACCCGATTCGTACATGACTGAGGATGAGCTAGAGGAGGCGTTATGGGAATTACTCTAGAAAATGTTAGTTATATTTATCAGAATGGAACGCCGTTTGCCTCTACAGCTCTATCTGATGTTAGTTTAACAATCAAGGATGGTTCTTACACGGCCCTGATTGGACATACAGGGAGTGGAAAGTCGACAATACTACAATTACTGAACGGTTTGTTAGTTCCAACAGATGGGGAAGTTCGTGTCTTTGATACGCTGATTACCCCCACATCGGTAAATAAAGAAATTCGACAAATTCGTAAGCAAGTTGGCTTAGTTTTTCAGTTTGCTGAAAACCAAATTTTTGAAGAGACTGTTCTCAAAGATGTGGCCTTTGGCCCTCAAAACTTTGGAGTTTCTAGAGAAGAAGCAGAGACTATTGCGCGTGAAAAATTAGCCTTGGTCGGGATTGATGAATCCCTCTTTGAACGTAGTCCCTTTGAATTATCAGGTGGACAGATGAGACGTGTAGCAATTGCTGGAATTTTGGCTATGGAGCCTAGAATCTTAGTGTTGGATGAGCCAACAGCGGGACTGGATCCTATAGGTAGAAAAGAGTTGATGAACTTGTTTAAAAAACTCCATCTAGATGGAATAACAATCGTCTTGGTGACACATCTTATGGATGATGTGGCAGAATATGCTGATCAAGTTTATGTAATGGAAAAAGGAAGATTAGTCAAAAGTGGAGAACCAAGCTTTGTTTTTCAAGATATTAATTTTATGGAGAAAATACAGTTAGGTGTTCCCAAAATCACAAGATTTGCACAAAAATTAATTAAACGAGGTGCTACTTTTAAGCAATTACCTATAACGATAGAGGAGTTCAAGGAGTTCATAAATGGATAATATGATTTTAGGTCGATACATACCTGGGGACTCGATTATTCATCGTTTGGATCCTCGAAGTAAGTTATTGGCAATGTTTTTGCTGATTGTTATAAGTTTTTGGGCTAATAATCCTATTACAAATTTGATTCTGTTTGTTGTTACTGGCATTTTTGTTAGTTTATCAGGAGTACCTTTGTCCTTTTTTATAAAAGGTTTGCGTTCAATGTTCTTTCTGATAGCTTTCACAACTATTTTCCAGTTGTTCTTCATATCAGGTGGTCAGGTATTATGGGAAATAGGTTTTATTAAGATTACCAGTCAAGGAGTTGAACAAGCAGGAGTAATCTTTTGTAGGTTTGTATTGATTATCTTTTTCTCGACTTTACTAACCTTGACTACTATGCCACTAAGCTTAGCAACGGCTGTTGAATCCTTGTTAAGTCCTTTGAAGAGATTCAAAGTCCCAGTTCATGAGATAGGGCTCATGCTGTCAATGAGCTTGCGTTTTGTACCAACCTTGATGGATGATACTATTCGAATCATGAATGCTCAAAAGGCGCGTGGAGTTGATTTTGGTGAAGGAAGTATTATTCAAAAGGTAAAAGCAATGATTCCTATTTTGATTCCATTGTTTGCAACTAGTTTGAAACGTGCAGATTCTCTAGCGACTGCTATGGAGGCTAGAGGCTATCAGGGTGGTGTTGGAAGAAGTCAATATCGACAATTAAGTTGGATGAGAAAAGATAGTATTGCCCTCATTTTGATAAGTCTATTGGGAATATTATTATTTATATTAAAATCCTGAAGTAAAGTAAAAAATATAAGGTAGATGTATGAATCGTTTTAAAAAATCAAAGTATATCATCGTCCTATTTTCCGTAGTGATAATTGTTGGAGTATTTTTAGTAACAACAAAATCAAGTACATTTGTGACAAAAGCGAGTGATGGCCTTTCGCTTATTGACAGAATAGTGGAAAAACCATTTCAGTGGTTGTCTTCTGTAAAATCTGATTTAGGACATTTAACAAGAACCTACAATGAAAATGAGACTCTCAAAAGCGAATTCTATCGTATGAAAAAAGAGTCTAATGAATCAGAAAGTCTAAAAGAAGAGAATGAGCAACTACGCCAATTGTTAGAAATGAAGTCAAAATTAAATGCCACCAAGTTGATTGCTACGGATGTGATTATGAGAACTCCCGCTACTTGGAAGCAAGAATTGACAGTTGACGCAGGATCTACAACAGGCGTTACTAACAATATGCTTGTTGTAGCTGGCGGTGGACTTATTGGGAGTGTTGAGAAGGTTGAAGAACATTCAACCATCGTCAATTTATTAACCAATGCTGAAAACACTGAGAAAATTTCAGTAAAAATTCAGCATGAATCTAGTAGCATTTACGGAATTATCGTTGGCTATGATAAGGAAAACGAGTTGCTTAAGATTAGCCAGCTAAATAGCAGTGGTGATATTAGTCAAGGGGACAAGGTAACGACCAGTGGCTTAGGCAACTTTAATGCAGCAGACATTCCTGTTGGGGAAGTAGTTTCTGTGACTCATAGTAGCGATTTTCTAACAAGAGAAGTTATGGTTAAGCTTTATGCTGACTCAATGAATGTGAAGGCTGTAGAGCTAGTGGGGAACCTATCATGAGACAGTTAAAACAGATAGGGATGTTTATTCTTTTACCCCTCATTTTGTTAATAGATAGTCATTTAGGACAATTTGTGAACAGTTTTTTCCCTCATTTTCATATTATTAGTCACTTTATTTTTATATTTCTGTTATTTGAAACGATTGAAGTCTCTGAGTATTTATTTTTGGCCTACTGTTTGGTTCTCGGTGTCATATACGATATTTATTTCTTTCATTTAATAGGATTAGCAAGTCTTCTTTTTATTATTGTAGGTGCTATAGTTTATAAAAATAATTCTGTCATATTGGCAAATAGATGGACTAGAATGTTAGCAATACTAGTGATGACTTTCTTATTTGAATTTGGTGGCTTTATGCTTGCGCAGGCTATTGGATTAACTGCTGAAAGTCTACCATTTTTTATGATCTATAGCTTGGTGCCGACCATGATCTTAAATTTTATTTGGATGTTAGTTTTTCAATTTATTTTTGAAAAAATATATCTATAATAAAGAAATAAAACTGTAATAAAGGCGTAATATTTATTAAGCCTTTTTTTGATATACTAGTAATGTCTTAAAAGAAGGAGTATATACCAATATGAAGAAAAAAATCTTAGCGTCACTTTTATTAAGTACAGTTTTAGTTTCACAAGGAGCAATCCTTTCAACAGTAAAAGCTGACAATACAGATGATAAAATTGCTGCTCAAGATAGCAAAATTAGTTCTTTAACAGCGCAACAAGCAGAAGCCCAAAAGCAAGTTGATCAAATTCAAGAGCAAGTTTCAGCAATTCAAACTGAACAAGAAAAATTACAAGCTGAAAATGAAACTCTACAAGCAGAATCTAAGCAACTTGAAGGAGAAATCACTGAGTTATCAAAAAATATCGTAGCTCGCAATGCTTCTCTTGAAAACCAAGCTCGTAGCGCACAAACTAATGGAACTGCTACAAGTTATATCAACACAATTATTAACTCAAACTCAATCACAGAAGCTATTTCTCGTGTTGCTGCAATGAGTGAAATTGTATCTGCTAACAACAAAATGTTGGAACAACAAAAAGAAGATAAAAAAGCTATTGCTGAAAAACAAGTGGCAAACAACGAAGCCATCAATACAGTTATTGCTAACCAACAAACACTTGCTGACGATGCTCAAGTTTTGACAACAAAACAAGCAGAACTAAAAGTTGCTGAATTGAACCTTGCAGCTGAGAAAGCAACAGCCGAGAGTGAAAAAGCTAGTCTCTTAGAGAAAAAAGCAGCGGCAGAAGCTGAAGCAAAAGCAGCAGCTGAAGCAGAAGCGGCTTACAAAGCTCAACAAGCTAGTCAACGTCAATCTGTAGTCGCGTCTGCTAATACTACACTAGTAGCACAAGTACAAGCTACAGCGGTATCTTCTTCGTCTGCATCATCTGAGGAAGAAGCACCAACACCTGTTGCAACACCAGCACCAGCAAAACAACGTCCTACGTACAGCACCAACGCTTCAAGCTATCCAGTTGGAGAATGTACATGGGGAGCTAAAACATTAGCCCCTTGGGCTGGAGACTACTGGGGTAACGGAGGACAGTGGGCTGCAAGTGCAGCAGCTGCAGGCTTCCGTACAGGTTCTACACCGCAAGTAGGAGCTATCGCTTGTTGGAATGATGGTGGTTATGGACACGTTGCAGTCGTTACAGCTGTCGAATCTGCATCACGTATCCAAGTATCAGAATCAAACTACGGTGGAAACCGTACAATCGGAAATCACCGTGGATGGTTTAATCCAGGTGCAGTAACATACATCTATCCAAACTAAAAAATACTGAGACTCGTATTGAGTCTCTTTTTTATTTTTATCTGGCAAAGATGACCATATTAATAGAAAATAATCTAAAAAACTTGAAAAATAGGATAAACTATGGTAGAATGAAACTTGTCGTGTAAACGATAATACTCATTCTTGATGAATTGTGAAACTGTTGCCTTTGGGTTGTTTTGCAAGTTGAAATCGAGGAGAGGAAAAAAACAAAAAAGGAGAAATACTCATGGCAGTAATTTCAATGAAACAACTTCTTGAGGCTGGTGTACACTTTGGTCACCAAACTCGTCGCTGGAACCCTAAGATGGCTAAGTACATCTTCACTGAACGTAACGGAATCCACGTTATCGACTTGCAACAAACTGTAAAATATGCTGACCAAGCATACGACTTTATGCGTGATGCTGCAGCTAACGATGCAGTTGTATTGTTTGTTGGTACTAAGAAACAAGCCGCTGATGCAGTTGCAGAAGAAGCTGTTCGTGCTGGTCAATACTTCATCAACCACCGTTGGTTGGGTGGAACTCTTACAAACTGGGGAACAATCCAAAAACGTATCGCTCGTTTGAAAGAAATCAAACGTATGGAAGAAGAAGGAATCTTTGATGTTCTTCCTAAGAAAGAAGTTGCACTTCTTAACAAACAACGTGCACGTCTTGAAAAATTCTTGGGAGGTATCGAAGACATGCCTCGTATCCCAGACGTAATGTACGTAGTTGACCCACATAAAGAGCAAATCGCTGTTAAAGAAGCTAAAAAATTGGGTATCCCAGTTGTTGCGATGGTTGACACAAACACTGATCCAGACGATATCGATGTAATCATCCCAGCTAACGATGATGCTATCCGCGCAGTTAAGTTGATTACAGCTAAATTGGCAGACGCTATCATCGAAGGTCGTCAAGGTGAAGATGCTGTAGCAGCAGTTGAAGCGGAATTTGCAGCTTCAGAAGCTCAAGCAGACTCAATCGAAGAAATCGTTGAAGTTGTTGAAGGCGACAACGCTTAATTTAGATAAATAGTAATTACCTAGGAGGGCGGGGCTTAGCCCGGCTCTCCTATTTTTAAAAAATATAGGAGAATCAAAATGGCAGAAATTACAGCTAAACTTGTTAAAGAGTTGCGTGAAAAATCTGGTGCTGGTGTTATGGACGCTAAAAAAGCATTGGTTGAAGTGGAAGGCGATATCGAAAAAGCGATTGAATTGCTTCGAGAAAAAGGTATGGCAAAAGCAGCTAAGAAAGCTGACCGTGTTGCTGCAGAAGGTTTGACTGGTGTTTATGTTGACGGTAACGTTGCAGCAGTTGTTGAAGTAAATGCTGAAACTGACTTCGTTGCGAAAAACGCTCAATTCGTTGAATTGGTAAATGTAACTGCAAAAGTAATTGCTGAAGGAAAACCAGCTAACAACGAAGAGGCTCTTGCTTTGACAATGCCTTCAGGTGAAACTCTTGAAGCAGCTTATGTGTCTGCAACAGCAACTATCGGAGAAAAAATCTCATTCCGCCGCTTTGCTTTGATTGAAAAAACAGATGCACAACACTTCGGTGCTTACCAACACAACGGCGGACGTATCGGTGTTATCTCTGTAATCGAAGGTGGAGACGAAGCACTTGCTAAACAAATCTCAATGCATATTGCTGCAATGAAACCAACAGTTCTTTCATACAAAGAATTGGATCCTCAATTCGTTAAAGATGAGTTGGCACAATTGAACCACGTAATCGATCAAGATAACGAAAGCCGCGCTATGGTTAACAAACCAGCACTTCCACACTTGGCATATGGATCTAAAGCTCAATTGACTGATGAAGTTATTGCTAAAGCTGAAGAAGATATCAAAGCTGAGTTGGCTGCAGAAGGTAAACCAGAAAAAATCTGGGATAAAATCATTCCAGGTAAAATGGATCGCTTCATGCTTGACAACACTAAAGTTGACCAAGCATACACACTTCTTGCACAAGTCTACATCATGGATGACAGCAAGACAGTTGAAGCATACCTTGAATCAGTTAACGCTTCAGTAGTTGAGTTCGCTCGCTTTGAAGTTGGTGAAGGTATCGAGAAAGCTGCAAATGACTTTGAAGCTGAAGTTGCAGCTACGATGGCAGCAGCTTTGAATAACTAATAATAAAAAGAGGAAGCAGATTTGCTTCCTTTTTCTTTTATAAAAAAATTAAAAAGCCCTTTAACAAGGGCTTGGTGTATTTAGGAGACTAGACTTCAAACTCATAGAGTGCTGTAGATAGGTAACGCTCTCCATTATCTGGTGCAAGTGCTAGAACTTTTTTACCTGCCCCAAGTTTTTTAGCAACTTCGATTGCTGCATAGATAGCTGCGGCAGAAGAAATACCTACCAAGAAACCTTCTTTTCCACCGATTTCACGGCCAAGGGCTAAAGCATTGTCTGATGTTACGCGAACGATACCATCGTAAGCTTTCGTATCAAGTGTTTCTGGAATGAATCCTGCAGATATACCTTGAATTTTGTGAGGTCCTGGTTTTTCACCTGATAAGATTGCTGACTCGTCTGCCTCAACTGCAAAAACTTGAATGTCTGAATTAGCCGATTTAAGAGCATGGGAGACACCAGAAATAGTTCCTCCAGTACCAACACCAGCAACAAAGGCATCTAAACCATCACCTCCGAAAGCAGCTAGAATTTCAGCTCCTGTTGTTCTTTCGTGGACAGCTGGATTAGCTGGGTTGTTAAATTGTAACGGAAGGAAACCATCGCGCTCAGCAGCAATTTCCTGTGCTTTTGCAATCGCACCTTTCATTCCTTCGCTACCTGGAGTGAGGACTAGTTCAGCACCATAAGCTTGGATGATTTTACGGCGTTCAACACTCATTGTTTCAGGCATAACGATGACAACTTTGTAACCTTTAGCAGCACCGACCCATGAAAGACCGATACCAGTGTTACCACTTGTTGCTTCCACAATGGTAGAACCTGGTTTGAGTTTACCCTCTTGTTCTGCTTTTTCAATCATGCTAAGAGCAATGCGGTCTTTAACTGAGGAACCAGGATTAAAGGCCTCCAGTTTTACATAAACATCTGCAGCGCCTTCTGGTACGATATGATTTAGTTTGACAATAGGAGTCTGTCCCACTAGTTCAGTAATATTATTGTATATAGCCATGTGAATACCTCTTTTTGTAAGTTGTACCTAGTATAACCCTATCTAGACTATTTGTAAAATATAGAAATCCTATCGAAGTGATAGGATTTTTTTATATCAATGATCTAAACCGTTAATTCTCAGACGGTTTTGGTAAGCTAGTTCTAACAAATAAGTATAGAGTGGAACAAGATCGGATTTCTTTGGAAATTCAAATTTGAGAGAGTTCGAGTGCTCACGATGAGCTTTTAGGAAGACGTTTTCTAGATAAGTAATAGTCATTTCACTGTCATCGATCCCAACACCAGCGGTTTCCAATTCAACATTGACAATGTTCATGAGGAAGATGGATTTGACAGATACTTTTTTCCCAGTAGCACCCTGTTTGTCTGTAAAAATAATACGAATGTTTGTAAAGATGATTGCATCACGAATGAGCTTATACCCAATCTGGATTTCTTCATTTTCTAGTAGATATTGACCATACTCTTTCGTTAGAGTTTCTTTGTTTTGTTCGCTAAAATTTCCAGCAAGTCCATTGATTAATTTTCCGAATACCATATTTTTCTCCTTTTTAAGCTAAGTCAACAGGAACTTCGATTTCTCGTAAACCTTGGTCAGTTAAGGTGACTTTTCCATTGAAAAACTCGATAAGGGCAACTTTGATGCCTTCTTTCTCTTCTTTATCAACAAAAATTATCGTTTCAACTTGATCCGTAAAGCTTGTCTCCAGCTCCATAAGGTTATGTTCTTTAAGAAAATTTCCATATTCTTGATATTGAGCATAAGTCATTTGAATCTGAATTCCTGCTTGCTCTTTGATTTCAATGATGCTAATTTCTTTGACAGCCAAGGCGACACTTCCTGCATAAGCGCGAATGAGGCCTCCGGCACCCAACTTAATACCACCAAAATATCGGGTAACAACTACACAGATATTAGTAAGATTGTGGTTTTCTAGAACTCCTAGCATAGGGACACCGGCAGTGCCGCTTGGTTCTCCGTCGTCACTGGTTCGTTTGATTTCACTTCGTTCGCCGATTATAAAGGCAGAGCAGTTATGAGTAGCCTTGTAGTGTTCTTTTTTGATAGCAGTAATAAAGTCACGCGCCTCTTCCTCACTATAGACACGCTTTGCATGGCAAATAAAGCGAGACTTTTTGATTTCTTCTTGGACTTGTCCGTCCTCTTTAATTGTTCTAAATTCCATGGTTTTATTGTACTAAAAAATAGTATAAATCGCTAGTTTTTCCGAACATATAAGTATGAAAGTTAATCCAAATTACCTTGGTCGTCTATTTACTGAACAAGAATTGAGTATCGAAGAGCGGCAACTGGCTAGACTGCTTCCTTCTATGAGAAGAGAGAAAGGACAACTAGTTTGTCAGCGTTGTGGCAGCATGGTTGAGGAAGAGTGGCATCTGCCTGTTGGAGCCTTTTATTGTCGAGAGTGTTTGATTATGAAGAGAGTTAGAAGTGATGAGTCCCTTTATTATTTCCCTCAAGAAGATTTTCCGAGACAAGATGTTCTCAACTGGTCTGGACAATTAACGCCTTTTCAAGAACAGGTGTCAAAGGGTTTGCTCCAAGCAGTAGATAAGAAGGAACCTAGCTTAGTTCATGCAGTTACGGGCGCTGGAAAGACAGAGATGATCTACCAAGTTGTTGCTAAAGTAATTAATAGGGGTGGAGCAGTCTGTCTGGCAAGTCCAAGAATAGATGTCTGCTTGGAGTTATATAAGCGGCTACAGAGTGATTTTACCTGTAAAATTTCTCTACTACATGGTGAATCAGAGCCCTACTTTCGGACTCCCTTAGTGGTTGCTACAACACATCAGTTACTAAAATTCTATCAAGCTTTTGATTTATTAATAGTTGATGAAGTGGATGCTTTTCCTTATGTAGACAATCCCATACTGTATCATGCTGTCAATAACTGTGTAAAAGAGAGTGGTTTGAAAATTTTTTTGACGGCTACTTCTACAGATGAGTTGGATAAGAAGGTCAAGCAAGGGGAATTAAAGCGTCTTAGTCTACCACGCCGTTTTCATGGCAATCCTTTAGTTATTCCAAAGCCAGTTTGGTTATCTAACTTCGATAAACATTTACAAAAAAATCGTTTAGTATCCAAATTAAGGCGTTATATTGAGAAACAAAGAGAGACGGCTTATCCTTTACTGATTTTTGCATCAGAGATTGAAAAAGGAGAAAGGCTAAAGGAAATCTTACAGCGTGCCTTTCCCAATGAGAAAATTGGTTTTGTTTCTTCTGCTACAGAGGACCGTTTGCAACAAGTACAAGCCTTTCGAGATAGAGAGCTGACTATTTTGATAAGTACAACCATCCTAGAACGCGGGGTTACTTTCCCGTGTGTGGATGTTTTTGTAGTAGAAGCTAATCACCAACTCTTTACCAAGTCTAGTTTAATCCAAATTGGAGGACGAGTGGGGAGAAGTATGGATCGTCCTACAGGTCAACTTATCTTCTTTCATGATGGGATAAATAGATCTATCAAGAAAGCTATAAAGGAAGTCAAAGAGATGAATCAGGAGGCAAGTCTATGAAATGTCTAATATGTGGAAAAGATTTAGAAACTGAGTTATCATTCACAAGTTTATTGCTTCTCAAAAAAGAAGAGACATATACCTGCTCCGCTTGTTTTAATCATTTTGAAAGAATTAGTCCTGAACACTGCCCAACGTGTTTTAAGGAGGGGGAGACAAGTCCCTGTCAGGATTGTCAGTATTGGTATAAAGAAGGGACTCAAGTAGAGCATGAAGCTGTTTTTACCTATAATGAAGCCATGAAGGATTATTTTCATAGATATAAATTTGATGGAGATTATCTATTAAGGAAGGTATTTACAAAAGTTCTTTACCAAAAATTTCAAAAATATAAAGATTATCAGCTTGTGCTTATTCCTCTAAGCAAGGAGAGATTACAGCAAAGGGGGTTTAATCAAGTAGAAGGTTTAATTGAGGGAACAGGGCTTTCTTATTACAATATTATTGACAAAAAAGAAGTTAAAGCCAGTTCATCTATGAACCGAGCAGACCGTTTGCAAGTAGAAAACCCCTTTGTAATCAAAGAGGGAGTAAAGATTCCAGAAAAGATTTTATTATTTGATGATATTTATACAACAGGTGCTACAATAAATCGTATTAAAAAAATGTTGATAGAAGCTGGTTGTCAGAAAATTAAAACATTTTCCCTCGTAAGATGAGGAAAAAGATTGCAAAAAAAATATGAAAGCGTTATAATAAATGTAGAAAAACAAATATGTTTAGAAAGAAGGTACTTATATGATTAAATATAGTATCCGTGGTGAAAACCTAGAAGTAACTGAAGCAATTCGTGATTATGTAGTTTCTAAACTCGAAAAGATCGAAAAATACTTCCAAGCAGATCAAGAATTAGATGCGCGTGTCAACTTGAAAGTCTATCGTGAAAAAACTGCTAAGGTAGAAGTAACGATTCCACTTGGTTCTATTACCCTTCGTGCAGAAGATGTTTCTCAGGATATGTATGGATCTATCGACCTAGTGACAGATAAGATTGAACGTCAAATCCGTAAAAACAAAACAAAGATTGAGCGTAAAAACAGAAATAAAGTATCTACAAGCCAACTCTTCACAGATGCCTTGGTTGAAGATACAGATACATCACAACCAAAAGTTGTTCGTTCAAAACAAATTGATTTGAAACCAATGGACTTAGAAGAAGCCATTCTACAAATGGACTTGCTAGGGCATGATTTCTTCATCTACGTAGATGTTGAAGATGAATCAACAAATGTAATCTATCGTCGTGAAGATGGAGATATCGGTCTTCTCGAAGTAAAAGAATCATAAGATATTATCGTGTAAATATATAAGTGGGCTGTTGAAAACAGCCCACTTATTTGATTTTACAAAGATATAAGTTAGAGTATTAACTCAACTTATAGGGACATTTACTTTAATTAAGTAGACAAAAGAAAGCGCTTTAAGTTAAAATAGTCATGTCAACAAATATTGAGCGCAAAAATGTAAGCGCTCTAAAATTAATTTATTACAAAGGAGTCCACAGATGGCAACTAAAGAAGAAATCTTGCGCGAATTATATCCAGAGGATCTATTCCACTATGCAGATGGTTTAACATTGGGAGAAGCAGAAGTTTTACAAGAAACTCGTCGTTTGATTGAAAAACACCTTCGTCCTGTAATTAATGAATATTGGGAAGCACCTGATTTCCCATTCGAACAATTTTACGCTGTAGCAAAAGGCGCACAAATCATGAACAACCCTAAATTGTTCGAAGGAAGAGAAGGAAGCTACAAACCATCAGAACTTTACATCGCATTCTTGTACCTTGAATTAGGTCGTTTCGATGCTTCTATGGCAACATTCTTCACAGTACATGGTGGACTTTGCTACAACACAATCTTGCTTGGTGGTGATGAGCGTCAACAAAAAGAATTCCTTCCTAAATTGGCTGCATTTGACTGGCAAGGATGTTTCGCTTTGACTGAGCCATTGTCAGGTTCTGACATCGCTGGTGGTCTTGCTACAACAGCTGAGCGCGTTGGAGATAAATGGATCTTGAACGGTGAAAAACGTTGGATCGGTGGATCAGACACAGCTGACGTTGTTCCAGTATTCGCTCGCGACGTTGAAGATGGACGCGTGAAATGTTTCATCGTTCGTAAAGGTGCTCCAGGATACCACGCTGAGCCAATTCCTCACAAAGCTGCTCTTCGTTGCGTACGTAATGGTCACATTACTATGAAGAATGTTGAAGTTCCAGATTCAGACCGTTTGGTAAACATTAACGGTTTTGCTGATGTAGCTCGTATCTTGACATTTACTCGTGCTGACGTTGCTCACATTGCAACTGCAATCACTTGTGGTTCATTTGTTGCAGCTCTTAAATATGCTAAAGACCGTCAACAATTCAAACGTCCAATCGCTTCATTCCAGATCGTTCAAGAAAAATTGGCTAGAATGCAAGCTAACGCTGTAGCAGCACTTTCTTACTCAGCACGTATCGCAGAAATGCAAGAAGCTGGTAACGAATTGATGCTTAACTCTGCACTTGCTAAAATGCATAACTCATTGGTAATGCGTGAAACAGTTGCTCTTGCACGTGAAACATGTGGTGGTAACGGAATCACTCTTGAAACTGACGTAGCTCGCTTCTTCGCAGATGCTGAAGCAATTTACACTTACGAAGGTTCTCACGAAGTGAACGCATTGATCGTTGGTCGTGAACTCACTGGTATCGGTGCATTCGTATAATTCGTATAATAATGAATTTGGAACGGTTGCTTAGCATTTGCTGAAAGACCGTTCCGATTCTTTCTTTATAAACTTTATATATTAAAATTAAGAGGAGAAAATAATGAGTATTTCTAAAGTAATGATCATTGGTTCTGGTCAAATGGGAGGCGGAATCGCGCAAGTATTCGCTCAATCTGGTTTTACAGTATACCTTAATGACATTAAAGAAGAATTTGTACAAAGAGGGATTGATAACATCTCTAAACAATTGGCTCGTTCAGTAGAAAAAGGACGTATGTCAGAAGAAGAAAAAGGAAAAATCTTGGGTAACTTGATCCCTTCAACTTCTTACGAAGATGCTAAAAACGTTCAATTGGTTATTGAAGCAGCTACAGAAAACAGAGATATCAAACTCAGCATCTTTAAACAATTGGATGAAATCACTGCTCCTGAAACAATTTTGGCTTCTAACACATCATCTCTATCTATTACTGATATTGCTGCGGCTACAGTTCATCAAGAACGTGTAATTGGTATGCACTTCTTCAACCCAGCACCAGTTATGAAGTTGGTTGAAGTCATTCGTGCTCTTCAAACTTCAGATGAAGTTGTAAAAGCAGTTCGTGAATTGACTGAAAAAATTGGTAAAACTGCAGTTGATGTTAAAGACTCTTATGGATTCGTTGTTAACCGTGTGTTGATCCCAATGATTAATGAAGCTATCTTTATCCTTGGTGAAGGTGTTGCTTCTGCAGAAGAAATTGATGAAGCTATGAAATTGGGTGCAAACCATCCAATTGGCCCATTGGCACTTGCTGACTTGATCGGATTGGATGTATGTTTGGCAATCATGGGAGTATTGAATAACGGCTTCGGTGATCCTAAATACCGTCCAGCACCACTATTGAAGAAAATGGTTGAAGCTGGTAAACTAGGTCGTAAGACTAAAGAAGGATTCTTTAAATACTAAGATTATAAGGAGCAAATAATGAAAGAAGCAGTTATTGTTGCAGCGGTTCGTACACCTCTAGGTGCTTTCGGTGGAAGCTTGAAAGATGTTTCTGCTGTTGATCTAGGAAGTTTAGTTATCAAAAGCGCAATCGAAAGAGCTAACTTGAAACCAGAACAAGTTGATGAAGTTATCATGGGTAACGTTCTTGGCGCAGGCCTTGGACAAAACGTTGCACGTCAAATGAGTGTTAACGCGGGTATCCCAGTTGCTTCTCCAGCATTCACTATTAACAAAGTTTGTGGATCTGGTTTGAAAGCAGTTCAGTTGGCAGCTCAAGCAGTATTGTGCGGAGATGCAGATATTGTTGTAGCCGGTGGTGCAGAAAACATGAGTCAAGCTCCTTACGTTGTTCAAAACCAACGTTGGGGATCTCGTATGGGAGACTCTAAAGTAGTAGATACTATGCTTCGCGATGGTTTGACAGATGGTTTCGAAGGTTTCCACATGGGTATTACAGCTGAAAACGTTGCTGAACAATACGGAATCACTCGTGAAGATCAAGATAACTTTGCTGTACAATCACAACAACGTGCAGTTGCTGCAATCGAAGCTGGACGCTTTAAAGAAGAAATCGTTCCAGTTGAAATTCCACAACGCCGTGGAGAGCCTATTGTATTTGATACAGATGAGTTCCCAAGAAAAGACGCTTCATTTGAAGGGCTTTCTAAACTTCGTCCAGTATTCAAGAAAGATGGTACTGTAACAGCTGGTAATGCTTCAGGTATCAATGATGGTGCAGCAGCAGTCGTAGTTATGAGTGCTGAAAAAGCTAAAGAATTGGGAGTTCCAGTATTGGCAACTATCAAATCTTACGCAAGCGCTGGTCTTGATCCAAAAGTTATGGGTTGTGGTCCAATCTATGCATCTCGTAAAGCACTTGAAAAAGGTGGATTTACAGTTGCAGATCTTGACTTGGTAGAATCAAACGAAGCATTTGCGGCTCAAGCATGTGCAGTTGGTAAAGAACTAGGTCTTGACCCAGAAAAAGTAAACGTTAACGGTGGAGCTATCGCTCTTGGACACCCAATCGGTGCTTCAGGATGCCGTATCTTGGTTACTCTTCTTCACGAAATGGAAAAACGTGATGCAAAACGTGGTCTTGCTACACTTTGTATCGGTGGAGGAATGGGTACTGCAGTTATCGTAGAACGTTAATTCCTACTTTATTCGATTGACTAAAATGTATTATATCTTACCTGAAATCTCCTCGGAGAATTTCGGGTAAGATATTTTTTATTCTAAATAATTAGAAGTCTAAAGTATCAAAATAAAAGCGCTTTCCTATAAGATAAACTTATAGTTCCAAGCATAAATACTAAGTGGACGGTTGTTAATAAATAAGGTATTATTATAATGTAAGCACTTACATTGGTATCAGTATTTGTTGACGCAGTACTCTATACTCAAAATAACTTAAAGTAGGAGGAGAATAATGAGTAATACAGTTTTATTAGAGGTTAAAGATGGTATCGGTTATATCACCATTAACCGCCCAGCAGCTTTGAACGCGTTGAGTTCAGAGGTTTTGACGGATTTAAATCTTGTTTTGGATGAAGTAGAAAAACATGAAGACATCCGTGTTGTTATTTTGACTGGCCAAGGTGATAAAGCATTTGTTGCAGGGGCTGATATTAAGGAAATGGACCAAATGTCTCCAATTCAAGCCTTCGAATACATGACATATGCCAATGATACATTTACCCGTCTGTCTGATCTTACTCAACCGACTATTGCAGTTCTTAATGGATATGCTTTGGGAGGCGGTTTGGAGCTTGCACTCTCAACGGATATTAGAATTGGCTTTGAAAAGACGATGGTAGGATTCCCTGAAGTTGGCTTGGGTATCATTCCTGGTTTCGCAGGAACACAAAGAATGTCTCGTTTGATCGGTACTAGCAAGACAAAAGAATTGATCTACACTGCTAGAATCGTCAAAGGAAATGAAGCCTATGACCTAGGAATTTTGAACAAACTTGTTCCAGCTGAGGAATTATTGTCATCTGCTGAAGAACTAGCTAAAAGTATCATGAAAAATGCTCCGTTGGCTGTTGAAAAAGCTAAGCATGTCATTCAAGTTGGTTCAGAACTTCCTCTTAAGAATGCAATTCGTTTAGAGACAGAAGCTGAAGCTCTTCTCTTCTCTACTGAAGACAAAGTTGAAGGAATGCGTGCTTTTGTTGAAAAACGTAAAGCCGTGTTCAACCGTAAATAAAAATTGAGGTGTTAGTATGAAAGCTGTTTTATCATTACAAGAAGCTATTTCTAAAGTAAAACCTGGTGATGTCGTAGGGATTTCAGGATTCCTTGCTGTTGGTGAACCTTTGGAGTTAATCGAAGAGTTGGTTAGACAAAATCAACAAGATTTGACTTTGGTTTCAGTTGTTACTTCACATCCAGGTAAAGAAGTGGGTGTTGGACGCCTTTGTGAAAACCACCAAGTTAAAAAATATATTGCTGCCCACGTTGGTACATCTCCTGCTGCTCAAAAAGCATACT
This sequence comes from Streptococcus sp. SM5, assembly GCF_027497975.1. NCBI lineage: Bacteria > Bacillati > Bacillota > Bacilli > Lactobacillales > Streptococcaceae > Streptococcus > Streptococcus sp. SM5. Next base: position 55,539 of record NZ_JAJNSC010000012.1, on the reverse strand, counting down.
TTAGTGGAGAAATGGAAGTGGAATTCACTCCAATGGGTACTGTTGTTGAACGTCTTCACGCTGGTGGAGCAGGTCTTGGAGGAGTTTTGACACCGACAGGAGTTGGTACTATTTTAGAAAATGAACATGAAAAAGTAGTTCGCAATGGTCGCGAGTACCTCATTTATGACCCGCTAAAACTTGACGTAGCATTGATTAAAGCTACAAAAGCTGATAAGTACGGAAACTTGTACATTGATGGTACAACTAAGAACATTTCATTGCAACTAGCTCTTGCAGCAGATACAGTTATCGTTGAAACAAATGAAATTGTTGAAGTTGGTGAAATTAAACCGGATGACATCTATATTCCAGGTATCCTTGTTGACTATGTAGTCCAAGGCTTAACTCCAGAAGAACACCACAAGATGATGGGTGACCTCTGGACAGAGACTAATAAATTAGCGGGGGTAAAGTAATATGAAACCAAAAGAAATTATTGCAAGACGTGTTGCTCTTGAATTTAAAGATGGTGATGTTGTAAACCTTGGATTTGGTATTCCAAATGCTTCTGCAGACTTCATCCCAGAAGGTGTTAACGTAATCCTTCAAGCAGAAAATGGTGCCCTTCGCTTTGGTGAAACACCAACTAAAGATAATTACAATCCAAACCTAGCAAACTCAGGTGGTGCGCCAATTACTCTCCTTCCAGGTGCTGCTTTGTTTGATTTGCAAACATCATTTGCAATTATTCGTGGTGGTCACGTTGATGCGACTGTCCTTGGAGCTCTTGAAGTAAGCCAAGACGGAAGCATTGCAAACTGGATTATCCCAGGAAAATTTGCACCAGGTATGGGTGGAGCGATGGACCTTTTGGTAGGTGCTAAACGCGTTATTGGAGCAATCCAACATACTACAGGTGGCGAATCTAAACTTTTGAAAGAGTGCACATTGCCTCTATCAGCTAAAGGAGTTTTAGATCTTGTCATTACAGAACTAGCTGTTTTTGGATTCAAAGATGGTAAATTCTTGTTGAAAGAAGTTGCACCAGGTGTAACTGTAGAAGAAGTTCTTGAAAAAACAGCCGGTGACGTTATTGTTGCAGAAGATGTGAAGACAATGCCTATCTAGGCTAATATTGGCTATTTTCTTCTGAACATGATATTATATATGTAAACGATACTATCGCCTTTTTAGGCGGTAGTATCAATTGGTATCTAAGTGAAAAAATAAATGGAAGTAGGGTGATAGCTAAGTGGATATTATACAAATGAACTATTTCATTAATATAGTCGAATGTGGTTGCAATCTATCGATTGCAGCAAAGAAGATCCATATTAGTCAGTCAGCCTTAAGTCAATTTGTAACAAATTTTGAAGCAGCTGAGGGGATCCAATTATTCAATCGAAAGAATGGTAGATTGGAAAGTTTGACTGAGGCAGGACGAAAGATTTATCGTTTTGCCACAGAAATTGTTAATCGTCACGAAGAGATGCTTTCAATGATTCATATTGAATCACAAAAGCAGAGAGGGACTATTAATCTTGGTATTCCTTCTTTGATATTAAGAACGTTCTTCTCAAACGCTCTACCGCATTTTTTGAGAAACAACCCTCACATCTATATTCAAGTTATAGAGGGTGGAGGGAAAGAAATTCACCAAAAAATGAGTGACGGTGATTTAAACCTAGCATTTTTAATTGAGCCAACGAACTTAGATGCACAAAAATTTGAACAACATATTATTCATTTAGACGAGTATGTTGCTTATATGGATAAACATCATCCATTAGCACAGAAAGAAGCGCTAGATTGGTCTGATCTTGCTGATTATGATTTAGCAATCTTTAATAAAACATTTACGACTTATGATTTGGTGGTTGAGAAACTTCGTTCACAACGCATAAATACTAAATTTGCTTATTTATCATCTACTTGGGACTTTTTAATTGAGTCTACTTATCAAACAGATTTGATTACAATTTTACCAAAATCTGTTGAAACTCTTGTAGATAGTAGTCGCTTCCAAACTGTTCGATTTAATGACCCGATTCCTTTTAATGTTTGGTTCTGTAGACCGTACAAGGATTCCTACAACGAGGTCGAATCCTATGTGTATGAAGAATTGTTAAAAGGGTATTATCAACCCTTGTCTGAGAATTAGCTTGGGGTGAAGAGTGATGGTCTACAATGATAACCTTGCTAAAAGGTATAATGCAGAAATAAGCAGTCTAATTGCAAGCTATTTTGAGCATAGAACAGATAAAAATCAATTTCCAAGAGAATTGTTCGATAAGTTTATTGAATCTTTTGATATATTTTCATCCATCGTAAGGGATGAAGATTCGATTTTAAGTGAAGAATTCATGACTTTTATTCGTATAATCTCAAAAGAATTTGCTGCTTTTTCGACAGTTTTATTAACGCAGGCTTGCTATGGGATTTATCCTATTAATCGATACGGTAGTCCCAAACAAAAAAGTCTATATCTTGAAAAATTAATTAAAGGAGAGATATTGGCTGGTCTAGGTTTTTCTGAGGGATATCTTGGCGAAAATCTAGAATTAGTGAATACAACTGCGACTAAAACAAGTAATGGATGGCGTCTTTCAGGTAAGAAATCGATTGTTTCAAATTGCCGTTTTACGGATATACTTTTTATATTTGCCAAAGTAGAAAATGATGAAAAGAAACCGTCGTTTGGATTTTTTATCGTAGACACTAAGGATCCAGGTGTTTATTTTGGAGAAGATATCCCTAAACAAGGACTAAAAGGTTTACCAATCAGTTCAGTTACTTTTGATAATATTGAATTATCAGAGGATAGTTTATTAGGGATGACTTTAGCTGGTCAAGAACAGTTAAGTGACTTTGTTCGAAAGCTTCAATTAGGTTTAAGCGCAGTTTCTATTGGAATTTCCGAAGGAGCTTTTGAAAAAGGTTTATCTTTTCTAAAGGTGAAACGTGGTTTTGGTAAGAGGTTGATTGATGCGACGATTTATCAACATCAATTTGCTGATTTATATACAAAACTATGTGCAGCAGAAGCGTATTTTAATTCATATAAAAATCAAATGTTAGATGATTCTTTGTATGTTTCACAGATTAAATTATTTACTACAAAAGTAGCTATTGAAATTTCTGAAGAGATTATCAGATTAATAGGTCCGCTACAAGCACAGGATAAAACCCCGATTGATCGTTATTTAAAAGATGCTAAAACTATTGAAAGTTACGGGAAATCTGGAGACTCAATTCGAAAAAGAATAGCACACCAGTGGCTAAAGGAGTAATAAAATGACAGAACTCAAGTTGCAAGAGTATCAATTTCACGATATGAAATTGACATGGCTACGAGGAGCTGATAAATTAACTGATGCAGGGACATTATTTGGTCCTGTTCCAAAAGTTGTGTGGTCACGTTACTACCCAACTAATGAAGCGAATATGATGTCAGAGTTGACAGATCCAATCCTCATTCAATATCAAGGGAAGAATTACCTGATGGATGCAAGTTTCGATACGGCAAAATTGTCTGAGAAACAAAGACGCAATCTTGGAATTTTATCTGAAAGTAAAATTGAAGAGAGTTTAGAGCTTTTAGGCTTGTCTCCAGAGAAGATTGATTATGTATTGATGACACATATGCACCATGACCATTCAGGTGGTTTGACACGCGTTAATTCTGAGGGCAATCTTGTTTCTAAGTTTCCTAATGCAAAGATTATTGTCAATGATATAGAATGGTACGAGATGAGAAATCCTAACAATCGTACTCGTGGAACTTATCTGAAAGAGAATTGGGAACCAATTCAGGACCAAGTTACAACTTTCTCTGATTCTGTTGAGATTATTCCAGAAATTCAAATGATTCATACAAGCGGACATAGTAATGGTCACTGTATTATTTTGCTTAAACAAGGTGAAGATACAATGATTCACATGGGTGATTTGATGTTAACACACGCTCATCGAAATCCACTGTGGGTTCCGGCTGTAGATGATTATCCAATGAAGTCTATTTCAGCAAAAGAAAAATGGCTTAAGCAAGCCTTTGAAAATGGTTATAAGTTCTTCTTCTATCATGATCAATTTTTTGCAGTTGCAGAATTTGATAAAGAAGGTAAAGAATTTGTGAACTATGTTTTACGCTCACGTCCACCAGTGATTCCATTTACAGAACAGCAAGATCGTAGACCAGACTTTTTATAATAGTTGCGTATAAGGAGACAAATGACTAAATTCTCTTGTTTGATAGATACAGGAAAATAGCCTGTTGAATTTCAAACAAAACTGAACCGAAAATAAAGGAGTAAACATATGTCTATTACTAAACTTTTGCAAATTAAATACCCTATTTTCCAAGGAGCTATGGCTCAAATTTCTCACTATCAACTTGCTGCTGCTGTTTCAGAAGCTGGAGGACTAGGAATTATTGCCTCTGGTGGTATGACAGGAGAACAACTTCGCGAAGAAATTCGTGAATTGAGAAAATTAACTGACAAACCTTTTGGTGTTAATATCATGTTAATGATGAAAAACATCAAGGATATTGTAACAGTTATTATCGAAGAAAAAGTTCCGGTTGTTACTACTGGTGCAGGAACTCCAAAACATATCATGCCATATTTGAAAGAAGCTGGCGTTAAAGTGATTCCTGTGGTTGCTAGTGTAAAACATGCTCAAAAAATGCAAGAACTTGGGGTTGATGCAGTTGTTGCTGAAGGTTCAGAAGCCGGAGGACACATTGGTGACACCAACACTATGGCTTTGATTCCACAAATTGTAGACGCTGTTGATATTCCTGTTATCGCTGCGGGTGGTATTGCTGATGGTCGTGGATTGGCTGCTGCCTTTACACTTGGAGCTCAAGGTGTACAAATGGGTACTATCTTCTTGGCTTCAAACGAATGTCCAATTGCTGATGCTTATAAAGAAGCTGTCCTTGCAGCAAATGATACAGCAACTGCTGTTACTGGACGTATTGCAGGAGCTCCTGTTCGTTGTATTCGCAATGAAATGACAGACCACTACATCGAATTAGAACAAAAAGGTACAAACCGTGAAGAGCTTGAGGAAATTACTATCGGTTCACTTTCTAAAGCTGTTTACGAAGGTGATACTGTGCATGGTTCAATGATGAGTGGACAAATAGCAGGTATGGTAAAAGAAATTAAACCATGTAAAGAAATCATCGAAACAATTGTGGCAGAAGCACAAGAACGTCTTAAACAGGTTGAAATCTCAGTAGGCGAATAATCTATTTTACAGAATAAATTCATAAGGCAAATATAGAAGTATATCTATAGGAGGGCGACTTAATCGCCCTCCTTTTTCTTTAAAAGCTTGATGCAACACTTGTCTAGCATGTCTATAAACTTCCTTAAGTTCGCTTTTTGCCTCTATTTATGGTATAATAATGCGCAAGAGGTTTCGAATGAAAAAAAATGAAAAAAATCCCTTTTTAATATACCTATTTGCTATGACGGCATTTTTAGTCGTGTCTGTATTGGTTATTTTCTTGAAAGATGATTTTGTCACAATAGCAAGCCTATTTTTCTTTATTGTAGCATTTTTAGTGTTATTTAATTTTCAGAGAAAATGCTATCAGAAAACTGAAATTGAGCAAATTCAATATGTAAACCACCAAGCTGAAGATAGTCTAAGTACACTATTAGAACGGATGCCGGTTGGAGTAATCAAACTCAACATGGATAGTATTGAAATTGAATGGTTTAATCCCTATGCCGAGCTAATTCTAACAACTGAAGATGGGGAGATTGATATTTCCCAAGTTCAAGAAATCATAAAAGCGTCTATATCTTCTCCTGGTGTTTATGCCAATATTGGAGAGAAGCGTTACGCTGTTCATCTTGACAGAAATTCTGGAGTTTTATACTTTTTTGATGTGTCAGGAGAGTATGAAGCGACAGTTGAACTGGCTACTAGTCGTCCAGTTATTGGTGTTATCTCAGTTGACAACTATGATGATTTAGAAAATGAAACGTCTGAATCTGATATCAGCCAGATCAATAGCTTTGTTGCCAATTTTGTTGAGGAATTTACAAGACAGCATAAGATGTTTTCACGCCGCGTTGGCATGGATCGCTTTTACCTGTTTACAGACTATATCGTTCTTGAACATTTGATGAAGGATAAGTTCTCTGTCATTGATACCTTCCGTGAGGAAGCTAAACAAAGGAATCTACCTTTAACGATTAGTATGGGACTTTCATATGGAGACGGTGATCACGAGAGCATTGGTAAGGTTGCTTTATCCAACCTTAACTTAGCTGAAGTTCGTGGCGGAGATCAGGTTGTCGTACGAGAAAATGATGAGACTAAGAATCCAGTCTACTTTGGTGGAGGCTCTGTTGCGTCTGTTAAACGTACAAGAACTCGTACGAGAGCAATGATGACTGCAATTTCTGAAAAGCTGAAAAGTGTTGATCGTGTATTCATCGTTGGGCATAAAAACTTAGACATGGATGCTTTAGGTTCGGCTGTCGGTATGCAGTTATTCTCTAGCAATGTAATGGACGAGTCCTATGTTGTTTATGATGCTGAGCAAATGTCTCCTGATATTCATAGAGCTATAGAATTTTTAGAAAACGAGGGAGTGACAAAACTTCTTCCTCTAACTGAAGCAATGGATATGGTGACGACATGTTCATTATTAGTCATGGTTGACCATTCTAAGACAGCTTTGACACTCTCAAAAGAGTTTTATGACTTGTTTACTCAAACCATTGTCATCGACCATCATCGACGAGATCAGGACTTCCCTGACAATGCAGCTATTACCTATATTGAAAGCGGAGCTAGCAGTGCAAGTGAATTAGTGACTGAGTTAATTCAGTTCCAAAATTCTAAGAAGATTCGATTGAGTCGTATTCAAGCAAGCCTACTGATGGGTGGTATGATGCTTGATACTAAGAATTTCACGTCTCGTGTGACTAGTCGAACTTTTGATGTGGCTAGCTATTTACGAATACGTGGAAGTGATAGTGTTGTAATTCAAGATATATCAGCGACTGATTTTGAAGAGTACCGTTTAGTAAATGAATTAATTTTACAAGGCCAAATGGTGCAACCATCTATTCTGGTAGCCCAAGCTTTAGAGAATAAGGAATATGATACGGTTGTCATTAGTAAAGCGGCAGACGCTATGCTTGCTATGTCAGGTATAGAAGCTAGTTTTGTAGTTGCAAGAAATCTCCAGGGAGATATTTCTATTTCTGCTCGTAGTCGCAGTAAGATTAACGTTCAACGTATTATGGAAGAGTTAGGCGGTGGTGGTCACTTTAACTTAGCAGCAGCGCGTTTGAGTGATATGACCCTACAGGAAGCCGGAGATAAATTAAAGAAAGTAATCTCTAATGATATAACAAATAAGGAGACAGAAGAATGAAGGTAATCTTTTTAGCAGATGTTAAAGGAAAAGGAAAAAAAGGTGAAATTAAGGAAGTTCCTACAGGTTATGCACAAAACTTCTTAATCAAGAAAAATCTTGCGAAAGAAGCAACAGCTCAAGCTATTGGAGAGTTGCGCGGTAAGCAGAAATCAGAAGAAAAAGCGCATGCTGAACTTCTAGCTGAAGCACAAGAAATCAAAGCAAAACTTGAAGCTGAAGAAACGATTGTTGAGTTTGTAGAGAAGGTAGGTCCAGATGGACGTACTTTTGGTTCTATTACCAATAAGAAAATTGCTGAAGAACTCCAAAAACAATTTGGAATTAAAATTGATAAACGTCACATCCAAGTGCAAGCGCCAATTCGAGCAGTTGGTTTGATTGATGTACCTGTAAAGATTTATCAAGATGTAACTAGCGTCATCAATCTTCGTGTAAGAGAAGGTTAAGCTAGATTTGAGTAACGTTTTTGTAAGAGGAAGGAAAGTCTGATGGCAGAAGTAGCAGAACTACGAGTTCAGCCCCAGGATATTTTGGCAGAACAATCTGTGTTGGGAGCTATATTTATTGATGAAAGCAAGCTCGTATTTGTCCGAGAATATATTGATTCTCAGGACTTCTTTAAGTATGCTCACCGTTTGATTTTTCAGGCTATGGTGGATCTGTCTGATCGTGGTGAAGCAATTGATGCAACAACTGTTCGTACCATTTTAGATAATCAGAATGATTTACAAAATATTGGTGGCCTGTCCTACCTTGTTGAAATCATCAACTCTGTTCCAACCTCTGCCAATGCTGAGTATTATGCAAAAATTGTGGCAGAAAAAGCCATGCTTCGTCGCTTGATAGCTAAATTAACAGATTCTGTTAATCAAGCTTATGAAGCATCTAGTCCTGTGGATGAAATTATTGCTCAGGCAGAAAAGGGCTTGATTGATGTTAGCGAAAATGCCAATCGTAGTGGGTTTAGAAATATTCGTGATATCCTAAACCTGAACTTTGGAAATTTGGAAACTCGCTCACAACAAACATCGGATATTACAGGAATTGCTACTGGTTATCAAGATTTGGATCATATGACTACAGGTTTACACGAGGAAGAGTTGATTATTATAGCAGCTCGTCCTGCTGTTGGTAAGACGGCCTTTGCTTTAAATATTGCTCAAAACATTGGAACCAAGTTAGATAAAACAGTTGCTATCTTCTCGCTAGAGATGGGGGCAGAGAGCTTAGTCGACCGTATGTTGGCTGCTGAAGGTTTGGTAGAGTCTCACTCTATCCGTACAGGGCAATTGACTGAGGAAGAGTGGCGCAAATATACGATTGCTCAAGGTAATCTTGCAAAAGCAAGTATCTATATCGATGATACACCAGGGATTCGAATCACAGAGATTCGTTCTCGTGCGAGAAAATTGTCACAGGAAACAGGTAATCTTGGTTTAATTTTGATTGACTACCTACAGCTAATCACAGGAACTGGTCGAGAAAATCGACAGCAAGAAGTTTCTGAAATTTCTCGTCAGTTGAAGATTCTAGCAAAGGAACTCAAAGTTCCAGTCATTGCCCTTAGTCAGTTATCTCGTGGAGTTGAGCAACGCCAAGATAAAAGACCAGTTTTATCCGATATTCGTGAATCGGGATCTATCGAGCAAGATGCGGATATTGTAGCCTTTCTTTACCGTGAAGACTACTATGATAGAACTGGTGGAGAAGAGGAAGGTCTTCCGAATAATAAGGTAGAAGTCATTATTGAGAAAAACCGTAGCGGTGCTCGTGGGACAGTTGAGTTGATTTTCCAAAAAGAATATAACAAATTTTCAAGTATTTCAAAGAGAGAGGAACAAAGATGACAGATGCATTTACAGATGTAGCTAAGATGAAAAAAATCAAAGAAGAAATCAAGGCGCATGAAGGACAAGTCGTTGAGATGACCCTAGAAAATGGTCGTAAACGTCAAAAAAATAAGTTAGGAAAATTGATAGAAGTGTATCCGTCACTCTTTATCGTTGAGTTTGGTAATGTTGAAGGAGATAAACAAGCTAATGTCTATGTTGAATCCTTTACTTACTCAGATATCTTAACTGAAAAGAATTTGATTCGATACTTGGACGAGGAATAATTATCTAAAAGTGGGAAATTTCCCACTTTTTTCTTTTTCTCCCGAATAAGTTATTTGAGGATAACCTCAAAAATTTATATCACTAAAGGAGAATGAATGACATTTACTAAAGCAGGAAATAAAAAGGCTATTACTCTAAAAAAAGCTACTGTAGGAACAGCTTCCCTATTGCTGGCAGGTGCTTTTTTATTTGGAGCTGGATCTGTTCAGGCTGATCAATTGGCTCAAGCCTCTAGAGCACGAGGGGATGATTACCCTCATTACTATAAAAATGGAAGCCAAGATATTGACAAATGGCGTCTATACTCTAGACAATGCACTTCTTTCGCTGCTTTTCGTTTAAGTAACGCCAATGGATTTGAGCTACCTCCAGCATACGGAAATGCTAGGGAGTGGGGCTATCGTGCTCAACGAGAAGGTTATCGTGTGGATAAGACTCCGACAATTGGTTCAATTGCTTGGGACGGAAGCGGAGACTATGGCCACGTTGCATGGGTTTCAAATGTTTTTGGTGATATGATTGAAATTGAAGAATACAACTATGGATATACAGGTAAGTATAATCGTCGAACGATAAAAGCAAGTTCTATGACAGGCTTCATTCACTTTAAGGATCTGGGAGTTACGAGTAAAGCTCCTATTGTACCTGTAACTCCATCCCTTGGGACTCCTGGGACTCATTTGTTTACAGAAAAAGCTGCTATTATGAACCAGCCATCACAACAGGCTGCGATTATTGACTATTATTACCCTGGAGAAAGTGTTCATTACGATCAGACTCTTGAAAAAGATGGCTATAAATGGCTTTCTTATCTATCCCGAACTGGTAGTAGAAGATATGTCCAGCTAACTAAAATAGCCGCCTCTAAGAGTGGATGGGAAAAACAGGGGACAACTTGGTACTATTATGAAAATGGGAAAGTCGCTCTTGGTTGGAAAAAGATAAACGGCAGTTGGTACTATTTCCAAACAAGTGGTGCCATGAGAACAGGTTGGCTAAAAGACGGTTCCAAGTGGTATTACCTGAAATCGTCTGGAGAAATGCAGACGGGTTGGTTGAAGGACAAAGGCATTTGGTATTATTTTGAAAGCTCAGGAGCTATGAAAACAGATCAGTGGTTCCAGGTTTCAGGGAAATATTATTACGTGAATGCATCTGGAGAATTGGCAGTAGATACGACAATCGATGGATTCCAAGTTGATAGCAATGGTGCGCGAGTTGAAAAAACATCCCAATAAGCCTTCTCCTTTAATCTAACTCTTAGCAATGGTATTTTTCCCTGCTTTCCTATATAATGGGTGTATGGACAAGAAAAAATTATTATTGATTGATGGTTCTTCGGTTGCTTTCCGAGCATTCTTTGCACTTTATCAGCAACTGGATCGTTTTAAAAATGACAATGGACTTCATACCAATGCAATCTACGGATTTCATCTGATGCTAAATCACCTATTGGAACGTGTCCAACCGAGTCATATCTTGGTTGCTTTTGATGCAGGAAAGACAACTTTCCGTACAGAGATGTATGCAGATTATAAGGGTGGTCGTGCCAAGACTCCAGATGAGTTTCGTGAGCAATTTCCTTTTATACGTGAGTTGCTAGATCATCTTGGAATTCGTCATTATGAGTTGGCCCAGTATGAGGCGGATGATATCATTGGTACCCTGGGCCGCTTGGCTGAGAAAGAGTCTTTTGATGTGACCATTGTCAGCGGAGACAAGGACTTGATCCAGTTGACAGATGAGCATACCGTGGTTGAGATTTCTAAGAAAGGTGTGACTGAGTTTGAGGCCTTTACACCAGAATATCTCATGGAAAAGATGGGAATCACACCAGCTCAGTTTATTGACCTCAAGGCACTCATGGGGGATAAGTCAGATAATATCCCTGGGGTCACTAAGATTGGTGAGAAGACTGGTATCAAGCTTTTGTTAGAATACGGATCGCTGGAAGGCATTTATGAAAATATTGATAGCATGAAGGCCTCTAAGATGAAGGAAAATCTTGTCAATGATAAGGAACAAGCCTTCCTGTCAAAAACACTAGCTACCATCGACACGAAAGCGCCAATCGAGATAGGTCTAGATGATTTGGTCTATAGTGGACCAAATGTGGAAAACCTTGGGAAATTCTACGATGAGATGGGCTTTAAACAGCTCAAGCAAGCCTTGAATGCTTCTCAGACTAACCAAGCTGAGACTTTGAATTTCACTATGGTGGATAAAGTGAGTCAAGATATGCTGAGTGAAGACTCCATCTTCCACTTTGAACTTTTTGGAGAAAACTATCATATAGATGATTTAGTTGGCTTTGCCTGGTCTTGTGGAGACAAACTCTACGCTACAGATAAGCTGGAACTTCTGCAGAATCCGATTTTTAAGGATTTTCTAGAAAAAACACCTCTGAAAGTGTATGACTTTAAGAAAGCAAAAGTCCTTTTAAATCGCTTTGGTTTGAATTTGCAGGCTCCTGCTTTTGACAGTCGTTTAGCTAAGTATCTTCTCTCAACAGTAGAGAATAATGAAATTTCAACCATTGCTAGTCTCTATGGCCAAACTTACCTAGTCGATGATGAAACTTTCTATGGTAAGGGTGTCAAGAAAGCTATCCCTGAGCGAGAGAAATTCTTGGAACACTTAGCTCGTAAGGTTGCTGTATTGGTTGAGACAGAGCCTGTATTGCTTGAAAAGTTAAGTGAAAACGGTCAATTAGACCTCCTCTATGAGATGGAGCAGCCTTTGGCCTTTGTTCTTGCTAAGATGGAAATCGCTGGGATTAAGGTTAAAAAAGAAACTCTACTCGAGATGCAAGCTGAAAATGAGCTTGTCATTGAGAAACTGACTCAAGAGATTTATGAATTGGCTGGTGAGGAATTTAATATCAACTCGCCTAAACAACTTGGTGAATTGCTTTTTGAAAAGCTAGGTCTCCCTCTCGAATACACTAAGAAAACCAAGACCGGTTACTCGACAGCAGTAGATGTCTTGGAGCGTCTAGCTCCTATTGCACCAATCGTCAAGAAAATTCTCGATTACCGTCAGATTGCTAAGATTCAATCCACTTACGTGATTGGCTTACAGGACTGGATTTTAGCGGATGGTAAGATTCACACGCGCTATGTGCAAGATTTGACTCAGACAGGGCGTCTGTCTAGTGTAGATCCAAACTTGCAAAATATCCCTGTTCGATTGGAACAAGGGCGCCTCATTCGTAAGGCTTTTGTACCAGAATGGGAGGATAGTGTCCTTCTCAGCTCGGATTACTCACAGATTGAATTGCGCGTTTTGGCGCATATCTCTAAGGATGAGCACTTGATTAAGGCCTTCCAAGAAGGGGCAGATATCCATACCTCGACAGCCATGCGTGTCTTTGGGATTGAACGTCCTGAGGATGTGACGCCAAACGACCGTCGCAATGCCAAGGCTGTCAACTTTGGAGTGGTTTACGGAATTTCAGACTTTGGTTTATCCAATAATCTAGGTATCAGCCGTAAAGAAGCGAAGGCTTACATCGACACCTACTTTGAACGCTTCCCAGGTATTAAAAACTACATGGATGAAGTGGTTCGTGAGGCGCGTGATAAGGGTTACGTAGAGACTCTCTTCAAACGTCGTCGTGAGTTGCCAGATATCAATTCGCGTAACTTTAACATTCGTGGTTTTGCAGAGCGTACAGCGATCAATTCACCTATCCAAGGTTCGGCAGCAGATATTCTCAAAATCGCTATGATTCAGCTGGATAAAGCATTGGTAGAAGGTGGTTATCAAACCAAGATGCTTTTACAAGTGCACGATGAAATTGTTCTTGAAGTGCCTAAATCAGAATTAGTTGCTATCAAAAAACTCGTCAAACAAACCATGGAAGAAGCCATTCAACTCAGTGTGCCATTGATTGCTGATGAGAATGAAGGTGTGACTTGGTATGAAGCCAAGTAAAAAATACATTAGTAGACAAAAAAATCCCCTTGAACGTTACTGTTCAAGGGGATTTTTGCTGAGAAAACTCTTTCAAGCAAAGATAAAATCAATTTTATCTAGCTAGTAGTAGACTTACTTGATTTGTTTCTTTTGTTCTTTTTTGGCAAGTACTGGTAGAATCACACCTAATCCAATCAGAATAATTGGAGTCAAGATGTTTGTAAGAAGAGAGAATTGCCAAGCAGTTGGATTTTCAGCATAGCTAATTTTTGGAACCATACCAAGGATACAAGCAAAAGCAGTGAAGAGGAAGCACCAAGTACCGATAACAAAGCCAAGCTTAGGATTGTTAACAAACTTGTATTCGGCATTTTTGTATGTTTTCCAAGCACGGTTGAGCATCATATAGGCAAGGAATACCCAGAGATAACGCATTGGCATTACGATAGAATTGAGGTTGGTCATCCATTTTACAAGTCCGTCAATTTCTTGAATACCAAAAATTGGAAGGATGATGATAAGGCTAACGAGGACGCCTGTAAGGAGGTAACCGTTAATGAGGACACCTTTTTCAGTACGTTTACGAAGCCAGCTTGGGATGTAGTTTTCGTCAGCGTTATTGAGTAGGATTTGTAATGGTGCATCAATAGAGAAGGCAAGTGCCGCGATTTGTCCGACCATATTTGTAAGAGCGTAAATCACAACGAAAAGGTTTCCAACTCCCCAAGAATTTCCTAACATCTGGAAGGCTTGGTAGGCACCATTACGCATGAGGTCTTCAGGGATATTATTGCCATCAAATAGCATTCCCATTGCAACTGATCCGAGGATAGCAGAGAGCCCAACCATGATTGCCATTACAATCATACCTTTTGGAAATTCTTTTGCAGGGTTGCGAGTTTGATTCACATAAGGGGAAATTTTTTCACAACCACCAACTGCAAAGACTAGTAGTGAAATCGTTGTAAAATAAGAAAAATCAAAGTTTGGAATGTAGGTGCTCAGTTGATCCATGTGTGGTGTCGCAAATTGGATGTCTGGTTTAATGAAAGGCAGACCGACAGCCAAAAGCACAAAGAGTAAAGACATAATCAGCATAGCACTTCCTGCCAAGCTACCGATGACTTTTAGAGTTGTCAATCCCTTTGTAGAAAGGTAGAGGAAAAGTCCAAAGATCAGTAAGCAGAGAATAACAATCCAGTGGATGTCGATTTGTTTAAGAAATTGTCCGTTACCTTGTAAGGCCCAACCAAGCGGAATTAGAATTCCTTGAGGTTTTTGTGCGAGATAAGGGATATGCACAACCCAGTAGGTCCAAGCAGCAAAGTAGGCGAGACGTTTGGTTGATGTTTTTTCAACCCAGTCACTAACACCACTTCCGCTTTCCTTAAAGGTAGAACCTAGTTGTCCGACAATGAGGGAATAAGGGATGAAGTAGAGTGCGAGGATTAAAACCCAAGATACGACGACGGAAATTCCCTGTTGAGAATAGTTGTTGACGACGTTTCCTAGCCCCCAAACCATGTTGAAAGCGATCAGAGAAACCATCAGCCAATTAAGTTGGTGTTGATCTTTTTTCATAATGTCTCCTTTTCTGATAATTTCAGTATATCATGTTTTTTTGAAAGCGCCTAACAAAATTTGAAATTTACTATAAAAAAAAGTAAAACCTAGCTAACGGATAGAGAGTGGAGCTTGTTGGTTAAGAAAAAGGTTATCCACAACTTGTGGATAACTCGACACTAGCCTATTATAAATATTTTTATAGCTATCGTTTGTAAAGGGGACAAGAAATTTAGGAATTATAAGATAAGATAAACTAGTATAAATCCTGATAGGACAAGGATTCTAACAGAATTTCTATTGTAAATCATAGATACTTGGATTGGAAATATGTTTTGGAAAATCTTGAAAATATTTTCCGAAGAAAAGTTGAAGGTTATTCACAGTTTGTGGATAACATTGTAGAAATAAAAAGCCCCTTTGCACGTGACAAAGGGGTTAGGTTATTAATGCTTTGGTAACCAACTGAGATTAAAGTCAAGGGTTTGAGCATTAAGCAGTTCCTGATGACTGATGGTTTGTTTTTCTTTCCCGTCCAATCGACAGTCTTGGACAAAGTGGAAGTGTTCATGATTTTGCTGAGTACGAATATCCAACCACTGTTCTTTTTCTGCAAGATAGACACGAAGGTGGTCAAAGAGTGGAATTCCAAGGTCATAGTTTGCTTTTCCTGGGCAGGTCGGGTAAAGCCCAAGAGCAGACCAGACATACCAAGCTGATAGACTACCGTTATCCTCATCTCCTGGATAAGCATCCCAGTCAGATCGAAAGGCTTTTTGACGAAGGGTCTTGATTAAGAGACTGGTATACTGAGGATAATTACTATATCGGAAAAGATAAGGGATATGGAAACTTGGTTGGTTTGAAATGGCTAGTTGACCAAATGACGCTGTTGCCATTTCGCTCATCTCATGGATTTCATAACCATAGCCGGTCGTTTCAAAGAGTGGGAGACTTTGGCAAGTTTTCAAAAGATAGTCGCTAAAGGCTTCTTTTCCCCCCATTAGTTGGCTCAGCCCAGAAATGTCATGTAAGACACCGAGACTGGCTTGAATAGCTGAGCATTCGGCATAGTCCCGCCCCCAACTATAAGGAGAAAAGTCAGGACGGAAGTTGCCATCTACATCACGCGCCCTCATGTAGCCTGTTTCAGGGTCAAATAGATTTTGATAATTCTTAGAATAGTGAGCATAGGTTTGGGCTAGCTCTTCTTGACCTAATTTTGCTGCGCAAGTAGAGATACAAAAATCACTGTAAGCATAGTCTAGGGTATGGCTGACACTTTCATGATAATCTGTGGATAGGTAGCCAAGTTCTTGATATTGGGCTAGGCCGTGTCGCCCGTTGATAGCTTTTGGATCTGCCTTAGTAGCAGTTTCAATCATGGCTTTGAGAAATTCTTCTTCAAACTCAGGCGCCATGCCTTTACAAGCACTATCAGCAATAAGGCCATCAATCAAGGTGCCAGGCATCATGCCTCGTTCGTCAGGAGCCAGCCATTTAGGGAGATAACCAGTATCTCGATAGCTATTAAGGAAGCCCTCAAGAAATTGGCGATAGTATTCCGGAATAATCAAGGCAAAGAGTGGGAATGAAGTGCGGAAGGTATCCCAAAAACCATTATTGGTAAAGAGTAGACCAGGCTTGATCGTTCCTGAAGCAAGGTCTATATGAATAGTCTCGCCTTGCTCACTTACCTCATAGAAGGTTTGTGGGAAAAGAAAGAGTCTATAAAGACAGTGATCAAAAAATGTTCGGTCTACAGAGCCAGTTTCCACGACATCAAAACGACCTAGAAGGTTTTCCCAACTTGCTTTAGCCTCTAATTTCGTTTCTTCAAAGTCTTTTCTAGGCAGATTAAAGAGGGCCTGTTCTTTAGAAATAAAAGAAGTAGCTAGTTGAACTAGAGCTTCTGCTCCAGCCAAGTCGATCCGCCAGTCTTGCCCCTCTTGATTGATAGATTCAATATCCGTAGAGAATGCGAGAGCAGTAAACATGACGAGAGGACTTTTATTGGTTTCGGTTTCGCCTGTTTGTCTCAGGACAAGAGTTCGCTTATCGACTAGTTCGACTGTCAGTTCATCAGATGCATGAACATAGAGCGAGAGGTTCTTGCCTTGAGTTTGTCTTAGTTGAACAGAAGCTCCATAGCAAGTAGGACTCAACTGGGTTTCAATCTGATAGCGCAAAGAGAAAATCTTTAGAAAATGAGGATTAAAAATAGCACAATCAAGGTTATAGGAGGACTGACGGTGGAAGAGAGTATCGCCGCTGATTTCTCCTGTAATTGGTGTCAGTAAGAGCCAGGAGTAATCACCAATCCAAGGACTAGGCTGGTGGGTTAGTCGAACACCCTGAAAGATAGGAAGATGGGGATCAAAAAACCAAGATCCTTCCTGGTCACTAGTTTGTGGAACAAAGTAATTCATCCCAAAAGGAACCCCCGTGTAAGGTAGGGTATTCCCCCGAGAAAAGGCATGCTTGCTAGCGGTGCCAAAGCGGGTATCGATGGTTTCAAGTATCGGTTTCATAGAATATCCTTTAGCTGTTTTCTACATTATATCAGAAAAAATGGTCTTTAGAAAAGGAGTTTCAAATATAACAATTTTGTAGAAAAATGACTATCATTTGTGTATATATTTTCTGGGCTAAAAGCTATATACTGAAAATGAATCTTGTTTGAATGAGGTAAAAGTTTATGGTATATTCTAAAGAAATTGTTAGAGAATGGCTAGATGAAGTAGCAGAACGTGCCAAGGAACATCCTGAATGGGTTGATGTCTTTGAACGTTGCTACACAGATACTTTAGACAATACAGTTGAAATCTTAGAAGACGGCTCAACTTTTGTACTAACTGGAGATATCCCAGCTATGTGGCTCCGTGATTCAACTGCTCAGCTGAGACCATATCTTCATGTGGCAAAAAGAGACCCTCGTTTGCGCCAGACCATTGCTGGTTTGGTTAAACGTCAGATGACCTTGATTCTCAAGGATCCCTATGCCAACTCTTTCAATATTGAGGAGAACTGGAAGGGTCATCACGAGACAGACCATACAGACCTCAATGGCTGGATTTGGGAGCGTAAGTATGAAGTGGATTCGCTTTGCTACCCCTTGCAGTTGGCTTATCTCCTTTGGAAAGAAACTGGTGAGACTAGCCAGTTTGATGAGACTTTTGTTACAGCGACCAAGGAAATCCTCCATCTCTGGACAGTGGAACAAGACCACAACAATTCACCTTATCGCTTTGTTCGTGACACCGATCGTAAGGAAGACACTCTGGTGAATGATGGCTTTGGTCCTGACTTTGCCGTTACAGGAATGACCTGGTCAGCCTTCCGTCCAAGCGATGACTGCTGTCAGTATAGCTACTTGATTCCATCCAATATGTTTGCAGTGGTTGTTTTGAGTTATGTTCAAGAAATATTTGCAACACTAGACTTAGCTGATAGCGAGAGTATTATTGCTGATGCCAAACGTCTCCAAGCCGAGATTCAAGAAGGAATCGAAAACTATGCCTACACTACCAACAGCAAGGGTGAAAAAATTTATGCCTTCGAAGTAGACGGTTTAGGAAATGCTAGCATCATGGACGACCCTAACGTACCAAGTTTGTTAGCTGCTCCATATCTTGGTTACTGTGATGTCAATGACGAAGTGTATCAAGCAACTCGTCGCACCATTCTCAGCCCTGAAAATCCCTACTTCTATGAAGGAGAGTACGCAAGTGGGCTTGGAAGTTCTCATACCTTCTATCGTTATATCTGGCCGATTGCTCTATCTATCCAAGGCTTAACTGCTACAGATAAAGCTGAGAAAAAATACTTGCTAGACCAGCTAGTTGCCTGCGATGGCGGAACAGGTGTGATGCATGAAAGCTTCCACGTAGATGACCCGACTCTCTACTCTCGTGAATGGTTCTCATGGGCCAATATGATGTTCTGTGAGTTGGTCTTGGACTACTTGGATATTCGATAATGAGTTTTAGCTCGATAGATTCTTGTACAGAATCACAAATATATTTTTAAATTTAAGTTAGAATGAGGTTTTACTTCATGGAAAATGTTGTTGTACATATCATCTCTCACAGTCACTGGGATCGTGAGTGGTATCTACCTTTTGAAAGTCACCGCATGCAATTGGTGGAACTTTTTGACAATCTTTTTGATCTTTTTGAAAATGATCCTGAGTTCAAGAGTTTCCACCTAGATGGACAAACCATTGTCCTCGATGACTATTTAGAAATTCGCCCTGAAAATCGTGACAAGGTGCAGCGTTATATCGATGAAGGGAAACTCAAGATTGGTCCTTTCTACATCTTGCAGGATGATTACTTAATCTCCAGTGAAGCCAATGTCCGCAATACCTTGATTGGCCAAGCTGAATGTGCTAAATGGGGCAAATCTACTCAAATCGGTTACTTCCCTGATACCTTTGGGAATATGGGACAAGCTCCTCAAATCCTTCAAAAATCAGGCATTCACGTAGCGGCCTTTGGTCGTGGTGTCAAACCAATTGGATTTGACAACCAAGTCCTCGAAGATGAGCAATTTACCTCTCAATTTTCTGAGATGTACTGGCAGGGTGCGGATGGTAGCCGTGTACTCGGCATTCTCTTTGCTAACTGGTACAGTAACGGGAACGAGATTCCAGTGGATAAAGATGAAGCCTTGACCTTCTGGAAACAAAAATTGGCAGACGTTCGTGACTATGCATCGACCAACCAATGGTTGATGATGAACGGCTGTGACCATCAGCCTGTACAGAGAAATATTAGCGAAGCGATTCGTGTGGCAAACGAACTCTTCCCAGACGTGACCTTTATTCATAGCTCCTTTGACGAATATGTGCAAGCAGTGGAAAGTGCGCTTCCTGAACATCTATCAACGGTCACAGGTGAGTTGACTAGTCAAGAAACAGATGGTTGGTACACCCTTGCCAATACCTCTTCTTCACGTATTTACCTCAAACAAGCCTTCCAAGAAAATAGCAACTTGTTAGAGCAGGTCGTGGAACCGTTGACCATTATCACTGGAGGACATAACCACAAAGATCAATTGACCTATGCTTGGAAGGTACTTCTGCAAAATGCACCTCACGATAGCATCTGTGGATGTAGTATCGACGAAGTTCACCGTGAAATGGAAACTCGTTTTGCCAAGGTCAACCAGGTTGGGAACTTTGTCAAGACCAACCTTCTTAATGAATGGAAGGGGAAATTGGCAACTCAAAATGCTGAGAGTGATCACCTCTTTACTGTCATCAACACGAGTCTGCATGACAAGGTAGATACTGTTAGCACGGTACTCGACGTCGTTACTTGTGAGTTCAAAGAATTACACCCAACTGAAGGCTACAAAAAGATGGCAGCCTTGACCTTGCCAACCTACCATGTAAAAGATTTGGATGGCCGTGTGGTCGAAGCTAAAATTGAAGACTTGGGAGCAAACTTTGAGTATGACCTTCCAAAAGACAAATTCCGTCAACCTCGTATCGCTCGTCAAGTGCGCGTGACACTTCCAGTTCACCTAGCCGCTCTTTCTTGGGCAAGCTT
The DNA here is from genome assembly GCF_027497975.1 of Streptococcus sp. SM5. Classification (NCBI taxonomy): domain Bacteria; kingdom Bacillati; phylum Bacillota; class Bacilli; order Lactobacillales; family Streptococcaceae; genus Streptococcus; species Streptococcus sp. SM5. The sequence goes on along the minus strand of NZ_JAJNSC010000012.1, from coordinate 34,993 downwards.
CCAGTTGGTTGAAGGCGAGAGAGAAGGCCACGATGGTATCTACCAAAACGGTGTGATTGACACACCATTTGTAACTGTCAGTGTAGACCAAGGAATCATTGTCTATGACAAGACGACCCATGAAGCATACGAAGACTTCATCCAATTTGAGGACCGTGGAGATATTGGTAACGAATATATCTACTTCCAGCCAAAAGGAACTGAGCCAATCTACGCTCAACTGAAAGGCTATGAAGTCTTAGAAAACAATGCTCGCTATGCCAAAGTACTTCTCAAACATGACTTGACTATTCCAGTCAGTGCAGATGAACAATTGGATGCGGAGCAAAGAGGAATCATCGAGTTTATGAAACGTGATGCAGGTCGTTCAGAAGAATTGACAGCTATTTCTCTTGAAACTGAGATGACTGTCTTTGTGGACAATCCACAGATTCGTTTCAAGACTCGCTTTACCAATACTGCCAAAGACCACCGCATCCGTCTCTTGGTTAAAACCCACAATACTCGACCAAGCAATGATTCTGAAAGTATTTATGAGGTTGTGACACGACCAAACAAACCAGCAGCTTCTTGGGAAAATCCTGAAAACCCGCAACACCAACAAGCCTTTGTCAGCCTTTATGATGATGAAAAAGGTGTAACTGTAGCCAACAAAGGATTGCACGAGTATGAAATCCTTGGAGATGACACCATTGCAGTGACTCTTCTTCGTGCTTCAGGTGAACTTGGAGACTGGGGCTACTTCCCTACTCCAGAAGCCCAGTGCTTGCGTGATGTAGAGGTTGAGTTTGCAGTAGAGTGCCACCAAGCAGGCGAACGCTTCTCGGTCTTTCGCCGTGCCAAGGCCTTCCAAGTGCCATTTACAGCCCTTCAAGTTACAAAACAAGAAGGAAGTGTTGCAGCTACGGGTAGTCTCTTCAACCATCCGGCTTTGAGCTTGCCACAAGTCTGCCCGACAGCCTTTAAGGTGGCTGAAAATGAAGAAGGCTATGTCCTTCGTTACTACAATATGAGTCAAGAAAATGTCCGCATATCTGAAAAACAACAGACCATTCTTGACTTGCTGGAACGCCCATATCCAGTTCACTCAGGATTATTGGCACCACATGAAATTCGTACAGAATTGATTAAAAAAGAAGAAATCTGATTTCAAAAAGTAAACATAAACAGAAAGGAGGAGCGAAAAAGTAAGAATCAACTACTGACTCGCTCCTTTTTACAGGTGAAAGCCATGACCCTTGCAACCATTGATATCGGAGGAACTGGGATTAAGTTTGCTAGTCTAACTCCTGATGGAAAGATTTTGGATAAGACCAGTACTCCAACTCCGGAGACTCTGGAAGAGTTACTAGCTTGGTTGGACCAACGCTTGTCAGAAAAGGACTACAGCGGGATTGCCATGAGTGTACCAGGTGCAGTTAATCAAGAGACAGGTGTTATTGAGGGAATTAGTGCTATTCCTTATATTCATGGATTTTCTTGGTATGAAGCTCTTGCTCATCATCAACTCCCTATCCATCTAGAAAATGATGCTAACTGTGTTGGGCTCAGTGAACTGCTAGCTCACCCAGAGATTGAAAATGCAGCTTGTGTCGTGATTGGGACTGGAATCGGCGGTGCCATGATTATCAATGGGAAACTTCACAGAGGTCGTCATGGCTTGGGAGGAGAGTTTGGTTATATGACAACCATTGAACCCGCAGAAAAACTCAACAACTGGTCGCTACTAGCTTCTACAGGAAATATGGTTCGTTATGTGATTGAAAAATCAGGTCAGTCTGACTGGGATGGCCGTAAGATTTATCAAGAGGCTGCGGCAGGAAATGCCCTTTGCCAAGAAGCCATTGAACGCATGAATCGTAACTTAGCTCAAGGCCTGCTCAATATCCAGTACCTCATCGACCCAGATGTCATTAGCCTAGGTGGCTCTATCAGTCAGAACCCTGATTTTATCAAAGGTGTGCAAAAAGCGGTGGATGCCTTTGTAGAAACTTATGAAGAATATACAATTGCTCCAGTTATTCAAGCTTGCACTTATCACGCAGATGCTAATCTCTACGGTGCCCTTGTCAACTGGTTACAGGAGGAAAACCTATGGTAATTTCTACAGGACTTAGTTCCAAACAAGCGCAAGCTATCGAAGTATTAAAAAATCACATTTCCCTACCGGATGTAGAAGTGGCAGTTGCTCAATCTGACCAAGCGTCTATCTCTATCAAGGGTGAGAGTGGACAGTATCATTTGACCTACCGCCAACCTCATCAACTTTACCGTGCCTTATCCGTGCTAGCAACAGCTTTAGCAGAAGGTGATAAGGTCGAGATTGAAGAACAAGCTGCCTATGAAGATTTAGCTTACATGGCAGACTGTTCGCGAAATGCCGTGATCAATGTAGCGTCTGCTAAGCAGATGATTGAACTTCTGGCTCTCATGGGCTACTCAACCTTTGAGCTCTATATGGAGGACACCTATCAGATTGAGGGGCAGCCATACTTTGGCTATTTCCGTGGGGCTTATGCTGCTGAAGAGTTACAAGAAATTGAAGCCTACGCCCAGCAGTTTGACATGACCTTTGTGCCATGTATCCAAACTTTGGCTCACTTATCAGCCTTTGTCAAATGGGGCGTCAAAGAAGTACAAGAACTCCGTGATGTAGAAGACATTCTCCTCATTGGCGAAGAAAAAGTCTATGACCTGATTGATGGCATGTTTGCGACGTTGTCTAAACTACAAACTCGCAAGGTCAATATCGGAATGGACGAAGCCCACTTGGTTGGTTTGGGACGTTACCTTATCCTAAACGGTGTGGTGGATCGTAGTCTTCTCATGTGCCAACACTTGGAGCGCGTGCTGGATATTGCGGACAAGTATGGTTTCCACTGCCAGATGTGGAGCGATATGTTCTTCAAGCTCATGTCAGCAGATGGCCAGTACGACCGTGAGGTAGAAATTCCAGAAGAAACTCGTGTTTACTTAGACAGTCTAAAAGACCGTGTGACCTTGGTTTACTGGGATTATTACCAAGATAGCGAGGAAAAATACAACCGAAACTTCCGTAATCACCACAAGATTAGTCAGGATATCGCCTTTGCAGGTGGTGCTTGGAAATGGATTGGTTTTACACCACACAACCATTTCAGTCGTCTCATTGCAGTAGAAGCCAATAAAGCTTGCCGTGCCAACCAGATCAAGGAAGTCATCGTGACGGGTTGGGGGGACAATGGTGGTGAAACAGCCCAGTTCTCGATTTTACCAAGTTTGCAAATCTGGGCAGAGCTCAGCTATCGCAATGATTTAGAACGTTTATCTGCCCATTTCAAGACCAATACAGGCCTATCCGTTGAGGACTTTATGCAGCTGGATCTGGCCAATCTCTTGCCAGACCTACCAGACAATCTTAGTGGTATCAATCCCAATCGCTATGTCTTTTATCAGGATGTTCTTTGCCCAATTCTTGACAAGCACATGACTCCTGAACAGGATAGACCTCACTTTGCCCAAGCAGCTGAGACTCTTGCTACTATTAAAGAAAAAGCAGGCGCTTATGCTTATCTTTTTGAAACTCAGGCACAGTTGAATGTCATTTTAAGTGATAAAGTTGATGTAGGCCGACGCATTCGTCAAGCCTATCAAGCAGATGATAAAGAAAGCTTGCAACAAATTGCCAGAGAGGAATTACCAAAACTCAGAAGTGAGATTGAACACTTCCACAAGCTCTTTAGCCAGCAATGGCTGAAAGAAAACAAGGTCTTTGGCTTGGATACCGTGGATATCCGCATGGGTGGACTCTTACAACGTATCAAGCGAGCAGAAAATCGTATTGAAAACTACCTAGCAGGTGACATTTCTCGTATTGATGAACTAGAAGTAGACATCTTGCCATTTAATGATTTCTATGCAGATAAGGACTTCGCAGCGACGACTGCCAACCAATGGCATACCATTGCAACAGCTTCGACAATCTATACAACATAAAGATTAGAACACCCTGCATGAATCAGAGCGTTTCTCGTGAAACATACTTTTATAAACAAAATTTCTCCACAAAAAATAATTTGTGGAGTTTTTTCTATAATTTGTAGTTTAAACTGTCCTAAAAATAAGAGTATACTATTTTTGTAAACGTTATCAAGTTTAAAATGTGAGATTTTGAAGTTTTAGAAAATAAAAAGGGAGGAAATTATGAACAAGTTTTCAAAAACTTTAAGAGATAATTGGATTTTTCTCTTAATGGTTCTACCAGGAACAATTTGGTTGATTTTATTCTTCTACATTCCAGTTTTTGGGAATGTGGTTGCCTTCAAAGACTACCATATGACTGGTGAAGGATTCGTCCACAGTATTATAAATAGTAGATGGGTCGGACTAGATAACTTTAAATTCTTGTTTAGTTCCAAGGATGCCTTTGTAATCACTCGAAACACTGTCCTTTACAACCTTGGATTTATCTTTATCGGTTTAATTGTATCAGTTGGTATCGCCATTATCCTTAGTGAACTTCGCTCTAAGCAAATGGTTAAAATATTCCAGACTTCTATGCTATTCCCTTACTTCCTATCATGGGTTATCATCAGTTTCTTTACAGATGCTTTCCTTAACATCGATAAAGGGGTCATCAACCGATTCTTGCAAACTATCGGTATGAAGGGAATTAACTTCTACGCTGACTTAGGCATCTGGCCATATCTCCTACTTTTCCTAGGTATCTGGAAAGGTTTTGGATATAGTAGTGTTATGTACTACGCAACCATTATGGGGATTGACCCAACCTATTACGAGGCGGCGACAGTGGACGGGGCTAGCAAATGGCAACGTATCCGTAACGTAACCATTCCTCAGTTGACACCGCTTGTGACAGTATTGACCATTCTGGCAGTCGGAAACATCTTCCGTGCAGACTTCGGTCTCTTCTATCAAATTCCTCACAACGCTGGACAGCTTTATAGTGTAACAAACGTATTAGACGTCTATGTCTTTAACGGATTGACTCAAACAGCAGATATCGGTATGGCTTCAGCAGCTGGTCTCTATCAGTCAGTTGTAGGTTTGATTCTGGTTATCCTATCAAACTTACTTGCAAGACGTGTTGATCCTAACTCGGCACTATTCTAGAAAGGAGGAGCATATGGCAAAAAACATTCAAAAAGGAAAAATTGATAATGTCGGCATACACTCCTTCGGAAAAAAAGCAAACATATTCTTCAGTATTATATCAGGTTTGCTGGCCTTCTCTTGTATATTGCCCTTTATCTTCGTAATCATTATCTCGATTACGGATGAAACCAGTATCATCCAAAACGGATACAGTTTCTTCCCTTCTAAATTTGGGTTAGATGGGTTTGAGTTTTTGACTCAGTTTCAAGATAAGATTTTACAAGCGCTCTTTATCTCTGTCTTTGTAACGGTCGTTGGTACATTGACAAACGTCTTCATCACAACAACTTATGCCTATGCCATCTCACGTTCAACATTTAAGTATCGTAAATTCTTTACAATCTTCGCTCTTCTTAGTATGTTGTTCAATGCTGGTTTGGTACCAGGCTACATCGTGGTGACTCAATTGCTTCACCTTGGTGATACCATTTGGGCTTTGATTATTCCAATGCTGCTATCTCCATTCAACATCATGTTGATGCGTTCCTTCTTCAAGAAGACTATCCCAGAAGCAATTCTCGAATCAGCTCGTATCGATGGTGCCAGCGAGGCTCGGATCTTCTTCCAGATCTGTTTGCCGCTTTCATTACCAGGTATAGCAACCATCACGCTTCTGACAGCTCTTGGCTTTTGGAATGACTGGTTTAACGCTCTTCTTTACATCAAGAGTGACAACTTGTATCCATTGCAATATTTGCTCATGCAGATTCAACAAAATATGGACTACATTGCTAAGTCAGTTGGTTTGTCAGGTCAACTTGCAGTTGCCCTTCCAAAAGAGACAGGACGTATGGCAATGGTTGTAGTTGCAACCCTTCCTATTGCGATTTTATATCCATTCTTCCAACGCTACTTTGTAAAAGGTTTGACCATCGGTGGTGTTAAAGAATAGTGCTAGTTGAGAAATACAGTTTCTCTATCTCTAACTTCGTCATTGTGATAGAAGTTAAATATCATTACATTGTTTATAATTAAAAATAAAAAAAGGAGTTTTTATCATGAAAAACTGGAAAAAATATGCTTTTACTTCAGCTAGCCTTCTAGCTTTGGCTGCTGGACTTGCAGCTTGTGGTAACCTTAAAGGAAACAACCAAAAAGCTGCTGAATCATCATCATCGTCATCAGGTGATAAGACTGTTATCAAAATGTACCAAATCGGTGACAAACCAGATAACTTGGATGAATTGCTAGAAAATGCAAACAAAATCATCGGAGAAAAAGTTGGTGCTAAATTGGATATCCAATACCTTGGATGGGGTGACTACGGTAAGAAAATGTCAGTTATCACATCATCAGGTGAAAACTATGATATCGCATTTGCAGATAACTACATTGTAAACGCTCAAAAAGGTGCTTATGCTGACTTGACAGAATTGTACAAGAAAGAAGGAGCAGAACTCTACAAAGCGCTTGATCCAGCTTACATCAAAGGTAATACTGTAAACGGCAAGATCTATGCAGTTCCAGTTGCAGCTAACGTTGCATCTTCACAAAACTTTGCTTTCAACGGCACTCTTCTTGAAAAATATGGAATCGACATCTCAGGTGTAACTTCATACGAAACACTTGAACCAGTCTTGAAACAAATTAAAGAAAAAGCTCCAGATGTAGTTCCATTTGCAGTTACTAAGAACTTTATCCCATCTGAAAACTTCGACTACCCAGTAGCAAACGGTCTTCCATTCGTAATCGACCTTGAAGGAGATACTACTAAGATCGTTAACCGTTACGAAGTTCCTCGTTTCGTAGAGCATTTGAAGACTCTTCACAAATTCTACGAAGAAGGATACATTCCAAAAGACGTAGCAACAAGCGATACTTCATTTGACCTTCAACAAGATACTTGGTTCGTACGTGAAGAAACAGTAGGACCAGCTGACTACGGTAACAGCTTGCTTTCTCGTGTTGCTAACAAAGACATCCAAATCAAACCATTTACTAACTTCATCAAGAAAAACCAAACAACTCAAGTTGCTAACTTTGTAATCTCAAACAACTCTAAGAACAAAGAAAAAGCTATGGAAGTGTTGAACCTCTTGAACACTAACCCAGAACTCTTGAACGGTCTTGTTTACGGTCCAGAAGGCAAGAACTGGGAGAAAATTCAAGGTAAAGAAAACCGTGTTCGTGTCCTTGATGGATACAAAGGAAACACTCACATGGGTGGATGGAACACTGGTAACAACTGGATCCTTTACATCAACGAAAACGTAACAGACGAGCAAATTGCACAATCTAAGAAAGACTTGGAAACTGCAAAAGAATCTCCAGCGCTTGGATTCATCTTTAACACTGACAGCGTGAAATCTGAAATCTCAGCAATCACTAATACTATGCAACAATTCGATACAGCTATCAACACTGGTACTGTAGACCCAGAAAAAGCTATTCCAGAATTGATGGAAAAACTTAAATCTGAAGGTGCATACCAAAAAGTATTGGATGAAATGCAAAAACAATACGATGAATTCTTGAAAAACAAATAATTCATAAATCCTCATTGATTTCGTGTATTCATTCCTAAAAAGAGCAATCACTATCTTGTCTGGGTATTTCCAGATGGGGTAGTGATTTTTTTTGTATTTGGTGCGAAAAGGCTAAAGAGAGCAACTAGAAAAGCTTTTTAAATACAATATGATAGTATATGAATAGGGCTTAATTGAGCTAATACCCCTATTAGTTTAATTAAGTAGCTTTTTGATATAAAGTAGATTATAATAAGAGTGTAAGACAATGAAAGCGCTTAACATTGTGAAAATTACTTTATTTGCTTGGTGATTTCTAGACTAGCTATCTAGGCTGAGTAAATGAAAAATCGACAATTTTTGTCAACAATTCCCTTTGGGGATAAGAATTTTACATGAGGTTATTCATATGAAAAAAACACCCAATCGTTGGTTAATTTTGGCAGCAGCCATTTTAACGAATCTCTCTCTAGGTGCTGGTTACGCCTGGTCAGTCTTTCAAAAGGCACTGCTAGAAACCAATGCTAGTCAAGGATGGGTTCAAGCCCAAACTTCTTTGGCCTTTAGTATTTCTTTTGCAATGGTACCTGTTGGTATGATTATTTTTGGTCCTAAAATCGATTCAGAAGGACCTAAGAAATTTGTATTCCTAGGTGGTATTCTCTTCGGTGCTGGTATGTTCGCTACTGGATTTGCTACCACTCTTCCAGTCCTTTATCTCACTTACGGGGTTGTCCTAGGACTTGGTATTGGTTCAGCTTATGGAGCATCTACTTCAGTTGCTACTAAGTGGTTCCCAGATAAAAAAGGTCTAGCTGGTGGTTTGACAGCAGCAGGTTTCGGGTTAGGTCCCCTTATTATCGGTCCAGTTGCCAAATCTTTGATTGCTTCTATGGGTGTTTACTCAACATTCAAAGTATTAGGTATCATTCTTCTAATTGTTATTTGTACTTCTTCATTGGTAATGGAGAAAGCTCCTGCAGCTGCACCGGCAGCTGGAGCATCTCAACCAGAAGGTAAAACTTACAAAGAAATGCTTCGTGACGGAAATTACTGGCTTCTATGGTTGATTTACGTTCTTGGTGCTACTGGTGGAATGATGATCATCGGTACTGCAGCATCAATTTCTGACCAGTATCAACTTGTAGGAGAAGCTACACTCTTCGTTATGTTAGTATCTATCGCTAATACATTTGGACGTATCTTCTGGGGTTCAGTATCTGATAAGATTGGTCGCTACCCTACAGTTATCGCTATGTTTGGAGCAATTGCTGTTGGATTATTGCTTACAGCCTTGTTCAAAGGTCCAGGAAGCATCTTGGCTATCCTTGGAGTTATGATGGTTGCCTTGTCATTCGGTGGATTCCTAGGTTTATTCCCAGGTATCACTGCTGAAAACTGGGGAGTAACTTATGTAGGAACAAACTACGGTTGGATGTTTACTGCATACGGTGTGGCTGCGATTGCTGGTCCACAGCTTGGTTCACGTCTTGCACAAGCAAACCAAGGAGACTACACAATGGCCTTCTTCATCGTTATCGGTATGGCTATCGTTGGTATTCTTCTCCAACTCTTCTACATGTCTAAAGCTAAAAAAGCATAAACATTAATCCTTGGAATTTTCCAAGGATTTTTTTATTATTTTGAATTAGATGTAGGATTGCAAATCAAAACTAGCTCCTGCCAGAGGAGGTTAATTTTCAGTCAAATAAATTGCAATCGCTTTTCTTTATCGGTATACTAATATAGTTAGATGAAAAATTCTGAAAATTTAAGAATAGAAAAGAGAACAAATCTTATGGCAAAAGATATTCGTGTCTTACTTTACTACCTCTATACTCCAATTGAGAATGCGGAACAATTCGCTGCAGATCATTTGGCCTTCTGTAAATCTATCGGTCTAAAAGGTCGTATCCTTGTGGCTGATGAGGGTATTAACGGAACAGTTTCAGGTGACTACGAAACAACACAAAAATATATGGACTATGTTCACAGTCTCCCAGGAATGGAGAACTTATGGTTCAAGATTGATGAAGAAAACGAGCAAGCCTTCAAGAAGATGTTTGTTCGCTACAAAAAAGAAATTGTTCACCTTGGTCTTGAGGACAATGACTTTGATAGCGACATTAATCCATTAGAAACAACTGGTGCTTACCTATCTCCAAAAGAGTTTAAAGAAGCCCTTCTTGACGAAGATACTGTTGTCTTAGATACACGTAACGACTATGAATATGATCTAGGTCATTTCCGAGGAGCTATCCGTCCAGAAATCCGTAACTTCCGCGAGTTACCACAATGGGTTCGTGACAATAAGGAAAAATTCATGGATAAACGTGTCGTGGTTTACTGTACAGGTGGAGTACGTTGTGAAAAATTCTCTGGTTGGATGGTTCGTGAAGGTTATAAAGATGTTGGTCAATTGCACGGAGGTATTGCAACATACGGTAAAGACCCAGAAGTTCAAGGTGAGCTTTGGGATGGGAAAATGTATGTTTTTGATGAGCGTATCGCAGTGGATATCAACCATGTGAATCCAACCGTTGTTGGTAAGGACTGGTTTGATGGAACACCATGTGAGCGCTACGTTAACTGTGGCAATCCATTCTGTAACCGTCGTATCTTAACGTCAGAAGAAAATGAAGATAAATACCTTCGCGGGTGCTCACATGAGTGCCGTGTTCATCCACGCAATCGTTATGTCTTAGAACATGAATTAACAGAAGCTGATGTAATTGAGCGTTTAGCAGTACTTGGTGAGAGTTTAGATCCAGCTACAGCAGTATAAAAAGCAAACAGTCCTGACGGGCTGTTTTTCTATGCTTTTTACCCAAAAATCTAAAATTTGTTTCTGCATCTTTCAGGAAAATAGTGTATACTATATGTAAACGATTTCAAAGGAGCCCATGTATGGTGAAAGCATTTTTTATTCCAAATAAACAAAGTGTCCTGGGACAACAGGAGATTTTAACAGCAAAATCAATCTTAGCCCTTGTAGATGGCTTGGAATCTCATAGTTATGACGCTATCTATCTCCGTCAGCCTCTCAATCGTCTTGAGTATATCGAGTGTGCTGTTGTGGGTAAGTCTCAATTTCTCTTTAAAGTTAGCTATGAAGATAGCAAGAAAGGCTATCAAGTTGTTATTCCCGATTTTATCACAAGAGCTGACTGGGAAATTGTAGCAGATCTTTTGCGAGCATTGTCTAGTAAGATAGGAGAAGCAGTTGAAGGTTTTGAGGACTTTGACTTAAATGCTTATTTCCAAGAAACAGTTAAGAACTATCTGGCTGATAAAGCTGCTAGCCTATATTTCTGTCAAGGAATTCTTTCACCTATTTATTTTAATAAGACGGATTTGGAAGCTTTCTTAGAACAAGATGGTTTGACACGTTTTGAAACTCTGGTCAAAAAGGTTCAAGAGTCTGATGCTTATCTTGCAACCCTCAGATTTTACCCAGATGGCCAAGGCAAGATTCACGGCATCTACCATTTAGCCCAGGGAGTTAAGACTATCTTACCGAAGGGGCCTGTTGTTCCTGCTCCTTACATTGAGCAGTTGGCAGGTAAAGATGTTATCTGGGAGATTGACTTGGTGAAAATATCTGGAGATGGTTCTAAGCCTGAAGACTATGAAGCAGTAGCCAGATTAGATTACAAAGCCTTTTTAGAAGCTCTTCCAAAAGAACTTTATCAGGACTTGGATGCTAATCAAATAGTGGTAGGACCTGTTTTAGGGGAAGATTTTGAAGCATTAGTAAATAGTGAACTAGAGAAATAAACGAAAGATAGTAGTTCTAAAAATAAGAAAAGGCAGATTTTTGGTCTGCTTTTTGTGTACAAAAAATCCTGTCAGAGTGACAGGATTTTATCTTACATAAAGGCTAGGATTCGAAGATAATCGAAAACCAGTGCCATTTCTGCTAGGAAAAAGAGAAATAGGATGCTTCCGTTGACTAGAAAGGCCAAGAGAAGGCGATAGAAGGGGTCGGTTTGACTATCTTTACTAGGTTTTGAGATGATGTAGAGGTTAGCAAGAAGTACCAGACCAATGCTAATGAGGCAAAGAAGAGCTGCAAAACGTAGACTATTAAAGAAGGCAAAGAAACTCGCAATACCCGTGAGCAGGATAGGAAGAGCGAAGAGTCTGCTATACTCTTGCAAGGCTTTTTCTAGTGTCCAGTTACGGTCTTGGTCGACAAAGCGTTTGACTACAAATCCACCCATGAGGATTGAAAAGAAGAAGAGACTTGTTGCTACCAAGATGGAGAAGATAGAAAAGAGATTTAGTGAAGGGAGATGCTGGAGAGCTTTAGAGTCGATGGCTGCCATATGGCCGTAGTAGGATTGCTTGGCGTGATAAACTGTAAAGAGGAAACTCGTAGCAGAAAAGATAGTTAGGAGCGCAAAGGCGTTATAACTATGTTTTTTATCTGTATCAATGCTTGCTGTTGGCTCTTTGAGAGCACCTTGTAACCAGATCCAAAAATCAGCCAATTCTTCTTTGAAGATTGCAGTTTTTGTAGGGACAGGGTCTGGGACAAATGGACTTTCTAAGGATTTGTTGGTCAAAGGTTTGCTTGTCTGAGAAACTTCTTTAACAGGTTCTTCTGACTTGTCTATCTTTTCTGTATTTTCCACGATCTCTTCGTGTTCGCCATTCTCTACTTTTTCTAGGTCAGTTTCTTGTTCTTCAGGATTGACCTGAAGATTTTCTTCAGCCACTGGCGCCTCTTCTTTTTCTTTCAGTTCTTCCTCGGGAATGACTGGATCAGATGGGTTTTCTTTTTTCTCATTGTTGGCTGTTTTCTCAAAATCAGCACTTTCGAACCATTCTTGAGTCATGATGAGACCTCCTTTTTTTGATTAATTTTTGAGTAGTAACTACTAGTTATCTTTATTCATGATTTCTATAAGAAAGCAAGCGATCTTATTATGGGAAATAGATACTTTGATTCGATTTTGCGACGAGGAGATCTTGCGTATCTTTTTTTTCTGTTTTGTAAGGGTTCGCTAATGCTTCACCTTTACTACCTCCCGTATGTATGTCACGTCTGTCTCGATGCCAGCGATAGATATCACCATGTTCAGCAGAAAACTCAACATTGATTCGCTCAAGTTCCTTTTGGGATAACTCGAGTGAGATATCTTTTCTTGCCTCGAATTCTACCTTACCGTGCACTTGGATGTCGTCAGCAGAGATATGTTGATGTTCTGCTTGGATACGGCTATCTGTTAGACTGGTTTCAAATACATTGACGATTCCAGCTGTGGTCAGTTGGCTATTTTTAATCTCGCTATCAGTGATACGAAGGAGATAGCCATTTGACTGAATCTTGGCATTGCTGAGTTTTACATCGGCAATCGAAAGGACACCGTGGTCGACCTGGGCGGTTAGATCTTTTAATTCTCTTCTTTTTGGCAACGATAGAACGACCTCATCATTGCGGCTGGAAATTCCGCTTGCGATAAAGAGGATACCTTCGATACTAGAACCTACAAAGCGGTGTGTCGTTGACTTGGTGTCAGAAATCTCAAGAGTTTTTTCTTTGATAGAATGCTGGAGGTTTTCTTTTTCAGAGATGGTCGGGTGATACTGAAGGTGAATCTTGTCATCGCTAGATTCTCTAATGACTAACGAATGTTCTGTTAGTGACATGTTAAGATTTTCAATATCTTGATCAAAAACGAGCTCTTCCATTCGGCTCTCAAAGACTGGTTTTTGTGACATTGCAAGGAGGCCTCTGACACCGTCTGTTTGGATGCCGATAATCATCATTGAAAAACCGATGATACTGGTAACAACACCAAAGATAAGAAATCCTTTTGTCCATTTACGCATGTCTTTCACCTCTCTTTCCTCTATTAAGGATCCATTGGATAAGTCGAAGGACTAGTAATCCAAAGAAACGTGCTACATAGGAAGTTGCTAGTAAGACTAGAGACGAAGCTCCGATAGCTAGTAAGCCTCCACCAAAAATCAGTATAAAAGCAGATGTCGATTCAGCCAGAACGTAGAAGCTTTCAAATAGGAGAACGCCTCCTAGGATTAGTCCAGCTACAGATACAGCAAAGAAGGCTATAAGTACGCTGACAGCAGCGATAAAAATCCCGATGATAGCCATGAGAAGAGCAATTCCGACTGGAATTCCGATAGGAGCTGCAAGAAGGGCTAGTAGAGCGATGCGTAAAATATGGCGGTCGTTCTTGCTGGAATTTTCTTCGTTGATTTTCTTGTCAAGAAGTGTAGTCAGGACATCATGGGCAGCTTCTTTTGGACTTCCCAGGCTAGCGATAAGCTCCTCCTCACCTTCTGGACCCGCATCATCAAAGAGTTCTTTGAAGTAATCCATGGCTTCAATGCGATCAGATTGAGGCAGTTTCATCAGATAGGCTTCAAGCTGATTCAAATATTCAGTTCTTGTCATGGCGAATGCTCCCTTCTATGATGCCATTGATAGTGTCAGTGTAGAGTGTCCATTCTTCTCTGAGTACAAATAGTTGCTCCTCCCCAATCTCTGTTAAGGAGTAGTATTTCCGCATCCGACCTTGGTATTCGCGAGAGTATGTAGTCAGATAGCGGTTGGTATCCAGTTTTTTCAAGATGGGGTAAAGGGTAGATTCCTTGATTTTGGCAATGAGTTTAATGGTTTGACTAATTTCATAACCATAGGAATCCCCTTGTTCTAGGATGGCCAAGATGAGAAATTCAATCAAGGCCGCTGATGTTGGAAAATACATGGGGCACCTCCTTTATAGTATGTAAAAATTTTATATATAATTATTCTACACATACATCATACATCTAAATGTAAGCCCTGTCAAGTAATATGTATAAAATTTTTACATATAAAAAATCTTCTAGTAAAAACTAGAAGATTAGAGGATTTTATCCGATCTATCAACCATAAAGAGTGAGATCGTCATGATGATATCAATAACTAGAAGAGCCAGTACAGCTGGGATCCACGAATGGAAAAAGTTAAAACTATAACCAAAGAGAGTTGGTCCGATAGCTGCCAGAATGTAGCCTCCGGTCTGGGCAAGCCCAGACAATTGGGCTGTCTTTTCAGGGGAGCTAGTTTTGACGGAGAAGCAAACCATGAGATAAGGGAAAAGAGCGCTACAGGCAGTACCAATCAAGAGATGCGCTACTAACCAGTAGAGGAAACTCTTGCTCGGGTATAAGAGCATGGCAATTCCAAGCAATCCAGCGATAGAGATGACTGTCAGCATGATTTGACGGTGACGATTGGACAAACGAGTCGTTAAACTTGGAATAGTCATCGAGAAGGGGATACTAGTCAGAGAAAAGATAGAAGCTAAAAGACCGGCATCTGTGTGAGATAAGCCAGCGCTGATTGCCATGGTTGGCAACCAGGTCATACTGGTATAGAAGAGTAAGGACTGAAGTCCACCGAATACAATAATAGCCCAAACTTTCTTGTTTTTTAGGATATTCTCTTTCTCTTGTTTTTCCTCATTTTCTTTTAGAAAATGATTGTGACTATAGTTGGGGAACCAGACCACTAAAGTTAGTAGGCAGACCAAGGATAGGCAGAGGATCAAGCCTTTCCAAGATGTCGCCTGAGTAATGGATACAGAGAGATAGGAAGCAAGAGCCGTTGTAATCCCCATAGAGGTCACATAGATGGTTGTTAGAAAGCCAATCTTTTGTGGGTGATTGGCCTGAATGGCGCTAGGAAGAAGCACGTTAAAGATTGCAATGCTTGCTCCGATGAGTAGGGTTCCCAGATAAAGTAATGGGAGATTAAAGATACGAATCACGGAGCCTACAGTCAATACGATAAGACTATAGGTGAAAAGGTGCTCGAGTCCAATCTTTTGAGCTAAACGAGTCGCAAAAGAGGAGAAGAGGGCAAACATCAAGAGAGGGAGACTGGTCAAAATACCAAGTGAACTAACTTCCACGCCTAAACCTTGAGCAATATCTCCCAAAACAGTTGGTAAAGCTGTGAAAGGAGCTCTTAAGACCGCTCCGATTAAGATAATTCCTAGAATAAAAAAGAGTGATCGTTTTTTCATGTGAACCTCAATAAGACGATTTTAATAACAGCTTATTTTAAATTTTTTTCCTATAGATGTCAAGATAAGGGACAAAAAGCTATGCTATGAAAGGATTCAGCTACTCCCAAAAACTAGATTAGCTTTACTAGTTTTTTTCTGGCATTCAAATAAAAATAGGAAAAGTCAGAGAAATTGTGATAAAATAGTGAAAGAAAATCTATAAATTGGAGAAAAACTGTGTCAGAAAATCGGAAATTTAGTGTCTTGATGTCAGTCTACGTAAAAGAAAATCCAGTCTTTTTAGAAGAGGCAGTAGAGAGCATCTTAAACCAGACGCTTAAACCTAGCGAAGTCATTCTCGTAGAGGATGGTCCACTGACACCTGAACTGTATCAAGTTTTGGAGAAATTGGAAGCACAGTCAAGTATTCCAATCAAACGTTGTCCACTTGAACAAAATCGCGGCTTAGGTCTAGCGCTTCAGTACGGTGTTTTACAGTGCCAATTTGATGTCATTGCACGTATGGATACAGATGATATTGCTGTTAGAGATCGCTTTGAGCAGCAGTTCAATTTGATGGAAGAAGAAAACTTGGATCTGCTAGGTGGTCATATTGCAGAATTTATCGACCGACCTGATGAGATTGTGTCTTACCGCCGTGTGCCGATTAAGCATGAGGATATTGTTGTCTACCAACGTATGAGAAGTGCCTTTAACCACATGACTGTTATGTTCAAAAAAGAGATGGTGCTCAAGGCTGGTAACTATGAGGATGGTCTTTATATGGAAGACGATCTCCTCTGGCTCAATATGATTAGTGCTGGAGCTCGAACTGGAAATGTGGATCAAATCCTATGTAAGGTGCGCGTGGGAGCGGGAATGTTTGAACGCCGTGGAGGGCTTCGCTATCTCAAGCTCTATCGTCAGGCACGTCAAAGAATGCACGCGCGTGGACAGATTTCCTATGGAGAATATCTGAAAAGTGTCTTAATCCAGGTTGTCGTTGCCCTATGTCCAGGATTTGTGCGACAGTTTATATTTTTAAAACTTCTAAGAAAAAGCAAGTAATTGAAGCCAATTAGATTTTAAAAATTTATCTGAAGATTACTAGAAAATGTGATTTTGCGTAGGAGGATACCATTCACATGAATAAAAAAATGACAGATTATGTAATTGATCTGGTTGAAGTATTAAATAAACAACAAAAACAAGTATTCTGGGGATTTTTTGACATTACCAGTATGGTTTTATCAATCATTGTTTCCTATATCTTGTTCTATGGATTGATTAATCCCACACCAGCAGACTATGTAATTTACACAGCTCTAACCTTCCTTTTCTATCAGATTATGATTGGATTTTGGGGTCTAAATGCAAGTATTAGTCGTTATAGTAAAATTACAGATTTTATGAAGATTTTCTTTGGTGTGACGATTAGTAGTATTTTATCTTACATTATCTGCTATACCTTTCTTCCGCTCTTCTCTGTTCGTTTTATTGTACTCTTTATCTTACTGACAACATTCTTGATTCTACTTCCTCGTATTACTTGGCAGTCGATCTATTCTAGACGTAAGAAGGGGAACGGAGATGGCGAGCATCGTCGAACTTTCTTGATTGGTGCAGGAGATGGTGGAGCTCTTTTTATGGATAGCTACCAACATCCTACTAGTGATTTAGAGTTGGTTGGTATTTTGGATGACGACGAAAAGAAAAAAGGCCAGAAACTTGGGAAGATTCCGGTATTAGGTTCTTACAATGAGCTCCCTGAACTTGCTAAACGTTACAGGGTTGAAAAGGTGATTGTTGCGATTCCTTCCTTGGATCCATCTGAGTACGAACGCATTTTGCAGATGTGTAACCAGCTTAATATCAAATGTTTCAAGATGCCCAAAGTCGAATCTGTCGTACAGGGCCTTCATCCGTCTGTTAGTAGTTTCCAAAAACTGGACCTTGCAGACTTGTTGGGAAGACAGGAAATTCGTTTAGATGAGTCACGTATCGGAGACGAGATACATGGTAAGACGATTTTAGTTACTGGTGCAGGCGGATCAATCGGTTCGGAAATTTGCCGTCAGGTTAGTCGTTTCAATCCAGAGCGAGTTGTCTTGCTTGGACATGGAGAAAACTCCATTTATTTGATTTATCATGAATTAATTCGTAGTTTCCAAGGAATTGATTATGTTCCTGTCATTGCGGATATTCAAGATTATGAGCGCTTGCTTCAAGTTTTTGAACAGTATGAACCAGCCATTGTTTACCATGCCGCAGCCCACAAACATGTTCCTATGATGGAGCGTAATCCAAAAGAGGCCTTTAAGAATAATATCCTTGGGACTTATAATGTTGCTAAGGCAGTTGACGTTGCTCGAGTTCCAAAAATGGTCATGATTTCAACTGATAAGGCCGTCAATCCACCAAACGTAATGGGAGCAACTAAACGTGTGGCTGAGTTGATTGTCACTGGATTTAATCAACGTAGCCAATCTACCTACTGTGCGGTTCGTTTCGGTAACGTACTCGGTAGCCGTGGTAGTGTAATTCCTGTCTTTGAACGCCAGATTGCTGAAGGTGGGCCTGTAACGGTGACGGATTTCCGAATGACTCGTTACTTTATGACCATTCCAGAAGCTAGTCGCTTGGTGATTCATGCGGGCGCTTATGCAAAGGATGGAGAAGTCTTTATCCTTGATATGGGCAAACCAGTACGCATTTACGATTTGGCTAAGAAAATGGTTCTACTCAGTGGTCATACTGAAAATGAAATTCCAATCGTAGAAGTTGGAATTAGACCAGGTGAGAAGCTTTATGAAGAGTTGCTTGTATCTACTGAGTTAGTTGAAAACCAAGTTATGGATAAGATTTTTGTTGGTAAGGTTAATGTTATGCCTCTAGACAGAATCGATCAAAAAATTGAGGAATTCCGAGCTTTACGCGGTGCGGAATTGAAGAGAGCTATTATTAGCTTTGCTAACGAAACGACACATGTTGATTAAGATGAACTGCACTCTTAAAAAGAGTGCAGTTTTTATGTGAGTATTATCCTATGTAGTCGCTTTATTTATTCTCAATTATGGACAGACTTGTCAATAATGACTATGTGTGATAAACTGATACTAAATAAAAAATATATAGGGAGTCTATTATGATTAACGCTTATAAAAATTTCTTTAAAGGCTATGTAGATTTTGCAGGCCGTTCAACACGTTCCGACTATTGGTGGGTTTTTCTTGGAAATATGATTCTTTGTATTCCTTTCTATTTAGCATACGGGAATGCTCTGGCTAACTCGCGAAACGAGGGTGCTCTTATAACTTTGGGCTTTATCGCTATTATCTATTTTATTTTTGGCCTAGCACTTTTCTTGCCGTCACTTGCTTTGATGGTCCGTCGCCTTCGTGATGCTGGTTTCCACTGGGCGCTCATCTTCGTTGGATTTGTTCCATTTGTTGGAAGTATCGCTCTTTTGGTACTTCTAGCTATGCCGACTAAGGAAGAAGCAACTCCTGCAATTAGTGAGGCTCAAGAAGTTCGAGTTGAAGAAGTTATCGAAGCTTCACCTTTTGAAGAGACAGACAATAAATAAAGGTAACTAAGCTCTATTGTCATATCTTATTTACTAGTCTCTTAATCCTGGTAAACAAGTCTAAAAGACTCCCAAATCTTCATTTGGGAGTCTTTTTATTAGTTTTTCTTCTGAAGATGAGATAAAAGGTCTGTTGACTGACGGGCAACCCAATCAGGTTGGTAGCTTATCAACTCTTCTTCTTCACCGAATCCCCAGGTTACGGCCAATGTTTTTATCCCTGTTTCCTGGGCTCCAATCATATCATATTTGGTATCTCCAATAATGACAACTCTATCTGGGGCTAGGTTATGAGTTTGCAGAGCTTGGCGAATGACATCCGCCTTGTGTAAAGCCTGAGGACTTGAACCATAGATGCCGTCAAAGAAGTGGTCAATACCAAAATTACGAACCATATTTTCTGCTATTGGAGTGTTTTTGGTAGTTGTTATATAGAGGGGATAATCCTTAGCTAATTCTGAGAGTACACTTTTGATGTTTGGGAAAAGCTTAGCTTCGTAAACTCCCTTATCCTTATAGTAGAAACGATAAAGCTGGACAGCTAGTTCGATCTGATTCTTTGGTAAACAACTAGCAAAACTTGTTTCAAGTGGAGGTCCCATAAAACCTCTGATAGTCTTGGCATCTGGACTAGGGACTCCCAGTTGTTCGAAAGTATAGGTGAACCCATTGTGAATACCGATTGAGCTGTCTACAAGGGTTCCATCTAGATCAAAAAAAATGGCTGATAGGGATGACATTGATTCTCCTAGTAATCTTGAAATTATTCACCGAAGATTTCTTTTTGAAGGCGACGACCTGTCGGTGTGGCAGCGAGCCCTCCCTCTGCAGTTTCACGGAAGGCAGTTGGAAGACTAGATCCTACTTGGTACATGGCATCAATGACTTCATCAACTGGGATTTTTGATTCGATACCAGCCAGAGCCATATCGGCTGCGATGAAGGCAAAGCTTGCTCCCATAGCGTTACGCTTGACACAAGGAACTTCAACCAAGCCTGCAACTGGGTCACAGATAAGACCCAGCATATTTTTAATAACAAAGGCCAAGGCTTGACTCGCTTGATAAGGGGTCCCTCCAGCAGCTAAGGTTAGAGCAGCAGCACTCATGGCAGAGGCAGAACCGACCTCGGCTTGACACCCTCCTTCAGCCCCTGAAATAGAGGCATTATTGGCAATGACGAGACCAAAAGCTCCTGCTGCAAATAGAAAATCTAGTTGTTGTTCATGCGTTAAATCTAACTTTTGAATTGCAGAAGTGAGAACTGCTGGGAGGCAACCTGCACTTCCTGCAGTAGGTGTTGCACAGACGAGGCCCATCTTGGCATTGTGTTCATTAACTGCAATAGCGTTACGAGCAGCAGATAAGACTGTTAGGTCCGATAGCGTATTTCCTTTTTGGATATAGTGATCAAGCTTAGCTGCGTCACCACCTGTCAAACCACTACGAGATTTCTTTTCACTGAGACCGAGCACGACAGAAGCTTTCATGACCTCGAGATTGCGTTCCATGAGGAGGAGAACTTCTTCGCGCTCTCTTCCCGTTAGCTCATACTCAGTCGTAATCATGAGTTCAGCAACATTTCCTTGGAAGTCAAGTTCGGCTTGTTCGACTAATTCTTTGATAGAGTAAAACATATTTTCTCCTATTGAAAGAAATTGACATTGTGCAGATGAGGAATTTTACGAATTTCTTCGATAGATTCTTCACAGTTACGACTATCAACTTCGATAATCATGATGGCTTTTTCACCGGCCTTTTCTCGGGTCACATTCATTTGGGCGATGTTAATGTCAAAGCGAGAAAGTGCTTCTGTCACATGAGCAATCATACCAGGAACATCCTGATGGACGATAATGATGGTAGGGGTGTTCATATTAAGGGATACTGCAAAACCATTAAGCTCTGTTACCTGGATATTTCCACCACCGATAGAAATACCAGTAACACTAATGCTCTTATGAGCATTTTTAACAGTAATTTTAGTGGTGTTAGGGTGAGGGGCGTTACTGTCCTTTTGAATCGTCCAAACAATCTTAATCCCACGCTTATGAGCAATTTCTAAGCTGTTTGGAATTTCCGGATCATCTGTATCCATTCCTAGGATCCCAGCTACGAGGGCAAGGTCAGTCCCGTGTCCACGATAGGTTTTTGCAAAAGAGTTAAAAAGCTGGAATTCGACTTCGGTTGGAGTATCATCAAAGATAGAAGAGACGATTTTACCGATACGAACAGCTCCGGCCGTGTGACTACTAGATGGCCCAATCATGACTGGTCCAATGATATCAAAGACAGATTGAAAACGAAGTGATTGCATCTGTTTCCCCTTAAAAAGATTCTTGCTTCTATTATATCAAAGATTGCTTTCCTTAGCTTGAATCCATCACGAAATATCTTTTCCTCACTTAAATGGTGTAAATTAGGGCCTTTTGTGACAAAAAATGTCTTTTAGGGGTAAATAAAACACAGTCTTGTAACATTTCTACACAAAAATGTTAAGAAATAGTAATATTTCTAGAGTATCATAGAATTATAAGAAAGAAGGAGAAACTTTTTTAAATGAAATCAAATATTAGAACAAAATTTGCTGGATTAGCAGTTGTACTTGCTTTCCTTGCACCATCACTAACTTTTGCACAAGAAACAAAAACTTATGTTGTTAAACCTGGAGATACTCTTTCAGAGATTGCTGAAACTCACAACACAACAGTTGAAAAATTGGCTAAATTGAACAACATTAAAAACATTCACCTCATCTATGTTGACCAAGTATTGGTTATTGACGGCGAAGCTCCAGTAGTTGCTGCAACACCAGCGACGACAAAACCAGCAGCACCTGCTACAACTGAGGCATCTGCTACTACTGAAGCAGTTGCTGCTACTGAAGCTCCAGCCCCAGCAGCTACAACAGCAGCTCCAGCAGTAGAAGAGACTCCTGCACCCGCAGCTGCAACACCAGCGCCTGCAGTAGAAGAGAGCGCACCAGCAGCAACTGTGAGCGGCTCTGAAGCAGAAGCGAAAGAATGGATTGCTCAAAAAGAATCAGGTGGTAGCTACACAGCTACAAACGGACGTTACATCGGACGTTATCAATTGACAGATTCTTACTTGAACGGTGACTACTCAGCTGAAAACCAAGAACGTGTAGCAGACGCTTATGTTGCTGGACGTTACGGTTCATGGACAGCTGCTAAGAACTTCTGGCTTAACAACGGTTGGTACTAAGAAATAAAAAAAGAGTCTTGAAAGACTCTTTTTTTTTTTAACTTTTATTTGATGACAGATACTTTTTAAAGATTAGTGATAGCAAATTTATTAAGGTTGATGATTTAAATGAATTGTTCCACCTAACTTAGTAAGATGAACTACTTGTATGCAAACTTCAACCTATTCACTATGGCTATTAGCCTCTGGCTGAGAACCTGAAGAATCAGCAACTTGATTGCCTGAACTGCCAGCACTATCAGATGAATGTTGCTCAGCTGCAGGTGCTTGGGAGTTATTTATGCTTTCATATGATTCAGTATAGGCTGGAATGTAGTTGCTATCTTCGGAATTGTAGGCTTCTACTCTCTGAACGCTAGTAGTTGTTTCTGTTTGGTTAGATTTTTGTTCCTCTTTTTTGGCCAAGTCTTCAACTTGTTTTTGGAATTTAGAGATTAGTTCTTGAATCGGTCTTATTTTTTCTTCGATAGAGATTTGTTGGTTAGCAGAGTTGATAGTTTCGATGATTCCTAGTATTTTTTGTAAGGAAGCGATGGCTGTTTCAAGTGCTTGTTTATCTTGAAACTGGCTATCAGAATCCTTTATATCTAATTTCAAAGCTTTTTCACTATAGTGGTTTGCGACTTTAGTAATAAAGTCTGCTAGTGTCTTTTTGCCCGCATCAGTGGTTGGTTTCAATTCCTGAATCTTTTTCCAATCGTCTAAAACGGTTTCAGAATCGATATTGAAATCTTTGATAGCGTTTTTTACTTGTTCAACATCTTGTTGATTTTGTTGTTGTTTGATGAGAGCGATACTTCCTCTCTCTGCTTGAACACGTTCTTGATGAATGACTAAGCCTGCCAAAAGTCCAAAACCTGCAACAATTATAATAGCAAAAATAGTATTTTTTGATTTTAGTATGTCTTTGTAGTTGTTCACAATAGTTCTACGCACATGGGTAATGGTATATGTAAGGAATCATGTGCGCATTCCTCCTTATTACAGTATATCATTTTTAGTTGATTTTAAAAATAAGTTTTTAAAGAGAATAGAGGTTTAGGGATGAATTAATTTCTTTTGTATTCTATCTTCATGTATTTATGGAAGATCTTGATAGATTATCAGCCTCTTTCTTGTCTTCTCTATTTAAGCATGTTATAATGAAAACTGCTCAAACGACCTTCAATCGTAGTAGCAAACACGACCTTCAATCGTGAATAAACGAATAGATGGGAGAACTACCATGAGTGATAACTCTAAAACACGTGTTGTCGTGGGGATGAGTGGTGGTGTTGATTCGTCGGTGACGGCTCTCTTGCTTAAAGAGCAGGGCTACGACGTAATTGGGATCTTCATGAAGAACTGGGATGATACAGATGAAAACGGCGTCTGTACGGCGACCGAAGATTACAAGGACGTGGCTGCAGTGGCAGACCAACTGGGCATTCCTTACTACTCTGTCAACTTTGAAAAAGAGTATTGGGACCGCGTTTTTGAGTATTTCCTAGCGGAATACCGTGCAGGACGTACACCAAATCCCGATGTTATGTGCAACAAGGAAATCAAGTTTAAGGCCTTTTTGGACTATGCTATGACCTTAGGCGCAGACTATGTAGCGACTGGGCACTATGCCCGTGTGGCGCGTGATGAGGATGGCATCGTTCATATGCTTCGTGGCGTGGACAATGGCAAGGACCAGACCTATTTCCTCAGTCAACTTTCGCAAGAACAACTTCAAAAAACCATGTTCCCATTGGGACATTTGGAAAAGCCTGAGGTTCGCCGTCTAGCTGAAGAAGCAGGTCTTGCGACTGCTAAGAAGAAAGACTCGACAGGGATTTGCTTTATCGGAGAAAAGAACTTTAAAGAATTTCTCAGCAACTACCTACCAGCCCAACCTGGTCGTATGATGACTGTAGATGGTCGCGATATGGGTGAGCATGCAGGTCTTATGTATTATACGATTGGTCAGCGTGGAGGACTCGGTATCGGTGGTCAACACGGTGGCGACAATGCACCTTGGTTCGTTGTTGGAAAAGATTTGAGCCAAAATATCCTCTATGTAGGACAAGGTTTCTATCATGAAGCGCTCATGTCAACAAGCTTGGAAGCTAGCCAGGTTCACTTTACTCGTGACATGCCAGAGGAATTTACGCTCGAATGTACGGCAAAATTCCGCTACCGTCAGCCTGATTCTAAGGTGGCAGTGCATGTCAAAGGAGACAAGGCGGAGGTCATTTTCGCGGAACCGCAACGCGCCATTACACCAGGACAGGCAGTTGTCTTTTATGATGGCGAAGAATGTCTCGGTGGTGGTTTGATTGACAATGCCTACCGTGATGGCAAGGTTTGTCAGTACATTTAGATTGACAAATGTTCTCAATTTGCTACAATAATAAAAGCAATAGAAATGATGGTCAAAGCTCATGGATGTTGCAGGCTTTTTTGTCCTGCACTTCTTTGGAGTTTTGACTGTTTTTGTGTCGTTTAAAGGAAAGGGCAAAAATGACTCAACAAGACTTTCGGACAAAAGTGGGAAATACTGTTTTTGGTGTTCGGGCGACAGCCTTGATTCTCCAAAATCGTAAGCTTCTAGTCACCAAAGATAAGGACAAGTATTACACCATCGGCGGTGCGATTCAAGTCAACGAAAGAACAGAAGATGCGGTAGTCCGTGAGGTGAGGGAAGAACTGGGTGTCAAAGCTCAAGTTGGACAGCTAGCTTTCGTGGTTGAAAATCGTTTTGAAGAAGACGGTGTTCACTATCACAATATCGAGTTTCATTATTTGGTGGACTTACTTGAGGATGCCCCATTGACCATGCAGGAAGACGAAAAAACGCAGCCCTGTGAGTGGATTGACTTGGACAAGCTTGGGGATATTCAGCTGGTTCCAGCCTTTTTAAAGACAGCCCTACCAGATTGGGACGGCCGACTAAGACACATTCATCTTGAGGAATAGGAGAGAAAATGATGGTTAAGCTTATTGCCCATGTGCTTGTTCATAGTGGTGGTGATTTTTTGCTTATTCAGCGTTCGGAAATTAAAAGAGGACAACCCAACGTTTATCCAACTTACTGGGATATTCCTGGTGGTGGGGTTGAAAAGGGTGAACTTCCGCGAGATGGAGCTCTTAGAGAATGTGTTGAAGAAGCGGGAGTTAGGCTAGATAGAGGTTCGCTCAAACTTCTTTACGAAGATAGTCAACTGGATACCTCTAAGGATACTGTCTTTACTCGCTTAGTTTATAAAGCAGAGTGGGTTGGAGAGAAGCCGATTATCATATTAGATTCTGAAGAGCATACGCACTTTAAATGGGTTACTATGGATCAAGCTCTAGAGGAGGAGAAGTTGGTTCCTTATTTGCAAGAAATTTTTGAAAGGTTAAGAAATGACTTATAATTTTACAGAAGAATACGATATTATTGTAATTGGTGCTGGGCATGCCGGGGTGGAAGCTTCCCTAGCTGCTAGCCGTATGGGTTGCAAGGTCTTGCTTGCGACTATTAACATTGAAATGTTGGCTTTCATGCCTTGTAATCCCTCTATCGGTGGTTCTGCCAAGGGGATTGTCGTGCGTGAAGTGGATGCCCTTGGTGGCGAAATGGCCAAGACCATTGATAAGACTTACATCCAGATGAAGATGCTTAACACTGGGAAAGGTCCAGCTGTTCGTGCCCTTCGTGCGCAAGCTGACAAGGATCTCTACTCTAAGGAAATGCGCAAGACAGTTGAAAATCAAGAAAATCTGACCCTTCGTCAAACCATGATTGATGAGATTCTGGTAGAAGATGACAAGGTAGTTGGTGTGCGTACTGCGACTCATCAAGAGTATGCTGCAAAGGCTGTTATTGTGACTACAGGAACGGCTCTCCGTGGGGAAATCATCATCGGAGACCTCAAGTACTCGTCAGGCCCTAACCACAGCCTAGCTTCGATTAACCTAGCTGATAATCTCAAAGAACTGGGCCTCGAAATCGGTCGTTTTAAGACAGGAACGCCTCCACGTGTTAAGGCTTCCTCTATCAACTATGATGTGACAGAGATTCAGCCAGGAGATGAAACACCAAATCACTTCTCTTACACTTCACGTGATGAGGACTATGTCAAGGATCAAGTGCCGTGCTGGTTGACCTACACAAATGGTACCAGTCATGAGATTATCCAAAACAACCTCCATCGTGCGCCTATGTTTACAGGTGTGGTTAAGGGAGTGGGACCTCGCTATTGTCCGTCAATTGAGGACAAGATTGTGCGTTTTGCAGACAAGGAACGTCACCAGCTTTTCCTTGAGCCAGAAGGACGAAACACAGAAGAAGTTTATGTCCAAGGACTTTCAACCAGTCTTCCTGAGGATGTCCAGCGTGATCTGGTTCATTCTATCAAAGGTTTGGAAAATGCAGAGATGATGCGTACAGGTTATGCTATTGAGTATGACATGATTTTGCCTCATCAGTTGCGTGCAACTCTGGAAACCAAGAAAATCTCAGGGCTTTTCACAGCTGGTCAGACAAATGGAACGTCAGGTTACGAAGAAGCTGCTGGTCAAGGGATTATTGCTGGTATCAATGCGGCTCTGAAAATCCAAGGTAAGCCTGAGTTGATTTTGAAACGAAGTGACGGTTATATCGGGGTGATGATTGACGACTTGGTGACCAAGGGAACCATTGAACCCTACCGTCTCTTGACCAGTCGTGCTGAATACCGCCTCATCCTTCGTCATGACAATGCTGATATGCGTTTGACTGAGATGGGACGTGAGATTGGTCTTGTGGATGATGAACGCTGGTCTCGTTTTGAAATCAAGAAAAATCAATTTGAAAATGAAATGAAGCGTTTAGACAGCATCAAACTTAAGCCAATCAAGGAAACAAATGCTAAGGTTGAGGAGATGGGGTTCAAGCCCTTGACAGATGCGGTGACAGCCAAGGAATTCCTTCGTCGCCCAGAAGTCTCTTACCAAGATGTGGTGGCTTTCATCGGACCTGCTGCTGAAGAGTTAGATGACAAGATTATCGAATTGATTGAAACAGAAATCAAGTACGAAGGCTACATTTCAAAAGCCATGGATCAGGTTGCCAAGATGAAACGCATGGAAGAAAAACGTATTCCAGCCAACATCGACTGGGATGACATTGACTCTATTGCGACAGAAGCTCGCCAGAAGTTCAAACTCATCAATCCAGAAACCATCGGCCAAGCCAGCCGTATCTCTGGGGTAAATCCAGCAGATATCTCCATTCTGATGGTGTATCTGGAAGGTAAAAATCGAAGCATTTCAAAAAATTTAGAAAAGAAAGCTGACTAAAAATAAAAAGCTGAATTCTCTATTGAGAGATTCAGCTTTTTTAGTTTTTTCTTCATTTTTCGAATTAAGAGAAAAGGGGAAATGACTATGCTAACAGTAGAAGAAAAAAATTTTTTAGACCGCTATAAAAGAGTTTCATATCATCGTTTTTATGAGATTGAACGCTTTGTCTATCTATGTGATAAGCTGAACAAGTGTCAACCACAAGCTGACAAGCACTAGAGTTTTTGATATACTAGAACAAATCAGATTGTAGGAGAGAGAAAATGAATGTACATGATAACTTAGAAGATACTCCGACACCGTCTTGGGCAGAAGTGGAGGATTATCAAGGAGAAGAAGTGGTGGGATTAGAGGGAAATTCACAACAATCATCTCCGATTCCATATTTAAGAATTATTATCTGGACTACCTTGATTACTCTTTTGTCAGCAATTGCTCCAGTGCTATTAGGGGTAACAAGCCTGCAGTATTCAGCTGACTCATACGTTGGCTGGGCTTTGCATCAAGGTGGGGATATTTACACAGACTTTTTTGGAACTGAAGGTTTGTTATATTACTTGCTCCAGTATATTGTTAAAGGCAGTATAGTATTTGCTGCCCTCTACTGGTTGGCTTTGCTGGGTTCGGGCATCTTCCTTTTCAGAGCAGCAACAGCTATATCTAAGAGAGATAAACAGGTCCATCAATTGTTAGTAGGATTCTACCTTCTTGCAGGAGGTTTGAGTTTTGGTGGGGGCTATGCAACTATTCTTGCCTTGCCATTCTTGTTTTTTGGGCTTGATTTGGCTCTAGCTTATATGGTAGATTCCGAAAATGACAAAGGTTTTTTACGAATTGGGATGAGCATGGCTCTAGCATTTTTCTTAGCTCCTTTGCCAACCGCTTTGTATTCTTTGGTCCTATTTTTGGCTTTATCAGCCTTCAATATTGTTCGCCGTCGCTTAAGTCACGGTATTTATCAATTTTTGGCTGCTGGGCTTGGATTTTCACTTTTCTTCTACCCAATTGGCTACTATACAGTTTACAAGGGAAGTTTTGGGAGTGCCATTAGTCAAATTCTCTATCCAATAGATAGTTTGAATATATTTTCAAACCTTGCTTTATTAGATAACCTTTTCTTTTATGGTTTACTAACACTTTCTCTCGGTACTTTAGTACTTATTTTTACAGGATTTTTCCAGTCTAAGCCGGTTGAAATAGAATATGTTGCTATCTTTTCAGGTATTGCGTTAATACTCCTGGTTGTTTTATTGATATTCTCTACAGAACCGATTCATGGGAGTCGTTTAGTAGTGTATCTGCCCTTTATGACAATCCTCCTATTAGCAAGAATCGGAGAGAAGGAATTAAAGGGAGCAGATCGCCGTAGAAGATATAGAAGAGAATCGACTCTGTTGGGAGACTTTCTTAGAATTAATGCCTATTTACCGATTTTTGCCCTCATTTATTTAGTGGTTGCCCCCCTTGTTGGTCGATATGTCCTCCATCAAGATCTTTATCAAGAACGTGGACGTATAGAATCAATAGTGAAAGAACAAACTAAGGTAAGTGATTCTATTTATATTTGGGACAATCAGATTGATATGTATCAGTCTAGTGAGCGTCTATCAGCCAGTCATTTGTTGGCCCCGAATCTACATACAAGTCTAGCTGAGAATCAGACCATACTTCTTAATGATCTGCGTGAAAATAAGCCGAAGATGATTGTAGTCAATACAAAACTGAATCTTTGGAAAGAAGTAGAGCAGTTGTTGACTCAAAATTATCAGCAGGTTCAAAGTGATTTTACAGACTTCAAACTTTATAAATTGAAATAAAATAATCAATATCTTGTGTAAAAAAATCATTTTTTCAAAAAAACACACAAGATATTGATTTTTATTTTTTAAGTGATATAATACTTCTTAGATATTACATTTTAGAAAAGAGTCTGGATATGATTGTATTGGAAGAAAAAACTGCTCCTAGTCCGACTTTATTTGTAGAAAAGCGTGACGGGAGACGAGTAGTCTTTGATGTAGAAAAAATAGATAAGGCACTTCGTAAGGCTGCAGAAAAGGTTATGGATGTGACTCCCTTGGTAGAAAAGCGTTTGAATAGCTTGGTTGAACGGATTGTTGCTGAGATTCATAGCCGTTTTCCCAAAGATGTTAAAATCTATGAAATTCAAAATATCGTAGAACATGAATTGCTTGAGGCTAGAGAGTATGCTCTGGCAGAGGAGTATATTACCTATCGGACCCAAAGGGATTTTGAGCGCTCAAAAGCGACAGATATCAACTTCAGCATTCATAAGCTTCTCAGTAAAGATCAGGCGGTTGTCAATGAAAATGCCAACAAGGATAGTAATGTTTTTAACACGCAACGTGACTTGACTGCGGGGATTGTTGGGAAGTCGATTGGACTCCAAATGCTTCCTAAACATGTGGCTAATGCCCATCAAAAAGGTGAGATTCATTATCATGATTTGGATTATAGCCCCTACACACCAATGACCAACTGTTGTTTGATTGATTTCAAGGGCATGTTGAAAAATGGCTTTAAGATTGGGAATGCGGAGGTAGAGAGTCCTAAGTCTATCCAAACAGCGACGGCGCAGATTTCGCAAATCATCGCCAATGTTGCATCGAGTCAGTATGGAGGCTGTTCAGCAGACCGTATTGATGAAGTTCTGGCTCCTTACGCAGAGAAAAATTACCAAAAGCACCTCAAAGATGCGGAGGAATGGGTTCTGCCTGATAAACGCGAAGAATATGCCTGGAAGAAAACCCAAAAAGATATCTACGATGCTATGCAATC
Source organism: Streptococcus sp. SM5 (assembly GCF_027497975.1). Taxonomy (NCBI): domain Bacteria; kingdom Bacillati; phylum Bacillota; class Bacilli; order Lactobacillales; family Streptococcaceae; genus Streptococcus; species Streptococcus sp. SM5. The sequence goes on along the minus strand of NZ_JAJNSC010000012.1, from coordinate 4,449 downwards.
CCTTGAGTATGAAATAAATACGCTCTTTACATCAAATGGGCAAACGCCATTTACCTCTCTTGGTTTCGGTCTAGGTACCAGTCGTTTTGAACGCGAAATTCAAAAGGCAATCCTGAACATTCGTATCAAGGGGCTTGGATCAGAACACCGTACAGCAATCTTTCCTAAACTCATTTTCACCCTTAAAAGAGGTCTTAACTTAGAGGAAGGCTCTCCTAACTACGACATTAAGCAATTGGCTCTCGAATGCGCAACTAAACGGATGTACCCAGATGTCTTGTCTTATGATAAGATTGTCGAGTTGACAGGTTCTTTCAAGGTACCGATGGGATGCCGTTCATTCCTTCAAGGATGGAAGGATGAAAATGGAGTAGAAGTCAATTCGGGCCGTATGAACCTAGGAGTTGTGACAGTCAATCTTCCTCGTATCGCTCTTGAATCTGAAGGCGACCTGAACAAGTTCTGGGAAATCTTCAATGAGCGTATGAATATCGCAGAAGATGCACTGGTTTACCGTGTGGAAAGAACCAAGGAAGCCACTCCAGCTAATGCACCAATTCTTTATCAATATGGAGCCTTCGGACGCCGTCTTGGAAAAGAAGAAAGTGTTGATCAACTCTTTAAGAATCGTCGTGCAACTATTTCTCTGGGCTATATCGGCTTGTATGAAGTGGCGACTGTCTTCTTTGGTAATCATTGGGAACGCAATCCAGAAGCCAAAGAGTTCACCCTTGATATTATTCGCGATATGAAACGTCGTGTAGAAGAGTGGTCTGACCAATATGGTTATCACTTTTCTATCTACTCTACACCGTCTGAAAGTTTGACAGACCGTTTCTGTCGTTTGGATACAGAGAAATTCGGTTCTATTCCAGACATCACAGATAAGGAATACTACACAAATTCCTTCCATTATGATGTCCGTAAAAATCCAACTCCTTTTGAAAAATTGGACTTCGAGAAGGTTTATCCAGAAGCGGGAGCATCAGGTGGATTTATCCACTACTGTGAGTATCCGGTTCTTCAACAAAATCCCAAGGCCTTGGAAGCTGTTTGGGATTATGCTTATGATCGTGTAGGTTATCTAGGGACTAATACTCCGATTGATCGTTGCTACAAGTGTGATTTCGAAGGAGACTTTGATCCAACTGAGAGAGGATTTGCGTGTCCTAACTGTGGCAATAGTGACCCTAAAACAGTCGATGTTGTTAAACGGACCTGTGGCTATCTTGGAAATCCGCAAGCGCGTCCGATGGTGAATGGTCGTCACAAGGAAATTGCTGCGCGTGTCAAACACATGAACGGTTCAACCATTAAAACAGCAGGGCATGAAGTAACAAATTAGAAAGAGATAGCATGGGAAAATATCAATTAGACGATAAGGGGAAGGCCTTGGTTCAACGATTCCACGAAAAGCATTCAAAGGGTGGAGTCAATAAAAAAGATCGAGTAGCCAGCCTTAGAGAACAATTTTTAAATAAGAACAAGAAAAAGTGAGAGTCCCCTCTCACTTTTCTCATAGCGGGAGGTAAAGATGATATTACGCAGACCAACATTGGCAGATAAAGAAACAGTTTTGGAGATGATGGCAGAGTTTGAACAGACTCAATCAGCCCACGATGGTGGCTTTTGGAATGCTGAGGGTTTTATTTACGAAGAGTGGTTGGAAAGTAACCAGAATCATGAAATGGGAATTAATTTGCCTGAAGGGTGGGTGCCTGATATTCAGTTAGTTGCTTTTGCAAAAGATGGTAAAGCAGTTGGATTCCTCAACCTTCGATTGCGTCTCAATGACTTCTTATTGGAAGAAGGTGGTCATATTGGCTATTCCATCCGACCGTCTGAAAGAGGCAAAGGTTATGCTAAGGAAGCTCTCCGTCAGGGCTTGCAAGTTGCTAAGGAAAAGAACATCCATCGTGCTCTGGTGACTTGTAGCACGGAAAATCCAGCCAGCCGAGCTGTTATCTTAGCTAATGGTGGGGAGTTGGAGGATGTTCGGAATGGAACGGAGCGCTATTGGATAGAGTTGGAGTAGAAAGCATGACATGGAATACACCAAAACCAGGCGAGTGGAAGAGCGAAGAGCTTAGTCAGGGACGTATCATTGACTACAAAGCTTTTAATTTTGTGGATGGAGAAGGGGTGCGCAACTCCCTTTACGTAGCAGGTTGTATGTTTCACTGTGAGGGCTGTTACAATGTAGCGACCTGGGCCTTTAATGCCGGGATTCCTTATACGCTAGAATTAGAAGAACAAATCATGGCAGACTTGGCTCAGCCTTATGTTCAAGGTTTGACTCTACTCGGTGGAGAGCCATTCCTCAATACAGGTATTCTTTTGCCCCTAGTCAAACGCATTCGAAAAGAATTGCCAGATAAAGATATCTGGTCTTGGACAGGATATACCTGGGAAGAAATGCTGTTAGAAACTCCAGATAAACTAGAACTTTTATCCATGATTGATATCTTAGTCGATGGTCGGTATGACAAAAGCAAGCGTAATCTCATGCTCCAGTTCCGCGGCTCTTCCAATCAACGAATTATCGATGTACAAAAATCCCTCAAAAGTGGGCAAGTGGTGATTTGGGACAAGCTTAATGACGGAAAAGAAAGCTATGAACAGGTCAAGAGAGAATGAAGAAAAAAGACTTAATAGAGCAACTGGTCTCAAAAATAGACTCAGGAAGAATTAGGACGCTAGGGATCTACGGTCATGGTGCTTCAGGTAAATCAACTTTTGCCCAAGACTTATACCAAGTACTGGATGCTGAAAAGGTAAATTTACTAGAAACAGATCCCTATATTACATCTGAACGTCATCTGGTAGTACCAAAGCAAGCGCCAGACCAAAAGGTAACAGCCTGTTTGCCAGTGGCGCATGAACTGGCAAGTTTACAGAGAGATATTCTGGCCCTGCAGGCAGGTATGGATGTCTTGACAATCGAAGAACCTTGGAAGGCTAGTGAGGTCTTATCGGGGGCAAAACCAATTCTGATAGTCGAAGGGATGTCTGTGGGTTTTCTTCCAAAGGAACTCTTTGACAAAACCATTTGTTTCTACACGGATGAAGAGACAGAATTAAAGAGGCGTCTAGCTCGAGATACGGCTGTGAGAAATGGCGATGCATCCTTTATATTGGCTAGTAAGCAAATGAGACGAGAGCAGTATCTGCAATACTATAAAGAAACCGAGTCAAAAGCGGATATCTTGATAAATCAATCAAATGATAAATTTCAGATCAAAACAAATATTATGAATATTATATAGAAGCAAAATCAAAAATTAATACTTTTGAATAGGTTTGCCTTAGTAATTGAATCGAGGAAAACAGTTTCATTCGAAAAATTTAAAAAATCCTGTCAAATCCCTTGCAATCGCAGGGGCTTTGTGTTATTCTATTATGGTGCTGTAAATTACAGCCTTAGCTTTGATGCAAGAGGTTGCGACACGCTCGGTTGCATTGCCACGCAACGCGCGTCGGTTTTCTTGTGGAGCTAGCCTATTATCTTAAATAGACGAAAAGGAGAAAAAGATGGCAAACAAAAAAATCCGTATCCGTTTGAAAGCTTACGAACACCGTACGCTTGACACAGCGGCTGCAAAAATCGTAGAATCAGCTACTCGTACAGGTGCACAAGTTGCGGGTCCAATCCCACTTCCAACTGAGCGTAGCCTCTACACAATCATTCGTGCGACTCACAAATATAAAGATTCTCGCGAACAATTCGAAATGCGTACACACAAACGTTTGATCGATATCATCAATCCAACTCAAAAAACAGTTGACGCTTTGATGAAATTGGATCTTCCAAGTGGTGTAAACGTAGAAATCAAACTTTAATCTAAAGTTTGAAACCTTGAGCATAAAAAACGCTCGTTAAAAACTTTTTGAATAAAAAAATATAGAAAAGGAACTATTTTCTCATGACAAAAGGAATCTTAGGGAAAAAAGTGGGAATGACTCAAATCTTCACTGAAGCTGGCGAATTGATCCCTGTAACAGTTATCGAAGCAACTCCAAACGTTGTTCTTCAAGTTAAAACTGTTGAAACAGATGGTTACAACGCTATTCAAGTTGGTTTCGATGACAAACGCGAAGTATTGAGCAACAAACCTGCTAAAGGACATGTAGCAAAAGCTAACACGGCTCCTAAGCGCTTCATTCGTGAATTCAAAAACGTTGAAGGCTTGGAAGTTGGTGCTGAAATCACAGTTGAAACTTTCGCAGCTGGAGACATTGTTGATGTAACTGGTACATCTAAAGGTAAAGGCTTCCAAGGTGTTATCAAACGCCACGGACAATCACGTGGACCTATGGCTCACGGTTCTCGTTACCACCGTCGTCCAGGTTCTATGGGACCTGTTGCACCTAACCGCGTATTCAAAGGTAAAAACCTTGCAGGACGTATGGGTGGTGACCGCGTAACAATTCAAAACCTTGAAGTTGTAC
>NZ_JAJNSC010000011.1:0-107326 GCF_027497975.1 Streptococcus sp. SM5 | reverse complement strand
AATCCACTAGTGGATTTGATGGAGAAGTACAAGATAAACCGTGTTTTAGCCATTAGTATTATCTTTGTCATTATTGCCATTTTCTTGATTGTTGGACTGGCCGTTGCCATTCCAAACCTTCAACGTCAAGTAGTTGCTTTTGCGCAAAATGTACCGACTTATCTCGAAGATGCTGACAGAGTTATTGATGATCTTGTTACCAAGCGTTTGCCTGATGACTTTAGACCACAATTGGAGCAAGTTTTAGCTAATTTTTCAACACAAGCAACTGCTTGGGCAAGTAATATTTCTTCTAAGGCTGTTAACTGGGTGAGTGCTCTTATCAGTGGAACTTCACAGGTCATTGTCGCTCTAATTATCATGCCATTTATGCTCTTTTATCTCCTTCGAGATGGAAAAGGACTGAGAGATTATATTACTCAATTCTTACCAGATAAATTGAGAGAACCAGTTGGTAAGGTACTTTCAGATGTCAATCAACAACTTTCCAATTATGTTCGAGGACAAATTACGGTCGCTGTAATCGTAGCTATCATGTTTATTATCTTGTTCAAGATAATAGGGCTTCGATATGCTGTTACTTTAGGTATTACAGCTGGTATTCTTAATTTAGTTCCTTATCTAGGTAGTTTTCTTGCAATGATTCCAGCCCTTGTTTTGGGTTTGATTGCTGGTCCTGTTATGCTCTTAAAAGTTATTATCGTTTTCATTGTAGAGCAAACTATTGAAGGACGTTTTGTTTCTCCACTAATTTTGGGTAGCCAATTGAATATTCACCCAATTACGATTCTTTTTGTACTGTTAACTTCAGGATCCATGTTTGGTATTTGGGGTGTATTGCTAGGTATTCCAATCTACGCTTCCGCAAAAGTAGTCATCTCAGCAATTTTTGATTGGTATAAAGGAGTTAGTGGACTTTATGAACCAGTAGAGGAGACTGAAGGTGAACAATAGTCAACAAATGCTTGAAGCCTTGGAGCAACAAGATTTATCAAAAGCAGAATCTTTTTTTCAAAAAGCCCTAGAGGAAGATTCAGATGAAGTTCTTCTTGAACTTGCTGCATATCTCGAAGGGATTGGTTTCTATCCGCAAGCTGTACTAATCTATGAGAAACTAGCACCGAAATTTCCAGAAGTCTACATCAATCTAGCTGCAATAGCTGGTGAAGATGGATTAATAGAAGAATCTTTTGCATATCTGGAGAATATAAGTCCAGAAAGTGATTGGTATGTATCAGCCCTAGTATTGAAGGCAGATTTGTACCAGATGGAAGGCTTGACGGATGTAGCACGTGAGAAGCTCCTAGAAGCTCGTAATTACTCTGATGATCCTCTTCTAATATTTGGTCTGGCAGAATTAGATAGTGAGCTAGGAAACGATTTAGAAGCGATTAAGGGATATGCCCAACTTGATAATCGTTCCATTTACCAACAGACTGGAATATCTACCTATCAGCGTATAGGACTTTCCTATGCAAGACTTGGCAAATTTGAGTCAGCAATCGAATTTTTAGAAAAAGCAATCGAATTAGAATATGATGATCAAGTAGCCTTTGAATTGGCAAGTCTTTATTTTGATAAAGAGGAATACCAGAAAGCCGTCCTATACTTTAAACAACTAGACACTATTTCACCAGATTTTGAGGGTTATGAGTATGGTTATAGTCTAGCACTCCATAAGGAGCATCGGACAGAAGAAGCTCTTAAAATAGCTCAACAGGGCTTGTCAAAAAATCCTTTTGAAACTCGTCTCTTACTCCATGCTTCTCAGTTATCTTACGAATTGCATCAACCGGAACAAGCGGAGGCCTATCTGTTACAAGCACAAGAGAATGCTGAAGATCAGGAAGAGATTTTGTTACGCTTGGGGACACTCTATCAAGAGCAGGAACGTTATGAGGACATTATAGCTTTAAAAACATACGAACCTGAAAATCTTTTAACTAAATGGATGATTGCAAAAAGTTACCAAGAGATTGAGGAGCTTGAGTCTGCAGAGGAAATTTATCAGGAACTTGCTCCAGACCTTAAGGACAATCCAGAGTTCTTGGAGCAATATATTTATTTATTAAGAGAGTTGGGTAAGATAGAAGAAGCTAAAGACTTCATTCAATCCTATCTACAAATAGTACCCGATGATTTGCAAATGCAAGATTTGCATGATTATTTATCTTAAATACAAAAGAAAATCACCAAGCATAGGTGATTTTCTTTTTGTTGATAAAAAGAACTATAAATTGCGTTAAATTTAGGCGGATTGAGTATGAACTTTTAGTATTTTTTTGATATAATTGATATAGTTAAATTAAAGCAATTTTATTTGAAATAATAGAAAGATTAGAGATATGACACAAGTAAAGATTGTAACAGATTCTTCTGTTACTATTGAACCAGAACTCGTTAAAGAATTAAACATTACAGTTGTACCATTGTCTGTAATGATTGACAGTGTTCTTTATTCTGATGCAGATTTGAAAGAAGGAGAATTCCTCCGCTTGATGCAAGCAAGTAAAAATCTTCCAAAAACAAGCCAACCTCCAGTTGGACTCTTTGCTGAGATTTTTGAAGAACTTGGGAAAGACGGTAGTAAGATCCTAGCAATTCATATGTCCCATGCCCTTTCTGGAACTGTAGAAGCAGCGCGTCAAGGAGCAAGTTTATCAACTGCAGATGTCACTGTTTTGGATAGTTCATTCACAGATCAGGCATTGAAGTTTCAAGTTGTTGAAGCTGCTAGATTGGCTCAAGAAGGACAAGACATAGAAGCAATCGTTTCTCATGTTGAAGAGGTTAAGCGAAATACAGAGCTTTACATTGGTGTTTCTACCTTGGAAAACCTTGTAAAAGGTGGCCGTATTGGTCGTGTTACTGGTCTCTTAAGTTCACTTTTAAATATTCGCGTTGTTATGCAAATGAAAGATAATGAGCTGCAACCGATTGTCAAAGGTCGTGGATCAAAAACCTTTAAAAAATGGTTGGATGAGTTAGTAGTATCCCTTTCAAATCGTTCAGTCGCTGAAATTGGTATTTCTTATGCAGGCACAAATGAATTTGCAAACGAGATGAAAGCTGTTCTACAACCTTACGTAGAAAAACCAATTTCAGTCCTAGAAACAGGCTCAATTATCCAAACTCACACGGGTGAAAATGCCTGGGCTATCCTAATTCGATATAATTCCTAAAAAAACAGAGAAAAAGTTAAATAAATAGTGTTTTTAGCTTGACCTAAAGGGAATTTTAGGTTATGATTATAAGTGTTAATTAGAAAAAATTTTGGAGGATTCATTAACATGGCAAACAAACAAGATTTGATCGCTAAAGTAGCAGAAGCTACAGAATTGACTAAAAAAGATTCAGCAGCAGCAGTTGACGCTGTATTTAAAGCAGTAACTGAATTCCTTTCTGCTGGTGAAAAAGTTCAATTGATCGGTTTCGGTAACTTTGAAGTTCGTCACCGTGCAGCTCGTAAAGGTCGCAACCCACAAACTGGTAAAGCGATCAAGATCAAAGCTTCTAAAGTTCCAGCATTCAAAGCTGGTAAAGCTCTTAAAGAAGCAGTTAAATAATAACTTTACAAAAAGCCTGTTGTATCAAGCATTTAAGCTTGTATGACAGGCTTTTTTAGTTGAGAGGGGGATTGGGAATGCTATGCCATGCCATGCTGATAGTCACCTATAGTGAAATAGCAGTGGTAGTTGATTCCTAATTCGAAGAAACAAAAAAGAACAGTCGAAGCTGTTCTTTTTATGATTATTTGAGACCGTATTTTTTGTTGAAACGATCCACGCGTCCATCTGCTTGAGTGAACTTTTGACGTCCAGTGTAGAATGGGTGTGAGTCTGATGAAATTTCCACACGGATCAATGGGTAAGTTTCACCTTCGAACTCAACAGTTTCGTTAGTGCGCTTAGTTGAACCGCTAAGGAATTGGTAACCAGTAGTTGTGTCCATGAAGACAACTGGGCGATATTCTGGATGGATATCTTTTTTCATTTTGCAATATTTCCTTTCTGCCATGGTCTCTTTGCGAGCCATAGATTGTTACCTTAATAGTCTATCAGATTATGACTAGTTTGGCAAGTCTTTTATTTATTTTTCAATAAGTTTTTTAACTTCTGATAGATGACTTCATTTTCTTCTAAGCTGTAGGAATTAGCACCGCTAGCTAGTGGATGCCCTCCGCCATCATGTTCTTTGGCTACTCCATTGATAGGGACCGATTTACTGCGCAAACGAACACGATAATGTCCATCAGCTTGCTCTACAAAGATTCCCCATAGGTTGACGTCTTCTATGCGGCCTGGTGCACCAACAATAGCTGCTGTCTCAGCATCAGTTACCTGATAATGCTGGAGAATATTATGCGTTAGTAGGATGCGGGCAGCCCCATTCTCATCCACTTCCAGATGATCATAGATATAACCTTGAAGTCTGGCAATTTTATAGCTGATTGTATCCATATGACGTGTAAGTCCAGCATAATCAAAATCATACTCTCTCAGTTGACTCGCTATACGGAGGGTTCGAGCAGAAGTTGCTGGAAAGAGGAAACGACCAGTATCTCCAATAATACCAGCAGACAAGAGGTAAGCGGCCTGGTCAGATAATTTAAGTTCGGTTTCCTCAGCAAAGATAGCTATCATCTCGCTTGCACTACTAGAAGTCGTATCTACCCAAACGATATCACCATATTCTTCGTCATTGGGGTGGTGATCAATTTTAATAATTGTTTCAGCATTAAGATAACGTTTATCATCAATTCGAGCAGTATTTGCTGTATCACAAATAATGGCAAGTGCTCCTTCAAATTCTTGATCTTCTACCTCATCCATTTTGGCTAGCCATGTTAAAGTAGGCAAATCATAGCCAACAACTTTAATCTTTTTATCAGGAAAATTATACTGGAGCAATTCTTTGAGTCCTACTTGACTTCCTAAGGCATCGGGATCTGCTCTCATGTGACGGTGAATAATAATAGTATCGTATGCTTTAATTTTTTCTAAAATTTGGTGACAAATTTCCATAATGAACCTCAATTCTTTCTCATTTCATTGTAGCACAAGAGTTTTTATTTTTAAAATGAAAAAGATGTGATATAATGGAGAAAGATTAATTGAGGAGGACCTTATGGCATTAGCAAAAATTGTATTTGCCAGTATGACCGGTAATACTGAAGAAATCGCAGATATTGTAGCAGATAAATTAAGAGAATGTGGTTTAGATGTCGATGTTGATGAGTGTACAACAGTTGATGCTTCTGACTTTTTAGAAGCAGACATCGCCATTGTCGCAACCTACACTTACGGAGATGGAGAATTACCAGATGAGATGATGGACTTCTACGAAGACCTAGCAGACCTCAACTTGAGCGGTAAAATCTATGGTGTAGTCGGATCAGGTGATACTTTCTACGATGAATTCTGTAAAGCTGTTGATGACTTCGACCGAGTATTTATCGCTACTGGAGCTGAAAAGGGTTCAGAGTGCGTCAAAGTAGACCTATCTGCAGAAGAAGAAGATATTGAACGTTTGGAGCAATTTGCAGAAGAATTGGCTGCCAAAGTGGTATAAGCATGAACTTGCACTGATGATAGTTGTCAGTGCACTTTTTTGTTAGATATGCCTATGAATAACTTGACTATTTAGTAGCTTTGTACACAATGATTCAAATAAAGAAGGAGACTCAATGGATTTAGATATTATTAGACAAGAAATTGATCAAATTGATGACCAAATCGTAAAACTCTTAGAAGAAAGAATGCATCTAGTTGAGGGTGTAGTTGCTTATAAAAAGTCTACAGGAAAACCAATCTTGGATACCAAAAGAGAAGAAGTTATCTTTGAAAAAGTCAGAAATCTTATAAAAAATGACCAGTATCAAGAAAGTATAGTAGCGACATTTTCTGACATTTTAAAAAATTCTCGTCAATATCAGGATAAATCATTAAATGAATAAAAAACAGTTCAATACATTAGGGATTTTTCTAGCTGCTATGTTGGGTGGTCTTGTCCGCTATCTCGTTTCCACTTGTTTTCCAGCTAGTCCAGACTTTCCATGGGGAACTCTCCTTGTCAACTATCTAGGTATAATTTGCTTAGTATACTTGGTTAAGGGCTATCTAGTTCATAAAGGAACAAGTAAGGGCCTTATTCTAGCACTCGGTACGGGCTTTTGTGGTGGTTTAACAACCTTTTCTAGCCTCATGTTAGATGCTGTGAAATTGCTGGATACTGGCCGTTATTTGAGCTTGGTAATCTACCTAGTTTTGAGCATTGGCGGAGGACTTTTATTGGCTTACTACTTGGGGAGGAAGAAATGGTAATCGTCTATCTTACAATTGCTTGTGGGCTTGGTGCCCTAGTTCGTTATTTTTTTTCTCGTTATAATAAAGATTTCATAATGCCACTAGGAACACTCATAGCCAATCTTATGGGTTGTTTCCTGATAGGTTTACTCTATAATCATGTGGATTCCAAGGAAGTCTATACCATCCTAGCTACAGGATTTTGTGGAGGTTTGACGACTTTTTCAACTTTGAATGAAGAGCTACAGAGACTGCTTAGTGACAGGAAGGTGTTTTACAGCTATTTTCTCTTAACTTACTTAGGAGGTTTAGTAGCGATTTTTTTAGGAATTCTGCTATAAATTTCTTTACTTTTTTGTGGAAATTTGGTAAACTGTATCTTGTGTGTAATGGACACACAAAAATACAGTTTATCCGCTGAGGAAGTTTCCTCAAGATTGACAAAGATAGGAGAATAAAATGAATCCATTAATCCAAAGCTTGACTGAAGGTCAACTTCGTACAGATATCCCTTCATTCCGTCCTGGTGACACTGTTCGTGTACACGCGAAAGTTGTCGAAGGTAACCGTGAACGTATCCAGATTTTTGAAGGTGTTGTTATTGCACGTAAAGGTGCTGGCATCTCAGAAAACTACACAGTTCGTAAAATCTCTAACGGTGTAGGTGTTGAGCGTATCTTCCCAATCCACACTCCACGTGTTGAAAAGATCGAAGTTGTTCGTTACGGTAAAGTACGTCGTGCGAAATTGTACTACTTGCGTGCACTTCAAGGTAAGGCAGCTCGTATCAAAGAAATCCGTCGTTAATTCGATAAAAAAACTCTGCTGTAAGGCAGAGTTTTTCTCTAGCTCCCTTAGTTCAATGGATATAACAACTCCCTCCTAAGGAGTAGTTGCAGGTTCGATTCCTGCAGGGGGCATATAAACTATTGATTTTACTGCTTGTTTGAGGTCTTTTGCCTCAAATTAGCTCCTAATTCTGTGAATTTCTCTCTAACTTCTGAGTTACTTGCCTCTTCTAATGAAATACAGAAAGGAAGGAGTAGCTCATTTTCTCTTTTAGTTGCTACAATTTGTGCAACTCTTTTTGTTGGGAAACCATCTTACTCAGCCTTTTTATATTTTCCGTCCAGAGTTTTATAAGAAATACGATATTCCCATTTACTATTTACTATTTACTATTTTCTATTTTTTCAGTATGATGCTATCTTCTTTTCATCTCAGTTATTGATAAAATGGGTATAAGAAAACGACCTTTTGAATAGTTATTTCTTATAATGGAAATCCCCACACTCAAAATTTAGCGACGGCGAGTGTGGGGATTATTATTTAGTTATTTACTACTACTTTCATTGATTTTTTCAAGGCACCACTTTCTTTCGCAATAGTTGTATCATCTTCCACTTTCACATATAGCTTAGGAGAGTAAGTAGAACCCAAATCATAACCATTTTCTATTGCCCAAGTTTTAAAAGTGCTTTCTTTAATTTGGTATATCTTGTCAGCAATTTGTTGAATTTCTACTTTGGAATAATATTTAGCTTCTTGAGGAAGATACAAGTAAAGGACATTTTTCCCTACTGGTTTAGCAACAACTTGATAACCTGTATTTGCTAACTGATTATTGATTTCAGTAGTCAAATGAGTAGCAAATTCTGTATTAGATGTTTCTGTATATTCAGGACCATCATTTTTTATTTCTTGGGTTGTACTTGTTTCACTTTTTGTTTCACTAGTTTTTTCTTCTTTTGTGTTTTTTGTACTTTCAGATGAAGTGGTAGTAGCAATTTGTGTTGTTATTGGTTGTGTATTTTCTATTTTGGTTGTATCTTCTTTGAAGAGAGTTCCAATGATTAAGCTAGAGCCTATCAGAACAGCGATTGAAATATTTCTATATTTTTTATTTGGGCTTTTTTTGATAAAATACCAAATGCCAAATCCTGAAACTAAAACGATTAACGTTAAAACATTTTTTAAAATTTCCATTTTTTTAAACTCCTACTATTTTCTTAAATTCTTCCTGAATTATAATGTTACAAGACCCAAGTTCGAATAGCATGGGCAACGCCTGATTCATCATTTGTTTTGGTGATGTATTTGGCGATTTTTTTGAGTTCTGGGTTTCCGTTTTCCATAACAACGGGGTTTCCAACGACTTCGAGCATGGCGCGGTCATTTTCTTCGTCACCGATCGCCATGGTTTCATCCTTACTTAGTCCAAGTTTCTCAGCTAGGTGAGTGATAGCAGATCCTTTGTCCACATCCTTTTTAAGGAGTTCTAGGTAAAATGGAGCAGATTTGTTGATAGAGTATCGCTCGTAAAATTCTGCTGGAATCTTTTCAATAGCTGCATCGAGAATTTCTGGTTCGTCGATAAACATACATTTGACGATTTCTTTATCAGCCATTTCTTCAGGAGTGCGGTAAAAGATAGGCATGCTGACGAGGGTTGATTCGTGTACAGTGTATTTTCCGATATTACGATTGGCTGTATAGATACCATCTTTGGTAATAGCATGCATATGGACTCCAAGTTTACGGCTTAGAAATTCCATATCCAGATAGTCTTCGTAGATCAAGGATTCGCTAATAATCTCATGTCCTGTAGCAGTTTCCTGAACAAGGGCACCGTTGAAGGTTACAACGTAGTCCCCTTCGTCTCGCAATTGCAAGTCGTCAAGAAGTTTGGCAACACCTGCAATAGGACGGCCGGTTGCAATGACAACCTTGACTCCAGCTCTTTTAGCATCTTGGATAGCTGCAAAGACTTCAGGAGTAATTTCTTTTTGGCTATTGACTAGGGTACCATCGATATCAACGGCGATTAGTTTTATACTCATAAATTTCCTCTATTATTTCTTATCTAGGGTAAAATGATCATTCTCAATCAAATGTGAAAATTGTTGAATGATACTAGTGAAAATACTGTTTTGCTGAAGCATTTCTTTAGGGAAGTAGAAACGGTTGTCCCCATGACGGCTTCCTGCAAGAGATTGAACGATAGGAGATAGGCTAGAAAGTTCTGCCAACTCGCCATTTTTTTGGACAATCTCAATTTGTGTTCTTGGATTTTCGGACTCAGGTCGATAAATATCGTAAGGAAGGTCAAAATTCTTGTGGATAGCTGTGTAATAGTTAGGGTCAAAACCAATTTCTTCGACAAAATTCCGCATGATTTCAAGTTGGTCTTGGTCATCCTGTGAAAAAGTAATAGATTTGAAGACCTTACGGTTGATAAAACGTTGCGAAAGATCAGCTAAAATTTTGTCAGTACTAGTCATCCAGAGCTGGAAGTAGGTATTCATAACACCATCGTCTAGCGCAAGATAGTCAGACAAGCTAACATTTTTCTCAAAAAATGGTAGTAGATGAGGTGAAGTACGAGCAAAGAAATCTTTATTGTCAGGATAGAGTTCTTTGGCACGTTTCAAAAGATTTTGCAGGAGAACCTCCATGGCTCGTGTAGCTGGGTGGAAATAAACCTGCATATACATTTGATAGCGACTAAGGACATAATCCTCGATGGCGTGCATCCCATTCCGTTGAAAGGCAATGCCATTTTCAACAGGACGAATGACACGAAGAATACGTGTCAGATCAAACTGGCCATAAAAAGCACCGGTGAAGTAGGAGTCGCGCAGGAGATAATCCATACGGTCTGCATCAATCTGACTAGAAATGAGTTGAACGACTTGTTTGTTGGGATAGGTGTGATCAATGACACTAGCAACCTTTTTAGGGAAGTCAGGCGCCACCTGTAACAAGACCTGGTGAATCTCTGTGTCAGGACTTTGAATGATATCTTGTGTGATAGCCTCATGATTGGTATCAAAAAGATTTTCAAAAGTATGCGAATAGGCACCATGTCCGAGGTCATGTAGAAGAGCTGCAGTCATGGTTAAGAGAGATTCACTAGAGTCCCATTCTTCAGGATATTTCTCCTCAAAAATTTCCGTAATTTGCCTAGCAATTTCATAGACTCCTAGACAGTGAGAAAAGCGACTATGCTCTCCACCATGAAAGGTATAACTGGATGTACCCAACTGCTTGATTCGACGAAGCCGTTGAAATTCTTTTGTATTAATCAGGTCATAAATAACCTGATTATTAACGTGGATATAGTTGTGAACAGGGTCACGAAATACTTTTTCATTCATAAGACCATTATAGCAAATTCCTTGCCTTTTTGGTAAAATAGTAGGGATAAGTGAGAAGAAAGAGGAATAGTTGTGAAGATTCGAATGAGAAATAAAATTCAGTTTGACGACCAGCTGGAAGTAGTCGATCAACTTTATGATGTTGAACTACGTGAAAAGGGAGATTTTTCCTATCTTCTTTTCTACAATGAAGACCAAGAAAAAGTAGTTTTGAAATTTAATGGGGAGGAACTGGTCATGTCACGTTTCTCAAATCCTAGGACCATCATGCGTTTTCTGAAGGATTCTGATAGTTTAGCCTATATTCCGACACCTATAGGCATGCAGGAGTTTATCATCCAAACAAGCCACTATGAAGTTGGTGAAGAGAAGATTGAACTAGCCTATCAACTACAAAACAAAGAAGGAGTTGCTTTTGCCAACTATCGATTAGAAATTACTTGGGGATAAGAAAAAGTTTGGCGTGAGCCAACCTTAAATAATATTTAGAATTTTACTTTTTTATTCTATAAACTTTGTATTGGATTTATTATGAACTTTTTTCTATGTTTATTGAGCGAAGTAAGTAATTTACCTGACTTTTCGCTGTGATAAAAACACCAGAAAAGTTATTCAGGTGTTCGGAAACTTTGAGACATTAGGCTCAAAGTTTAGGTATGGAATTTCGAAGAAAATCGCTACCGTCCGCTATCACTTAAGAAAAGTCAAAAAGGTTTATCATAAATAAGGTTGGCAATTGCCAACCTTATTTGATATAGAGTTCTTGATTTTTTAGGACTATTTCACGTACGCTTGCAAATTTCTTAAGTTTTTTAAGCTCTTCTGGATGTGTCACAAGAGTGATGACATAACCTTCTTTACCCATGCGTCCTGTACGACCCGCACGGTGAGTGTAAGTTTCCGTGTCTCTAGGGACATCAAAGTTAATCACGCATTCCAAGTTATCAATGTCGATACCACGAGCTAGAAGGTCTGTGGCAAGAAGTAGTGTCAGTTGATTATCTTTGAATTTTTCTAGAATAACTTTTCTAAATTTAACGTTGACATCGCTAGCTAGCGAAACTGCTAAAACATCACGATATTGTAATTTTTCCTCTGCGCTTCCAAGGTCTGACAAGCTATTAAAGAAGACCAATCCACGGAAATCTTCTACATGGGCGAGTTTACGAAGCATATCTACTCGATGGCGTTGGTCCACTTGCATGTAGAAGTGTTGAATATTGTCTAACTTTTGGTCTGATAGATCAATGATATGCGTTTTAGGTGCAATCTTATCTTGGTCAAATTTGGTAGTGGCACTCATGTAAATAAGTTGATGGTCACGAGGTGCATAGTTGGTAATTTTTTCAACAAAATGAATTTGAGAATCATCAAGGAGTTGGTCGAATTCATCAAGAATGATAGTCTCTACGTTCATCATCTTGATTTTTTTCAATTTGATGAGTTCAAAGATACGACCAGGTGTTCCAATTAAAATTTCTGGCCCTTTTTTCAGACGCTCAATTTGGCGTTTTTGGCTCGAACCTGATAAAAATAGCTGAGCTGTTAAGCCAATGGCCTCACCCCAGGTTTTAGTTACATCAAAAATTTGTCCAGCAAGTTCGGTATTAGGTGCCAAGATCAATAGTTGTTGGGCTTTTTTCTTTTGGAGTTTAAGTAAACTAGGTAGGAGATAGGCTAAGGTCTTACCTGTTCCGGTAGGACTGACTCCAAGTAGGTTTTCCCCTTCTGTTATAGGTTCAAAAAGTTGAATTTGAATGGGAGTAAATTCTTGGAATCCCAGTTGATCAATCAATTCTTGCCATTCGGTAGGTAGTTTGGTTTTCATTTTTCTGCCTCAAATCTAATGCCAGCATCCTGGCGCATAGCGTAAAGTAGGTCGTGGACATGTGTTGCATCTTCAATCCACGATTGGTAGAGAGTTTGCTCTGGTTGCTTAATCATGTTTGCAAATGCAGCAACTTCCTCAGTCATCGTATGAGGAGCTTGTTGGATAGGAAGTTGAAGTTCATTTCCTTTATGGTCTGTAAAAATAGCTGATTGAATATGCTCGATTGTATTGAGAGCCAATGTTCCGTCAGTTGTATAAATCTCGCAAGGAAGATTAGAAGTGATATTCTTTCCTGCTTTGATGTGTACTTGATAGTCAGGATAGAAGAGAATGCCGTCTCCATTTAGATCAATAGAGTTTTCAAGTTGTTGGGCTACATAGTTGGCATCATGTGGTTTTCCAAATAAGCGAATCGATGCGTAGAGAGGATAAATTCCTAAATCCATAAGTGCACCGCCAGCAAAACGATCTGAGAAAACATTAGGAGTATCGCCAGTAAGGAGGTTAGGCATTTTAGAAGAGTATTTGGCATAGTTAAAATCTGCACCAAGAATTTGCTTGTTTGCAAGAAAGTTCTTAATTGTAGCGAAAGCATCTTCGTGGTAGTTACGTGCCGCTTCGAAGATAAAACATTGATGCTCCTTAGCAGTTTGAACCAAATCCTGCCATTCATGCGGTTGAGTAACGGCTGGTTTTTCAAGGATGACGTGTTTACCAGAAAGTAAAGCAGCCTTAGCTTGAGAGTAGTGCAAAGAATTTGGACTTGCAATATAGATGACATCAAAGGAGCTTGCTAAAAAAGCATCCATCTGATCAAATAAGTCAACATTGTTGTAGATACTAGCAAAATTTTCAGCAGTTTCTAGTTTTCTAGAGTAGACTGCGACTAACTGATACTCTCCACTAGTATGAGCAACCTCTATAAAATGATGACTTATAGTACCAGTTCCGATAATCCCAAGTTTTAGCATAGACTCTCCTTATTCCTTGATTTGATTGTATTCATTATATCATAGAAAAGAAGAAGTAGCCAAAGCAAGATAATTCTTAATTTTGATGCTTCGAAATTTTATTAAAAAATGATACAATAGTCTTTTATAACAAAAAAGGAGTTTAGTATGAGATTATTACCTATGAGAAAAATTTCTCGTCATTCAAAACGATTGGCGCTTTTTTTGACTTTCTGTGCAGGCTATGTTGATGCCTATACCTTTATCGAAAGAGGAAATACGTTAGTTGCGGGACAGACAGGTAATGTTGTCTTTTTATCTGTAGGATTAGTGCAAGAGAATGTAGCAGACGTAGAAGAAAAAGTTTTAACACTTTTGTCCTTTATGTTGGGAGTATTTCTACTAACTATTTACAAGGAAAAACTGAAAATTGTAAAAAAACCAATCTTATCCCTTGTTCCTTTGGCGCTTTTGTCTTTAATTATCGGATTTGTTCCTTTAACGGTTGACAATCACTTTATTGTTCCACCATTAGCCTTTTGTATGGGGCTTGTAACAACAGCTTTTGGAGAAGTTTCAGGAATTGCTTATAACAATGCTTTTATGACAGGAAATATAAAACGAACTATGCTTGCCTTTGGCGATTATATACGTACCAAACATACTCCTTATTTACGGGAAGGAATCATATTTGTTACTCTCCTGGCTAGTTTTGTCCTTGGTGCAGTCGTGTCAGCCTATTTAACCATCTTTTATGAAGAAAAGACGATTTTAGGAATTCCGATAATGATGTGTATTTTTTATGCTAGTATGCTTTTTGCTAAATTTCAGGAAAAAAATAAAGAAATAGCTTGAATTTTAATGACAAATACTTGTCAAAAATATAGAATCATGCTATACTTGTAGAGTTGACTATGCACATTCCTGTGCAACCGCACGAACATCGTAACTTGAATCTTCAAGTTTAAGTGGTTCGTCCCACGATGCTAGGCGAGTCTTCACAAAAATTACGGGGGAACCCCAAAAAATCATAGGAGGTGCATAATGAGCACATACGCAATTATCAAAACTGGCGGAAAACAAGTTAAAGTTGAAGTTGGTCAAGCAGTTTACGTTGAAAAATTGAACGTTGAAGCTGGTCAAGAAGTTACTTTTAACGAAGTTGTTCTTGTTGGTGGTGAAAACACTGTTGTCGGAACTCCACTTGTTGCTGGAGCTACTGTAGTTGGAACTGTTGAAAAACAAGGAAAACAAAAGAAAGTTGTTACTTACAAGTACAAACCTAAAAAAGGTAGCCACCGCAAACAAGGTCACCGTCAACCATATACTAAAGTTGTCATCAACGCAATCAACGCTTAATTTTAAGGAGAACGCATGATACAAGCAGTCTTTGAGAGAGCCGAAGATGGCGAGCTGAGGAGTGCGGAGATTACTGGACACGCCGAGAGTGGCGAATACGGCTTAGATGTCGTGTGTGCATCGGTTTCTACGCTTGCCATTAACTTTATCAATTCAATTGAAAAATTTGCAGGCTATGAACCAATCTTAGAATTAAACGAAGATGAAGGTGGCTATCTGATGGTTGAAATTCCAAAAGATCTTCCTTCACACCAGAGAGAAATGACTCAGTTATTCTTTGAATCATTTTTCTTAGGTATGGCAAACTTATCGGAGAACTCTTCTGAGTTCGTCCAAACCAGAGTTATCACAGAAAACTAACACGGAGGAAAACATTATGTTAAAAATGACTCTTAACAACTTGCAACTTTTCGCCCACAAAAAAGGTGGAGGTTCTACATCAAACGGACGTGATTCACAAGCTAAACGTCTTGGCGCTAAAGCAGCTGATGGACAAACTGTAACAGGTGGATCAATCCTTTACCGTCAACGTGGTACACACATCTATCCAGGTGTAAACGTTGGACGTGGTGGAGACGATACTTTGTTCGCTAAAGTTGAAGGCGTAGTACGTTTCGAACGTAAAGGTCGCGATAAGAAACAAGTTTCTGTTTACCCAATCGCTAAATAAAAAGGTCCAGTGAACCTTTTTATCCCGAGCCTTGTAATGAAAAGGCGAGGAAACTAGAAGTACCATTAAATAAAGCTTTCCGATATTTTCGGGAAGCTTTTTTATGTATTATTAAAAAAATACTTTTTGTCTCAACATTATAAAAATCCAAGGTTATTATTTATTTTTAAGTATCTTAATTCTTCTATAGTAATGGCTAAAATATCAGATTTATGGTATAATGTAGGGTGAGACCTTGTTAATAATTTGTGAAAGAGTATATAATGAAAAAAATTATCATTAATGGAGGACGTCCATTAAAAGGTGAAATAACTATTAGTGGTGCTAAAAATAGTGTAGTAGCCCTAATTCCAGCTATTATCTTAGCTGATGATGTTGTAATCTTGGATTGTGTTCCTGATATCTCTGATGTGGCTAGTCTTATCGAGATTATGGAAATCATGGGTGCTAGTGTAAAGCGTTATGAAGATGTAGTAGAAATTGATCCGCGTGGGGTTCAAAATAAACCAATGCCATATGGAAAGATTAATAGTCTTCGAGCATCATATTATTTCTATGGTAGTCTTTTAGGACGATTCGGAGAAGCAACTGTTGGTTTACCTGGAGGTTGTGATCTTGGACCACGTCCGATTGACTTGCATTTAAAAGCGTTTGAGGCTATGGGAGCGAAAACGACCTATGAGGGAGATAATATGAATCTCTCAACTCAAGGTCAGCGTCTCCATGGAGCTCATATTTATATGGATACTGTAAGTGTTGGAGCTACCATCAATACCATGTTGGCTGCAGTTAAAGCTAAAGGTCGAACAGTTATTGAAAATGCCGCACGTGAACCTGAGATTATCGATGTAGCTACCTTGCTTAATAATATGGGAGCTCATATTCGTGGTGCAGGAACTGATATGATCACTATTGAGGGTGTTGACCGTCTTCATGGGACACGCCATCAGGTGATTCCAGACCGCATTGAAGCAGGAACGTATATCTCATTAGCTGCTGCGGTGGGTCAAGGAATTCAAATCAATAATGTTCTTTATGAGCACTTGGAAGGTTTTATCGCCAAATTAGAAGAGATGGGAGTACGAATGACCGTTTCTGAAGATAGTATTTTTGTTGAAGAACAAAAGAACTTGAAGGCGGTAAATATTAAAACAGCCCCATATCCAGGATTTGCTACTGATCTTCAACAACCTATCACACCTTTGTTGTTGAAAGCCGAAGGTCGTGGTAAGCTAATTGATACAATTTATGAAAAACGTGTAAACCATGTTTTTGAGTTGGCTAAGATGAATGCTGATATCTCAACAACAAATGATCATATCCTTTACAAGGGTGGCAATCAATTGCATGGAGCGAGCGTAAAAGCTACAGACTTACGTGCTGGAGCTGCTTTAGTGATTGCTGGACTAATGGCAGAGGGTAGAACAGAAATTACAAATGTTGAGTTTATTTTAAGAGGCTACTCAAATATTATTGATAAATTACGTAATCTTGGAGCAGATATTGAACTAATCGAGGACTAATATTAGAGAATTAAAATGAATATCTGGACAAAACTAGCTATGTTTTCTTTTTATGAGACGGAACGATTAATTCTCCGTCCCTTCTTTTTTACCGATGTTTATGATTTTCACAACATAGCATCAGATTCTGAGAATCTTCATTTTATTTTTCCAGCCCAAGCTAGTATTGAAGAAAGTCAATATGCTCTTGCTAATTATTTTATGAAATCTCCTCTAGGTATTTGGGCGATTTGTGATAAAAAGCAAGAAAAAATGATCGGTTCTATCAAGTTTGAAAAAATTGATGAGATAAAAAGAGAAGCTGAACTAGGATATTTTTTAAAAAAAGAGTACTGGTCACAAGGTTATATGACTGAAGTGGTAACGAATATACGTGATTTATCAATAGAAGAGCTTGGTTTAAAACAACTATCTATTATAACGCATTTAGAAAATAGTGCTAGTCAGAAAGTCGCTCAAAAATCTGGTTTTAAACTCTACCGACGTTTTAAAGGAAGTGATCGATATAGCCGTAAGATGAGAGATTATCTTGAATTTCGTTATGCAAAAGGAGAACTAAGTGAGTAAACATCAGGAAATTTTATCTTATCTAGAAGAATTACCGGTCGGAAAACGTGTAAGTGTTCGTAGTATATCTAATCACTTAGGGGTAAGTGATGGAACGGCTTATCGTGCGATTAAAGAAGCTGAAAATAGAGGATTGGTAGAGACACGTCCACGTAGTGGAACGATACGTATTAAATCTCAAAAAGTTTCAATTGAACGATTAACTTATGCTGAAATTGCTGAGGTAACGGGTTCTGATGTTATGGCAGGTAAGGCCGGACTGGATAGAGAATTTAGTAAATTTTCTATTGGTGCTATGACAGAAGATAACATTCTTTCCTATCTTCATGATGGAGGTCTTTTGATTGTCGGTGACCGAACTCAAATTCAAAAGTTAGCACTCGAAAATGAGAATGCCGTTTTAGTTACTGGTGGATTTGAGATTGATGAAAATGTACTCAAGTTAGCCAATAAAAAGAATATACCAGTTTTGCGTAGTAAGCATGATACCTTTACTATAGCGACGATGATTAACCGCGCTTTGTCTAATGTTCAGATAAAAACAGATATTTTAACAGTCGAAAAAATTTACCGAACTTCTCATGAGTATGGTTATCTGCATGAGACTGATACCGTTAAAGATTATTTAGATCTTGTTCGTAAGAATAGAAGTAGCCGCTTCCCAGTCGTGAATAAAGATCAAGTAGTGGTTGGTGTTATGACTATGCGTGATGCAGCAGATCAGTCGCCTGGAACAACTCTTGACAAGACCATGACTCGAACCGTTTATATGACAGGTCTTTCTACTAATATTGCAAACATTAGTCAACGCATGATTGCAGAAGATTTTGAAATGGTTCCTGTAGTTCGTAGTAATCATACTCTACTTGGTGTTGTTACTCGAAGAGATGTTATGGATAAGATGAGTCGTTCTCAAATTTCAGCCCTGCCAACATTTTCAGAGCAAATTGGTCAAAAGTTGTCCTACCATCATGATGAAGTGGTCATTACTGTAGAACCATTCATGTTGGATAAAAATGGTGTTCTTGCTAATGGAGTGCTGTCAGAAATTTTGACTTTGATGACTCAAAACTTGGTAGTCAATAGTGGAAGAAATCTGATCATTGAACAAATGCTTATCTATTTCTTGCATGCTGTTCAGATTGATGATGTTTTACGTATTCAGGCCAGAATCATCCATCACACTAGACGTTCTGCCATTATTGATTATGACCTTTATTTGAATCAACAAATAGTAGCAAAAGCTAATGTAACAGTAAAAATTAACTAGAATGTAGGAGAAAACATGATTACTTTAAAATCAGCAAGAGAAATCGAAGCAATGGATAAGGCTGGTGATTTTCTTGCCAGTATTCATATCGGCTTGCGTGATTTAATCAAGCCTGGCGTCGATATGTGGGAAGTTGAGGAGTATGTTCGTCGTCGTTGTAAAGAGGAGAACTTCCTGCCATTACAAATCGGTGTAGATGGTGCTATTATGGATTATCCATATGCTACCTGTTGTTCTCTTAATGATGAGGTTGCACATGCTTTTCCTAGACATTACATCCTTAAAGAAGGTGATTTGCTTAAGGTTGATATGGTCTTGGGAGGACCAATTTCTAAGAGTGACCTTGATGTCTCTAAGTTAAACTTTAATAATGTCCAGCAAGTAAAAAAATATACTCAAAAATTTACTGGTGGCTTGGCTGATTCTTGTTGGGCCTATGCTGTAGGTACACCTTCTGAAAAGGTTAAAAATCTTATGGATGTTACCAAAGAAGCTATGTACAAAGGTATTGAAAAAGCAGTTGTAGGCAATCGTATTGGTGATATCGGAGCGGCGATTCAAGAATACGCTGAAAGTCGTGGTTACGGAGTTGTTCGTGACCTCGTTGGGCATGGTGTTGGTCCAACAATGCACGAAGAACCAATGGTACCAAACTATGGCGTCGCTGGACGTGGTCTTAGACTTCGAGAGGGAATGGTTTTAACAATTGAGCCTATGATCAATACAGGTGATTGGGAAATCGATACAGATATGAAAACAGGTTGGGCTCATAAAACGATTGACGGTGGTCTATCATGCCAGTATGAGCACCAATTCGTTATTACAAAAGATGGTCCGGTTATCTTAACTAGTCAAGGTGAAGAAGGTACTTACTAATACATGAAAAAGGAGCATGTCTCCTTTTTATTTTTTTCTAAAAAAGTAGCGTAGCAAAATCAAGAATTATTATATTATTTGTAGTAGAATATAAGATGATTCATAAGAAAGAAGGTATTCAATTGGAAAGTATTTTATTTTTTGTATCTGTCTTTTTAGCAGGTGTGTTATCGTTCTTCTCGCCGTGTATATTCCCTTTATTACCAGTCTATACAGGTATACTATTAGATAATGATAGCCAATCAAGAACATTTCGCTTTTTTGGAAGAGATGTTGCTTGGTCTGGTCTAATTAGTACACTATCCTTTATTGCTGGTATCTCAGTGATATTCTTTATTTTAGGATTTGGAGCTGGTTTCTTAGGTAATTTACTCTATACTGATTGGTTCCGTTATGCTATGGGAGCTATCATTATCATCTTAGGGTTGCATCAGATGGAGATTATTCATTTTAATAAACTTGAAGTGCAAAAAAGCTTAAATATGAAGAGTAGTCAATCTAATCGATACTTGTCAGCCTTTCTATTAGGAATCACTTTTAGCTTTGGTTGGACTCCTTGTATTGGACCAGTTTTAAGTTCAGTTCTTGCTCTTGCGGCATCAGGAGGAAATGGAGCTCTTCAAGGAGCTATTTTGACATTAGTTTATACTCTAGGAATGTCATTACCATTTTTAATATTAGCCTTGGCTTCTGGTTTCGTAATGCCCTATTTCAGTAAAATCAAACCTCGCTTAATCTTACTTAAGAAAATTGGAGGTTTTCTCATCATACTAATGGGGATTCTATTGATGTTAGGACAGTTAAATAGTTTATCTGGTATATTTGGTTAAAGGAGTTTAATATGAAAAAAATAGCATATATAGTAATCAGTTTCTTGTCTATCTTTCTTTTGATAGCTTGTGGAAATGAGCAATCGAAAGAAAATAAAGAGTCTCAGAACCAGACTCAAAGTGAGCAGCAAAAGAGTAAGACACAAACAACTATACAGCAAGTGGCTGTTGGTCAAGAAGCACCAGACTTCACATTGCAATCCATGGATGGTAAAGAAGTTAAATTGTCTGACTACAGAGGTAAAAAAGTATATCTTAAATTCTGGGCATCCTGGTGTGGTCCGTGCCGTAAAAGTATGCCAGAATTAATGGAACTTGCTGCTAAAGAAGATCGTGATTTTGAGATTCTAACTGTAATAGCACCAGGTTTACAAGGCGAAAAATCTATTGAGCAATTTCCGAAATGGTATCAAGAACAAGGATATAAGGACATACCAGTCTTGTATGATACGCAAGGAGCAACTTTCCAAGCCTATCAAATTAGAAGTATTCCTACAGAATTCTTAATTGATTCTCAAGGAAAAATTGGGAAAATCCAGCTTGGAGCCATTAGTAATGCTGATGCAGAAAAAGCATTTTCTGAAATGGAATAAAATAGCAAAACAAAAACTGCCTAGACTATTTGTCTAGACAGTTTTTTAATGACTTAATTAGTTTTTAGAAGCTGCTTGGAATTCTGGGTTTTTCCATGCTTCGTTAATAATTTCTTGCAATTCTTTAGCAGAGGCTTGCATTTTTTGTGTTTCAGCATCGTTCAATGGGATGTTAACTGGACGAACGATACCGTGTGCACCAACGATAGCAGGTTGACCGATAAAGACGTTTTCAACACCGTATTGACCTTCTTGGAATACTGAAAGTGGTAGAACTGCATTTTCATCGTCAAGGATTGCTTTTGTGATACGAGCAAGGGCAACTGCGATACCGTAGTATGTAGCACCTTTTTTGTTGATGATTGAGTAAGCTGCATCACGAACTGAGATGAAGAGTTCAACAAGGTCAGCTTCATTCAAGTCACGGTTAGCTTGCAACCATTGTTCCAATTTTACACCGGCAACGTTCGCGTGTGACCAAACGGCAAACTCTGAATCACCGTGTTCACCCATGATGTAAGCGTGAACTGAACGTGCATCAACACCGATTGTTTCAGCAAGAGCTTGACGGAAACGAGCTGAGTCAAGTGAAGTACCTGAACCGATAACACGTTCTTTAGGGAAACCTGAGAATTTCCATGTTGAGTAAGTCAAGACGTCAACTGGGTTAGCCGCAACAAGGAAGATACCGTCAAATCCAGATGCAACAACTTGTTCAACAATTGATTTGTTGATAGCAAGGTTTTTACCAACAAGATCAAGACGAGTTTCACCTGGTTTTTGTGGAGCACCAGCAGTGATAACTACAAGGTCCGCATCTGCACAGTCTTCGTACTTAGCTGCATAGATTTTTTTAGGTGAAGTAAAAGCTAGGGCGTGGCTAAGGTCTTCAGCATCACCAACTGCTTTTTCAAACAATTGAGGAATTTCAATGATACCAAGTTCTTGTGCAATCCCTTGTGTTACGAGGGCAAAAGCATAAGATGAACCTACGGCACCGTCACCGACTAGGATAACTTTTTTGTGTTGTTTAGTTGCTGTCATTTGTCTAAACATCTCCTTTTTTTTATTTAGGGGTACCCCATTTGATTTCATTCTATCACTTTTGTTAAGCTTTGTCACGGATATACCTTCTAGATAAACATGTAAACGTTTTACACGTGTTGCCAGACTGTAAAATAGTCTAAACTATGGTATAATATATGTAATTACTAATAGTGAAACGAGGCATTTGTTAATGCAAGATAAAAATTTAGTGAATGTCAATCTGACCAAGGAGATGAAGACCAGCTTTATCGATTATGCTATGAGTGTTATCGTATCGCGGGCTCTTCCTGATGTCCGAGATGGGTTAAAGCCTGTTCATCGCCGTATTTTATATGGTATGAATGAATTGGGAGTTACGCCTGACAAACCTCATAAGAAATCTGCTCGTATTACCGGGGATGTCATGGGTAAATACCATCCGCATGGCGATTCTTCAATTTACGAAGCGATGGTTCGTATGGCTCAATGGTGGAGCTATCGCTATATGCTTGTTGATGGACATGGAAACTTTGGTTCTATGGATGGTGATGGTGCCGCTGCCCAACGTTATACTGAAGCTCGTATGAGCAAAATTGCACTTGAAATGCTTCGAGATATCAATAAAAATACTGTTGATTTTGTTGATAACTATGATGCCAATGAACGTGAACCGATGGTGCTGCCAGCACGCTTTCCAAATCTTTTAGTTAATGGTGCTACAGGTATTGCTGTTGGTATGGCAACAAATATTCCGCCACATAACTTGGGTGAAACCATTGATGCTGTTAAGTTGGTTATGGACAATCCAGAAGTTACCACCAAAGATTTGATGGAAGTTTTACCTGGGCCAGACTTCCCAACGGGAGCCCTAGTCATGGGTAGGTCTGGTATCCATAAGGCTTATGAAACTGGTAAAGGTTCGATTGTTCTTCGTTCTCGTACTGAAATTGAGGAAACAAAAACTGGTCGTGAGCGTATTGTTGTTACGGAATTCCCGTATATGGTTAATAAGACTAAAGTTCATGAGCATATTGTGCGCTTAGTTCAGGAAAAACGTATCGATGGCATTACAGCTGTTCGTGATGAATCTAACCGTGAGGGTGTCCGCTTTGTTATAGAAGTTAGACGTGACGCATCGGCTAACGTTATTTTGAATAACCTATTCAAGATGACTCAGATGCAGACTAGCTTTGGTTTTAATATGCTTGCCATCCAAAATGGTGTTCCAAAGATTTTATCTCTTCGTCAAATGTTGGATGCTTATATTGAGCACCAAAAAGAGGTTGTGACTCGCCGTACTCAATTTGATAAAGAAAAAGCTGAGGCACGCGCCCACATTTTAGAAGGTCTCTTGATTGCTTTGGATCACATTGACGAAGTCATTCGTATCATCCGTGCAAGTGAAACTGACCAAGAAGCGCAAGCAGAATTGATGAGCAAGTTCAAGCTTTCTGAGCGTCAAAGTCAAGCTATTCTTGATATGCGTCTACGTCGCTTGACAGGTTTGGAACGTGATAAGATTCAATCAGAATATGATGAGTTGATTGCTTTGATTGCCGACTTAGCAGATATTCTTGCAAAACCAGAACGTGTGGCCCAAATTATCAAAGAAGAACTTGATGAAGTGAAGCGCAAATTTGCTGATAAACGTCGTACAGAGTTGATGGTGGGTGAAGTCTTGACTCTCGAAGATGAAGATTTGATCGAAGAGACAGATGTTTTGATTACTCTATCAAATAAAGGTTATATCAAACGTTTAGATCAAGACGCATTTACTGCCCAAAAACGTGGTGGACGTGGCGTTCAGGGAACTGGAGTCAAGGATGATGACTTTGTCAGGGAGTTAGTTTCGACCAGCACTCATGATCACCTGCTCTTCTTTACTAATAAAGGTCGTGTCTACCGACTTAAGGGGTATGAAATTCCTGAATACGGTCGTACAGCTAAAGGATTGCCTGTTGTAAACCTATTGAAACTGGATGAAGGTGAAAGCATCCAAACTATCATTAATGTCGAATCAGAACGTAGTGATGATGCATATCTCTTCTTTACTACAAGAGCTGGTATCGTTAAGAGAACCAGTGTTAAAGAATTTGCAAATATCCGACAAAATGGTCTTAAGGCTTTGAATCTTAAGGAAGATGATGAGTTAATCAATGTTCTGTTGACTGAAAAAGATACAGATATCATTATTGGTACTAAATTGGGATATGCAGTTCGTTTCAACCAATCGACCGTTCGTAGTATGAGTCGTAGTGCCACAGGTGTTAAAGGAGTAAATCTCCGTGAAGGTGACACAGTCGTCGGTGCTAGAGTTATTACTGACCAAGATGAGGTTCTAATCATTACCGAAAAAGGTTATGGTAAACGTACAGTTGCTACGGAGTATCCAACTAAAGGCCGTGCTGGTAAAGGTATGAAAACTGCTAACGTCGTTGAGAAAAATGGTCCACTAGCAGGTCTTCTAACAGTTAAAGGCGATGAGGACCTAATGATTATTACTGACACAGGTGTCATGATTCGTACCAATGTCGCCAATATCTCTCAAACTGGACGTTCTACTATGGGTGTAAAAGTCATGCGTCTGGACGATAATGCTAAGATTGTGACCTTTACAAGTGTTGCTGCAGCGGAGAAGGAAGAAGTTGGGGCAGAAAACGAAACAGAAAGTGAAGAATAATGTCTCGTAAAAGAATTAAAAGAAACAAAAAGAATCGTAAAAATTTATTCATCAATATTTTAGCTTCGTTCCTCATTCTCATTTCCTTGGCTTTGATTTTTAACTCACAAATTAGAAATATCTTTATGATATGGAATACAAATAAATATCAAGTTAGCCAAGTTTCGAAAGAGAAACTTGAAGAAAATGAGGGAGCAGATGGGAATTTCGATTTTAATTCAGTAAAAGCTATCTCATCAGAAGCTGTGTTA
This sequence comes from Streptococcus sp. SM5, assembly GCF_027497975.1. NCBI lineage: Bacteria > Bacillati > Bacillota > Bacilli > Lactobacillales > Streptococcaceae > Streptococcus > Streptococcus sp. SM5. Next base: position 82,438 of record NZ_JAJNSC010000011.1, on the reverse strand, counting down.
GCTGCTCAATGGGAGGCACAGCAACTTCCAGTTATTGGGGGAATTGCAATTCCTGAGCTAGAGCTTAATCTACCAATTTTTAAAGGTTTAAATAACATTAATCTCTATTATGGAGCTGGTACTATGAAGCCTGACCAAGTAATGGGACAAGGTAACTATTCACTAGCCAGTCACCACGTTTTTTCAACTAAAAATGCAGAGAATATGCTTTTTTCTCCTTTAGATCGTGCTGAAAAGGGAATGAAAATTTATCTAACTGATAAAGATAAAGTGTACTCATATGAAATTACTGAAGTTAAACGTGTGACACCTGATCGTGTTGATGAAATTCAGGATCGTGAGGGTATCGATGAGATTACTTTAGTAACTTGTGTGGATTATGATGCCGCTGAAAGAATCATTGTTAAAGGAATTTTATCAGAAACTAAATCATATGCAGAAACATCATCTGATGTTTTAGATGCATTCAATAAACCATATAAACAATTTTCTCTATAGAAAGAGGTCTGCAGAATAATGCAGACCTTTTCTTTTAGTTTTCAGAAATGTGTCCAAAAAATACTTTTCATTTTTCTTAAAAAGTAGTATAATGTTCATATTATAGAAATTTTTAGAAAATTCCGAAAGAGGTTCATTATGGGATATACAGTTGCTGTAGTTGGTGCAACAGGTGCCGTCGGTGCTCAAATGATTAAAATGTTGGAAGAATCTTCACTTCCAATTGATAAGATTCGTTTTCTTGCGTCTGCTCGTTCAGCAGGAAAAGTTTTGAAGTTTAACAATCAAGATGTTACGATTGAAGAAACAACTGAAACAGCCTTTGATGGAGTTGATATTGCTCTCTTCTCAGCTGGTGGTTCTACTTCTGCAAAATACGCACCTTATGCTGTTAAAGCAGGGGCAGTAGTAGTAGATAACACTTCTTATTTCCGTCAAAATCCAGACGTGCCATTGGTTGTACCTGAAGTAAACGCCCATGCTCTTGATGCTCATAACGGGATCATTGCATGTCCTAACTGTTCAACTATCCAAATGATGGTAGCTCTTGAACCAGTTCGTCAAAAATGGGGCTTAGACCGTATTATCGTTTCAACTTATCAAGCAGTTTCCGGTGCAGGTATGGGAGCCATTCTTGAAACCCAACGCGAACTTCGTGAAGTCTTGAACGACGGCGTAAATCCACGTGATTTGAAAGCTGATATTCTGCCTTCTGGTGGCGATAAGAAACACTATCCAATTGCTTTTAATGCCCTTCCTCAAATTGATCTCTTCACAGAAAATGATTACACATACGAAGAGATGAAGATGACCAAGGAAACTAAGAAGATTATGGAAGACGATAGCATTGCCGTTTCAGCAACTTGTGTGCGTATTCCAGTTTTATCAGCTCACTCAGAGTCTGTTTACATTGAAACAAAAGAAGTTGCTCCTATCGATGAAGTAAAAGCTGCTATCGCAAGCTTCCCAGGTGCCGTTTTAGAGGATGATGTTGCAAATCAAATTTATCCTCAAGCTATTAATGCTGTTGGTTCTCGTGACACCTTTGTTGGTCGTATCCGCAAAGACTTGGATGCTGAAAAAGGTATTCATATGTGGGTAGTATCTGATAACCTTCTCAAGGGTGCAGCTTGGAACTCAGTTCAGATAGCTGAGACTTTACATGAACGTGGCTTGGTTCGTCCAACTACAGAATTAAAATTTGAATTGAAATAGGGAGCAAAACAGAAATCAGTAACTCGAAGAGTTTGATTTCTTCTTCGCTTTTATAATTTAAGGCTCAGGCTATAAAAGTCCACCGGACTTTTATACTCCCCCCGCACAGTTGATTAGTAAGTACGAATGTTGCAAACATGAGTAGTTCCAATCAACCACTGCGTTATGAAACAGAAAACAGTAACTTGAAGAGTTTGATTTCTTCTTCGATATCAGGCGAGTTTACTTATTTTACGAACAGAACAGGAGGCAAAGGCAAATATGCCCCAGCCTCTTTCTTATATAGAGAAAGGTGTTTCCTATGTCTTATCAAGATTTAAAAGAATGTAAAATCATCACAGCCTTTATAACGCCCTTTCATGCTGATGGTTCAATCAATTTTGAAGCTATTCCGGAGCTAATTGAACATTTATTGTCCCATCATACGGATGGAATTCTACTGGCAGGGACAACTGCTGAAAGCCCGACTCTTACCCACGATGAGGAGCTGGAACTTTTTGCAGCAGTACAAAAAGTAGTCAAAGGACGGGTTCCTTTGATTGCTGGTATTGGTACTAATGATACGCGAGACTCTATTGAGTTCGTTAAAGAGGTAGCTGAATTTGGTGGATTTGCAGCGGGACTAGCAATTGTTCCTTACTACAATAAACCATCACAAGAAGGGATGTACCAACACTTTAAAGCTATTGCAGATGCATCGGATTTACCAATTATCCTCTATAATATTCCAGGTCGTGTAGTTGTTGAGTTAACTCCTGAAACCATGCTCCGTTTGGCTGAACACCCAAATATTATCGGTGTTAAAGAATGTACTAGTCTTGCGAATATGGCCTACTTGATAGAGCATAAGCCAGAAGAGTTCTTGATCTATACTGGAGAAGACGGAGACGCCTTCCATGCTATGAACCTTGGCGCTGACGGGGTTATCTCAGTTGCATCTCATACAAATGGTGATGAGATGCATGAAATGTTTATAGCTATAGCTGAAAGTGACATAAAAAAAGCAGCTGCTATTCAAAGACAATTTATCCCCAAAGTTAATGCCCTCTTCTCATATCCAAGTCCAGCACCTGTTAAGGCTGTTCTCAATTACATGGGCTTTGCAGCTGGTCCAACTCGATTGCCATTAGTGCCTGCTCCTGAAGAAGACGCTAAGCGGATTATCAAAGTTGTTATCGATGGTGACTATGAAGCGACTAAAGCAACTGTAACTGGGGTTCTTCGTCCAGATTATTAATAAATCAAAATCATTATTAACTTCCTTAACAAAAATGGTTTGTTGAGGAAGTTTTTTTCTTTTTTTGCGAATGTATAGATAAGTAGAATAAGCAAGGAGATATATATGAAGATTAAAATTGATAATTTCGAAATCTATAAATTGAAGAAAGCTGGTTTAAGCAACCAGCAGGTATTAAAGGTACTTCAATATGGAGAAATTTACGATCAAGAATTAACCTTAGAAACTATAGCAGAAGTATCAGAGTGTCGAAATCCAGTGGTTTTTATGGAGCGTTATCATAAATTGACCTTTGAAAGCATGGAAAAATTAAAAAAGGATTTTGAAAAATTTCCATCATTCTCCATTTTAGATGACGTCTATCCTTTTTATCTTTGTGAGATATATGATGCCCCGGTCTTGCTCTTTTATAAGGGGGACTTAAATCTATTAAAGCTACCGAAAGTAGCAGTTGTAGGTAGTCGCTCTTGTAGTCAACTTGGAACAAAATCTGTAGGAAAAGTTATTCAAGGACTAGAAAATGAATTGGTTATCGTTAGTGGTCTAGCCAGAGGAATAGATACAGCAGCTCATATGTCTATTTTACAAAATGGAGGCAAAACCATTGCAGTTATTGGTACAGGACTGGATGTTTCTTATCCAAAATCAAATAAACGTTTGCAAAATTATATTGGAGAACACCATTTGCTCCTAAGCGAATACGGGCCTGGTGAAGAACCTTTAAAATATCATTTCCCAGCAAGAAATCGTATTATAGCTGGCTTATGCAGAGGAGTAATTGTTGCAGAAGCAAAGATGAGGTCAGGAAGTTTGATTACTTGTGAACGTGCAATGGAAGAAGGTAGAGATGTCTTTGCTATACCCGGTAGTATTTTAGACGGTCGTTCAGACGGTTGTCATCATTTAATCCAAGAAGGGGCAAAACTCATTACGAGTGGACAAGACGTCTTAGCAGAATTTGAATTTTAAAATCAAATAAGATTTCATTTATCAAACTTTTCTTCTATATTATGGGAGTTAAGTCTTGACAGTCCCTCAAAAATGGTTTACACTTTATAAAGTTTATTACTTTGAGAAGGTGTGATACTGTGGCTACGGCAACAAAAAAGAAAAAATCAACAATTAAAAAGAATCTAGTAATCGTGGAGTCTCCTGCTAAGGCGAAAACGATTGAAAAATATCTTGGCAGAAATTATAAGGTTTTAGCCAGCGTTGGACATATTCGTGATTTGAAAAAGTCAAGTATGTCAGTCGACGTGGAAAATAATTATGAACCCCAATATATCAATATTCGTGGTAAAGGTCCTCTCATCAATGACTTGAAAAAAGAAGCTAAAAAGTCAGATAAAGTCTTTCTAGCGAGTGACCCGGACCGTGAAGGAGAAGCAATTTCTTGGCATTTGGCTCATATTCTCGAATTGGATGAAAATGATGCTAATCGTGTTGTTTTCAACGAGATTACAAAAGATGCGGTAAAAAATGCTTTTAAAGAACCTCGTAAAATCGATATGGATTTGGTGGATGCCCAACAAGCCCGTCGTGTATTGGACCGCTTAGTAGGTTATTCTATTTCACCCATTCTTTGGAAGAAGGTTAAGAAGGGCTTGTCAGCTGGGCGCGTTCAGTCAGTTGCACTCAAGTTAATCATTGACCGTGAAAATGAGATTAATGCCTTCCAACCCGAAGAATATTGGACGATTGATGGAGTCTTCAAAAAGGGAACCAAGCAGTTCCAAGCTTCTTTCTATGGCATGAATGGTAAGAAGATGAAACTTGCTACTAATGAAAAGGTAAAGGAAGTTTTATCTCACCTTACTAGCAAAGATTTCACAGTGGAACAAGTAGATAAAAAAGAACGTAAGCGTAACGCTCCGCTACCTTATACAACATCAACCATGCAGATGGATGCGGCAAATAAGATTAACTTCCGTACTCGTAAGACTATGATGGTTGCTCAACAGCTCTATGAGGGAATTAATATCGGAACAGGTGTTCAAGGTTTGATTACCTACATGCGTACGGACTCTACTCGTATTAGTCCAGTTGCCCAAAATGAAGCAGCAAGCTACATCAATGAACGTTTTGGTAGTAAGTATTCTAAGCACGGAAGCAAGGTAAAAAATGCTTCTGGTGCACAAGATGCCCATGAAGCAATCCGTCCGTCAAGTGTCTTTAATACACCTGAAAAAATTGCTAAGTATTTGGACAAGGACCAGCTTAAACTTTATACGCTTATCTGGAATCGTTTTGTAGCTAGTCAGATGAAGGGTGCTATCTTTGATACAATGGCCGTTAAGCTCTCTCAAAATGGCGTTCAATTTGCAGCAAATGGTAGTCAGGTTAAGTTTGATGGTTATTTGGCGATCTACAACGATTCTGATAAAAATAAGATGTTGCCAGATATGAAAGTGGGAGATCTTGTTAAACAGGTAAATAGCAAACCTGAACAACACTTTACCCAACCTCCGGCACGTTATTCCGAGGCTACTTTGATTAAGACCTTGGAAGAAAACGGAGTTGGACGTCCATCAACTTATGCACCAACTATCGAAACAATCCAAAAGCGTTATTATGTGAGATTGGCTTCAAAACGTTTCGAACCTACTGAATTGGGAGAAGTAGTTAACAAATTGATTGTCGAGTACTTCCCTGATATTGTCAATGTAACTTTTACCGCTGATATGGAAAGAAAACTAGACGATGTCGAAGTTGGTAAAGAAGAATGGCAGAAAGTAATCGATGAATTTTACAAACCTTTCTCAAAAGAAGTCGCAAAAGCCGAGGAAGAAATGGAAAAAATTCAGATTAAGGATGAACCTGCTGGATTTAATTGTGAAGTTTGTGGAAGTCCAATGGTGATTAAGCTTGGACGTTTCGGTAAATTCTACGCATGTAGTAACTTCCCAGATTGTCGTCATACACAGGCTATTGTAAAAGAAATTGGGGTAACTTGTCCTAACTGTCATCAAGGTCAAATCATCGAACGTAAAACCAAACGTAATCGTCTATTCTATGGATGTAATCGATATCCAGAATGTGAATTTACTTCTTGGGATAAGCCTGTTGGGCGTGATTGTCCTAAATGCGGTAGTTTCCTCATGGAGAAAAAAATCCGTGGTGGTGGCAAACAAGTAGTTTGTAGCAATGGGGATTACGAAGAAGAAAAAATCAAATAAAAATAATAAGGACTGAAATCATCATTTCAGTCCTTTTAAGTTAAAACTTGACAGATCTCATCTCTTTATGGGAAACTAGAATAATAAATTTTTAAAAAGGAAAAGATATGCGTATTATTTATCTCAGTATTGGATTTATCTCTTTAGCCTTGGCCATAGTTGGTGTAGCCTTGCCCTTATTACCGACAACTCCTTTTCTCTTATTGTCGATTGCTTGTTTTTCAAAATCTTCTAAGCGATTTGAAGACTGGCTCTATCATACCAAGCTCTATCAAACTTATGTTGCGGATTTTAGAGAAACCAAGTCCATTGCACGTGAACGGAAGAAGAAGATTATCGTATCGATTTATATTTTGATGGGAATCTCGATTTATTTCGTTCCGCTTTTACCAGTAAAAATTGCTTTAGGCTGCTTAACAATATTTATAACCTATTACCTTTTTAAGGTAATTCCAGATAAAGAATAATATAAAAAGTAATCATTTCCCTTGATAAAAAGCAGTGGTTATTCAGATTAATATGATATAATAAATTCAAAGAAATCTTCAAGGAGAATCAGATGATTTACGAATTTTGTGCTGAAAATATTACTTTAATTGAAAAAGCTATGGAAGCTGGAGCTCGCCGTATTGAACTTTGTGACAATCTAGCAGTTGGCGGAACAACGCCAAGTTTTGGAGTGACCAAGGCTGCTGTTGAGCTTGCAACTCCCTACGAAACTACCATTATGACCATGATTCGTCCACGAGGTGGTGACTTTGTCTACACCAATCAAGAAGTAGCTATCATGCTTGATGATATTCGTTTAACAGCTCAAGCAGGAAGTCAAGGAGTCGTATTTGGAGCATTGACAGCTGAAAACAAGTTAGATAAGTATAATCTTGAAAAGCTAATTGCTGCATCAAAAGGAATGGAGATTGTCTTCCATATGGCTTTTGATGAATTGAGCGACCAAGATCAGTTAGAGGCCATTGACTGGTTAAGTCAAGCTGGTGTGAAACGTATTCTCACTCGTGCTGGTGTATCTGGTGATTCTTTAGAGAAACGTTTTAGTCGTTATCAGAGACTGTTAGACTATGCTACGGGTAAAATTGAAATTCTACCTGGTGGCGGGATTGATATGGATAATCGCCAAGAATTTGTTGACCGACTAGGTGTCAATCAACTTCATGGAACAAAGGTCGTTTTTTAATAATATAGAAAGGAACTGCTAACTTAAACTAGCAGTTTTCACTTATGTTTGATATCTTTAAAGCTTATGAATTTAATAAAAAGAAGGCTATTTCTTTTGGTTTCATTGAGGAGGATGGAATATTCAAATATAGCAGTCTAATACTAGAAGATGACTTTCGAATGATTGTTTCCATAGTGGATAAAGAAATAACCTTTCAAGTTTATGATCAGGAAACGGATGATTTATATCCTCAAGTCCACATGGAAAGTATGAGAGGCTCTTTTGTTGGAGGAGTAAGGGAAGCTTGTCTAGAAGTTTTGTACAAGATTCGTAAGTCATGTTTTGATGTCCAAGATTTTATTTGTCCTCAGACTAAGAGAGTCATGGTAATAGTCCAAGAAAAATATGGTAACCAATTAGAATATCTATGGGAAAAATCTCCTGATACGGCTGTTCTCCGTCATGAATCTAATCAAAAGTGGTATGCAGTTTTAATGAAAATACCTTGGGATAGGCTAGATAAGGGGAGAGAAGGACTAGTGGAAGCAGTCAACCTTAAACATGATCACGTAGCAGACTTGCTTTCACAAAAGGGAATTTACCCAGGCTTTCATATGAACAAAAGATATTGGATCAGTGTCCCGCTTGATGAGAGCTTATCAGACCAGCAGATCCTGGATTTAATCGAGAGAAGTTGGGACTTGACTAGAAAAAAGAAATAGGATAAAACAACTGACAAGGAGACTTATACGTAGATGATTGATTTAAAACAAGTTCCTAGCATTCTACTCTTACTATGGAATTTCTTTATCTTTATTCTATATGGAATTGATAAATATAAGTCTAAACGCGGCCATTGGAGAATTCCAGAGAAGTATTTACTCTTAGGAGCTTTTATATTTGGTGGCTTTGGAGCCTGGTTTGGAGGACTTATTTTCCATCATAAAACTCGAAAATGGTATTTTAAAACAGTTTGGATTTTGGGAATGGTGGTAATAGTGGTGACTATATATTTTCTTGTTAAATCTTAAATGTAATAAAAAAGAAATTCCGAACATTATATGATAAAAAACATAATTATTGACAAAAATAGGAATATATTGTAAACTTGTCAAAGGAATCGTCTGTAAAAAGACAAGACTATTCCTAACTTTAGGAAAGTCAAAACTAAAGAAATGAGAGAAAAATGTTGAACGAATTTCCGATCTTTGATTATGAAGATATTCAGTTAATCCCTAACAAATGTGTCCTTAACAGTAGGGCAGAAGCTGATACTCATGTAACTTTTGGGAAACACACCTTTAAATTACCAGTCGTTCCTTCTAATATGCAAACTATTTTGGATGAAGATGTTGCTGAACAACTTGCAAAAGGTGGTTATTTCTATATCATGCATCGCTTCGATGAAGCTGGGAGAATCCCTTTTATTAAGCGTATGCATGCCCAAGGTCTAATTGCTTCAATTTCAGTTGGTGTTAAGGGTTATGAGTATGACTTTGTTAGTCAATTAAAAGCTGATGCTCCAGAGTACATCACGATTGACATCGCACATGGTCATGCAGACAGTGTCATTTCGATGATTCAACACATTAAGAAGGAATTGCCAGAAACATTTGTAATTGCTGGTAACGTTGGAACTCCAGAAGCCGTGCGTGAACTCGAAAATGCTGGTGCAGATGCTACTAAGGTTGGAATTGGTCCAGGTAAAGTATGTATTACTAAGGTTAAAACAGGTTTTGGTACTGGCGGTTGGCAGTTGGCGGCTCTTCGCTGGTGTGCTAAAGCTGCTCGTAAACCGATTATTGCCGATGGTGGTATCCGTACTCATGGAGATATCGCAAAATCAATCCGCTTCGGTGCAAGTATGGTTATGATTGGTTCACTTTTTGCAGGCCATATCGAAAGCCCTGGTAAAACAGTTGAAGTCGATGGTAAACAGTTTAAAGAATACTACGGATCAGCTTCAGAATACCAAAAAGGTGCCTACAAGAATGTTGAAGGGAAGAAAATCCTTCTTCCTGCTAAAGGACATTTGCAAGATACCTTGACTGAGATGGAACAAGATTTGCAGAGTTCGATTTCTTATGCAGGAGGTCGTAAAGTTGCAGATCTTCGACATGTTGACTATGTTATTGTGAAGAACTCTATCTGGAATGGGGATGCTCACTAAATTATAAATTACTTATTTATGCTGCGAATTGGCGTGGCGTTTCTACAAGGTACCGTAAATACCTAACAATGAGTAAGTCGTAAAAGAGATAAAGACAGAGGAATGCTGTCTCTATTTCTGCTTGGAGACTTACTTTGTAAGTCTTTTTTTATTTCGGAGGTTATGGTGAAATTATTAGAAGAACGAATTTTAAAGGACGGTAATGTCCTTGGTGAGAATATTCTTAAGGTGGACTCTTTTCTAACCCACCAAGTTGATTATTCTTTGATGCGAGAGATTGGCCGTACTTTTGCTGAACATTTTAAAAATGCTGGGATTACTAAGGTTGTGACTATTGAGGCATCTGGAATTGCACCAGCTTTATATGTAGCTGAACAATTGGACGTACCTATGATTTTTGCTAAGAAGGCAAAAAATATCACTATGAATGAGGGGATTTTAACTGCTGAGGTTTATTCTTTCACTAAACAAGTTACTAGTACCGTATCTATTGCAGGGAAGTTTATATCTCCAGGAGATAAAGTATTAATTATTGATGATTTCTTGGCTAATGGTCAAGCAGCTAAAGGTTTGATTCAGATTATCGAACAAGCTGGTGCTACAGTCGAGGCCGTCGGGATTGTGATTGAAAAATCTTTCCAAGATGGTCGTGAACTGTTAGAAAAATCAGGTCATCAGGTAGTATCACTTGCTCGTTTAGAGCGTTTTGAAAATGGAAGAGTTATCTTCAAGGAGGCAGACATCTAATGAATCAAAAAGAAAATCACTCAAAAGCAGCCGTATTGGGCTTGCAACACTTACTTGCTATGTACTCAGGTTCAATCCTAGTACCAATCATGATTGCAGGTGCCCTAGGTTACTCGCCTCAACAACTGACATACCTTATCTCTACGGATATCTTTATGTGTGGGGTCGCAACTTTATTGCAGTTACAATTAAATAAATATTTTGGTGTTGGTTTACCGATCGTTCTAGGTGTGGCCTTTCAGTCTGTTGCTCCTCTTATCATGATTGGACAAAGTCATGGTAGTGGTGCTATGTTTGGGGCCTTGATTGCTTCTGGTATTTATGTCGTTCTTGTAGCAGGTGTATTTTCTAAGATTGCTAATCTGTTCCCTTCAATCGTAACAGGTTCTGTCATTACAACAATCGGATTGACCTTGATTCCAGTAGCTATTGGGAATATGGGAAATAATGTCGAAAAACCAACGGGACAAAGTTTGGCATTAGCATCTATTACTATCCTTATTATTCTTTTGGTAAATATCTTTACTAAGGGGTTCATTAAGTCTATTTCTATCTTGATTGGCTTGATTGCTGGTACAATTATTGCTGCAACTATGGGATTGGTTGATTTCTCTCCGGTAGCAGAAGCTCCACTTGTTCATATCCCAACTCCATTCTACTTTGGCGCTCCACAATTTGAGATTTCTTCTATTGTCATGATGTGTATTATCGCTACTGTGTCAATGGTTGAATCAACTGGTGTTTACCTTGCTCTTTCCGATATAACTAAAGATCCAATCGATAGCACTCGTCTTCGTAATGGATACCGTGCTGAAGGACTTGCTGTTTTGCTTGGTGGTATTTTCAATACCTTCCCTTATACAGGATTTTCTCAAAACGTTGGCTTGGTTAAACTGTCAGGTATTCGTACTCGTTTGCCAATCTACTATGCAGCTGGTTTCCTTATCCTACTTGGTCTCTTACCTAAGTTTGGTGCCTTGGCGCAAATTATTCCAAGCCCTGTTCTTGGAGGAGCTATGCTAGTTATGTTTGGATTTGTTTCTTTACAAGGGATGCAGATACTGTCACGTGTTGACTTTGAAAACAATGAACATAACTTCCTTATTGCAGCTGTCTCTATTGCAGCTGGTGTTGGACTAAACGGAAGCAACCTTTTCAATACCCTACCAACAGCCTTCCAAATGTTCTTCTCAAATGGTATTGTCATTGCGAGTGCTGTTGCCATTATCTTGAATGCTATTTTGAATCGAAAAAAATAAAAATAAATGAGAAGTGATAGAAATATCCTTCTCATTTTCTTTTTTAGAGCTTGAGTATTGTTTCTATAGTCCTTTTTATGGTAAAATGGTTCTATGAATGAAAGAATGAAAGAGCTCGTTGAGTTGCTCAATCGCTATGCGACAGAGTATTATACAAGTGATAACCCATCTGTATCTGATAGTGAGTATGATCGTCTCTATCGTGAATTGGTAGAGTTAGAAAAAGCTCATCCAGAGCAAGTCTTGCCAGATAGTCCAACCCACCGTGTTGGCGGTAAGATTCTTGATGGTTTTGAAAAATATAGTCATCAGTATCCTCTCTATAGTTTGCAGGATGCTTTTTCTCGTGAAGAGCTCGATGCCTTTGATGCGCGTGTTCGTAAAGAATTGGACGAAGTTACTTATATCTGTGAGTTAAAAATTGATGGATTATCGATTTCCTTGACTTATGAGCAAGGAATTTTTGTTGTTGGGGCGACTCGTGGTGATGGTTCAATTGGTGAAAATATCACGGAAAATCTTAAACGAGTGAAAGATATTCCTTTATCCTTACCAGAAAAAATAGATATCACTGTTCGTGGTGAATGTTATATGCCGAGAGCTTCTTTCAATCAGGTCAATCTTGCTCGTCAAGAAAACGGGGAGCCAGAGTTTGCTAATCCACGAAATGCTGCTGCAGGAACTCTTCGCCAGCTAGATACAGCAATAGTAGCCAAACGTAATCTTGCAACCTTCCTCTATCAAGAAGCAAGCCCTTCAACTCGGGATAGCCAAGAGAAGGTTTTGGAACATTTAGAACAATTGGGTTTTGTTGTTAATCCAAGACGCATATTAGCGCACAGCATGGATGAAGTTTGGAAGTTTATCCAAGAAGTAGGTCAAGAAAGAGACCAATTGCCTTATGACATCGACGGTGTCGTAATTAAGGTCAACGACCTAGCTGGTCAAGAGCAACTTGGATTTACAGTTAAAGCGCCTAAGTGGGCAGTCGCTTATAAGTTTCCAGCAGAAGAAAAAGAAGCAAAACTGCTTTCTGTTGACTGGACAGTAGGACGAACTGGTGTCGTAACTCCGACTGCCAATCTTACTCCGGTGCAATTGGCAGGTACAACAGTTGGTCGTGCAACGCTTCATAATGTTGACTATATCGCTGAAAAGGATATTCGCAAGGATGATACTGTTATTGTTTATAAGGCAGGAGATATCATTCCAGCCGTTCTACGTGTCGTAGAATCAAAGCGTGTGTCAGAGGAGAAACTAGATATTCCAACAAACTGTCCAAGTTGTGACAGTAAGCTTTTGCATTTTGAAGATGAGGTGGCTCTTCGTTGTATAAACCCACGTTGTCCAGCTCAGATTAAAGAAGGTTTAATACACTTCGCATCCCGTGATGCCATGAATATCTCTGGCCTTGGTCCATCAATCGTAGAAAAATTATTTGCTGCCGATTTGGTTAAGGATGTTGCAGATATTTATCATTTGACTGTGGAAGATTTTCTCTTGTTAGACGGCATCAAGGAGAAATCGGCTCAAAAACTTTATCAGGCTATTCAAGCTTCGAAAGAAAATTCTGCTGAAAAACTCTTGTTTGGTTTGGGAATTCGTCATGTGGGAAGTAAGGCAAGTCAGTTACTCTTACAACATTTCCATTCAATCGAAACACTGGCTCAAGCAGGTCCTGAAGAAGTTGCAGGCATTGAAAGTTTGGGAAGTGTCATTGCTCAAAGTCTCCAATCTTATTTTGAGGCTGAGGGTGCTAAAATCCTTTTAAGAGAATTGAAAGAATTAGATGTTAATCTAGACTATAAAGGACAGGTAGCTGCAGCAGATGCAGCCTTATCAGGTTTAACAGTCGTATTGACAGGAAAACTTGAACGTCTTACTCGCTCGGAAGCTAAAAGTAAACTCGAAAATCTTGGAGCTAAGGTAACGGGTAGTGTATCGAAGAAGACTGACCTTGTGGTAGCAGGAGCAGATGCAGGAAGCAAACTCCAAAAAGCACAAGAACTTGGAATTGAGATTCGAGATGAAGCTTGGTTGGAGAGTTTATAATCATTACACACTAAAGAATGACTATCTTAGATTTCTTGCTCCAACTCGAAAATTTAAACAAGAAATTATTTTTTAAAATTTAACAATTAGAAATTAGGGAGAACTATGTACAATTATCCTGTACTTATTCATTATCATCGTAAGGATGAGGCTTATAAAGATTGTAGTTTTAGTAAAAAGCCTCTTGATACAGTTGAGTTAGTAAAAGAAGAAGAGTATTTTGGAGAAAAATTTTCTTTCACTCAATCTAGCGAAAAAGCTATCGAAACGATGACTTTTGTAGTTACAAAAGACGGAGTTTCAAAAGAGTATCCAATTCGTTTCAACTATTATCCACTCTTGACAGAAGTTTGGATTTTAGATGGAGACGATACAGTCTACTACTCCGAGAATCCTGCTATTGCAAGCCCTCACTATAAGGATCAAAATCCTTTTGCTTTTGACAAGGCTATTAATAGTGCTAGTTTTGACCATCATTGGGGCTACCAAGGTGATTTGGGTTGTCAAGTTTCTGATACTCAAACAAGCTTTAGTCTTTGGGCACCGACAGCAACCTCTGTACAAGTCGTAGTTTATGAATCAGCTTCTAATGATGCTCCGATTTTAAAAACTTATGAGATGGAGCGAGGGAACAGCTATTCATACAGTCATAAATATAATACAATTGGTGTCTGGAGTCTTACAGTTCCGGAAAGTCTTGCGGGTCGTGCATATCACTACCAAATTGACTTCCCACATCACCAGTCTTTGACCCGTGATCCTTATACAACAGCAACTAGCCCTGATGGAAAACGGTCAGCGATTGTTTCAGAACAGGAACGTCAGGTAGATGGTTTTGAAGTCAAGCATGGTACAGAAGCTACTTGGCGTTTAGAAAACCCTTGTCAGGCTGTTGTTTACGAAATGCATATTCGTGACTTGACCAAGTCTGAAACTTCTGGTGTTGCTCCACAATTAAGAGGAACTTTTTTGGGAGCCGCTCAAACGGGGACAGTCAATCAGTATGGTCAGTCTACAGCATTTGACTATATTAAAGAACTTGGTGTTAACTACGTCCAACTACAGCCGATTGCTGACCGTCATAAAGAGTATGATGCAGATGGGAACGTCACCTACAACTGGGGTTATGATCCACAAAACTATAATGCTCCAGAAACTAGTATGTCAACGAATCCTGATGATCCGGGACAGGTTATTCGTGATTTAAAAACAATGGTTCAGGCTTATCATGATGCTGGTATCGGTGTCATCATGGATGTTGTTTATAATCATACTTTCTCTGTAGTCGATGCACCATTTCAAACAACAGTACCAGATTATTATTATCGAATGAATCGTGATGGGACCTATCAAAATGGTACCGGTGTAGGTAATGAAACTGCTAGTGAACACGAAATGTTCCGTAAGTATATGATCGACTCGCTTCTTTATTGGGTTAAAGAATTTAATATTGATGGTTTCCGATTTGACTTGATGGGTATCCATGACGTTAAAACGATGCAGATGATCCGTTGGGCTATGGATGAAGTTGATCCTAAAATCATCCTTTATGGAGAAGGATGGGATATGGGAACTGGTCTTGCTCCTTATGATAAGGCTAAGAAAGACAATGCCTATCAGTTACCTAATATTGGATTTTTCAATGATGATCAACGCAATGCGATTAAGGGTGCTGAAGTTTATGGTGATATCAAATCAGGCTTCGTGAGTGGAGCCGGTACTGAACCAATCGTTGCTAAGTCTATCTTGGGAAGTCGTGAACTTGGTTCTTACCTCAGTCCTAACCAAGTCTTGAACTATGTGGAAGCCCACGATAACTATAACTTACATGACTTGCTAGCAACTCTTCATCCAACGGAGAGTGAAGAACGAATTATGAAAAAAGTGGAAACCGCAACAGCTATGAACCTTCTTATGCAAGGAATGGCTTTCATGGAACTCGGGCAGGAGTTTGGGCGTACTAAACTCGTAGCAACTGGAGAAAATGGTGAGTTGACTCATGATGATCGTGAGAGAGCTATGAACAGTTACAATGCTCCTGATAGCGTCAACCAAGTTAATTGGGATCTAATTAATGAACGTCAAGAAAGTATAGACTTTATCCGCCAAATTATCCGTCTTAAAACACAGACTAGCGCCTTTTCTTATCCTACATACGAGGAAGTATACCGTCACGTCTTTGTGCATACCGCCATTCAGAATAGTGGTTGGATTGTTTATGAGATTCAAGGAACTAAAGAACATTTCTTGGTTGTATTTAATGCCAAAGGTGCATCTTTCTATTATGAAAATGCTGGTAATCTAGAAATGTTGGTTACAAATAGTCGTTCAAATCAAGAAAATGCTATTGATGATGTCAGTGTAGCTGTCATGAAAGTTTTATCATAATGCAAAATCAAACTCAAGATACAATCTTGAGTTTTTTTGTTAATAGAATAAAAAAAATTGTTTAAAATCATGAAAATTACTAAAAATATTTGAAACTTTACGTAAAATTGTTAAAATAGTCTTTAAGAGACATTTTTCGTATAAAATTTATAAATTTATACAAAATGTTCAGTTTTTAACTTAAGAAAGAAAGGATATTCTTTATAAATACCAAGAGATTTACTCATATTGACAAAGAGACTATCTTAAAAATCATAAGTTTATGAAAATTTAAGAAAGTCTAAGATAATTGTTTGAAGATTTTCAAAAAAAATTTTAGGATAATCAGGAAATTGCTTGAAACTTATTTTAAAAGGTAGTATAATAGATATATAGAAAACGCTTACAATAAAAGGAGGATTCAATGGATAAATTTGAAGCTTTAAGAACATTTACAACTGGCGAGAACTTCCACCTTCAGCACTTATTAGGAGCGCATCGTGAAGAGCAGGATGGAGAGCAGGGTTATACTTTCCGTGTCTGGGCTCCAAATGCGCAAGCTGTCCATTTAGTTGGTGATTTTACAAACTGGACAGAAAATCAAATTCCCATGGTTCGAAATGATTATGGAGTTTGGGAAGTCTTTACTCCCCTAGCGCATGAGGGACAAATTTATAAATATAATATTACTCGTTCAAACGGTCATCAAATTATGAAAATTGATCCTTTGGCTGTACGCTTTGAAGCTCGCCCTGAGACAGGAGCAATTATAACAGAGATTCCTGAAAAAAAATGGAAGGATGGCCTATGGTTAGCTCGTAGAAAACGTTGGGGATTCTTCGACAGACCAGTTAATATCTATGAGGTTCATGCAGGTTCATGGAAGAGAAATCCTGACGGAACACCTTATAGTTTTGCTCAACTAAAAGAAGAGCTCATCCCTTACTTAGTGGAGATGAATTATACACACATTGAGTTTATGCCTTTGATGGCTCATCCACTTGGTTTGAGTTGGGGTTATCAACTCATGGGTTATTTCGCCTTGGAGCATTCTTACGGAAGACCAGAAGAGTTTCAAGATTTTGTTGAGGAATGTCATTTAAACAATATTGGGGTTATCGTAGACTGGGTTCCTGGCCACTTTACAATCAATGACGATGCCTTAGCATACTATGATGGAACGCCAACATTTGAATACCAGGACCATAATAAGGCCAACAACTACGGATGGGGGGCACTTAACTTTGACTTAGGTAAAAACGAAGTACAGTCCTTCTTGATTTCTAGTATAAAGTTCTGGATTGAATTCTACCACTTGGATGGAATTCGAGTTGATGCAGTAAGTAACATTCTATATCTTGATTACGACAATGCACCATGGACACCAAATAAAGATGGTGGTAATCTCAACTATGAAGGCTACTATTTCCTTCAACGTTTAAACGATATTATTAAGCTTGCTCATCCGGATGTCATGATGATTGCAGAAGAGAGCTCTTCAGCTACTAAAATTACAGGTCCAAAAGAGATTGGTGGTCTTGGATTTGACTACAAGTGGAACATGGGCTGGATGAATGACATTCTACGTTTCTACGAAGAAGATCCAATTTATCGTAAGTACGATTTTAACCTTGTAACCTTCAGTTTTATGTATGTCTTTAATGAAAATTATCTTCTACCATTCTCTCATGATGAGGTGGTTCATGGTAAGAAGAGTATGATGCATAAGATGTGGGGAGATCGCTACAATCAGTTTGCAGGCCTGAGAAACCTTTATACTTATCAAATTTGTCACCCTGGTAAGAAATTACTCTTCATGGGTAGTGAATTTGGTCAATTCCTAGAATGGAAATCTGAGGAGCAATTGGAATGGTCTAACTTAGATGACCCAATGAATGCTAAGATGAAATACTTCACTTCTCAGCTGAATCAATTTTACAAAGACCATCGTTGTCTGTGGGAAGTAGATTTGAGCTATGATGGAATTGAAATCATTGATGCAGATAATAGAGACCAAAGCGTTCTTTCCTTCATTCGTAAAGGGAAGAAAGACGAAATGTTAGTCTGTGTCTTCAATATGGCACCAGTTGAACGACATGATTTTACAATCGGGCTTCCTGTTGCAGGTGTCTATGAAGAAATTTGGAATACAGAGTTGGAGCAATGGGGTGGTGTTTGGAAAGAGCACAACCAAACAGTTCAAACTCAAGAAGGATTGTGGAAGGATTATGAGCAGACCTTGACCTTTACTCTACCAGCAATGGGAGCAAGTATTTGGAAAATCAAACGTCGCATAAAACCTACTAAAAAAGTCACTAATAACACTCAAAAAGGAGTAGAAAATGAAGAATGAAATGCTAGCTTTAATCCTTGCTGGTGGACAAGGAACTCGTCTCGGTAAACTCACTCAAAGTATTGCGAAACCAGCAGTTCAGTTTGGTGGACGCTACCGTATCATTGACTTTGCGCTTTCTAACTGTGCTAACTCGGGTATCCACAATGTTGGTGTTATTACACAGTACCAACCTCTAGCTCTCAACAACCATATCGGGAATGGCTCTAGCTGGGGTCTAGATGGTATTGATTCTGGTGTTTCTATTCTTCAACCCTACTCAGCTAGTGAAGGAAACCGTTGGTTCGAAGGAACAAGTCACGCTATCTACCAAAACATTGACTACATTGACAGTATCAATCCTGAATATGTATTGATTCTTTCAGGTGACCACATCTATAAGATGGACTATGATGATATGCTTCAGTGTCACAAGGACAATAATGCCAGTTTGACTGTTGCTGTATTAGATGTACCACTAAAAGAAGCTAGCCGTTTTGGTATCATGAATACAGATGCCAATAATCGCATCGTTGAGTTTGAAGAAAAACCTGCCCAACCTAAATCAACAAAAGCTTCAATGGGTATTTATATCTTTGACTGGAAACGACTTCGCAATATGTTAGTTGCCGCTGAAAAGAACAATGTAGATATGTCAGACTTTGGTAAGAACGTTATTCCAAATTATCTTGAGTCTGGAGAAAGTGTCTATGCCTATGAATTCAGTGGTTACTGGAAAGATGTTGGTACTATCGAATCTCTTTGGGAAGCAAATATGGAATATATTTCTCCAGAAAATGCTTTAGATAGCCGTAACCGTCAATGGAAAATCTACTCTCGTAACCTTATTTCTCCACCAAACTTCTTTGGAGAACATGCGCATGTAGAAGATTCGCTCGTAGTAGATGGATGTTTAGTGGATGGAACAGTAAAACATTCGATTATTTCAACAGGAGCACAAGTTCGTGAGGGAGCAGAAGTCGTTGACTCTGTTATCATGAGTGGAGCCGTTGTAGGTAAAGGTGCTAAGATTAGACGTGCTATTATTGGCGAAGGTGCAGTTATTGCAGAAGGTGTTGAGATTGATGGAACTGAGGAAGTTCAGGTTGTCGGATATAACGAAGTAGTGGGGGTAGCAACAGATGAAGATTGATAAATATTCAGCTATTTTAGGAAATACAGTTGGATTTCACGATATGTCAACATTGACGAGCAATCGTCCTGTAGCAAGTTTGCCATTTGGCGGGAAATATCGCTTGATTGACTTCCCTCTTTCAAGTCTTGCAAATGCTGGTGTACGTAGTATCTTTGGTATCTTCCAACAAGATAATATTTCTTCTGTATTTGACCATATCCGCTCTGGACGCGAGTGGGGCTTGTCTACACTCCTCAGCCACTACTATCTTGGTATCTACAACACTCGTGTAGAAAGTAGCACTGTTGGTAAAGAATACTATCAACAACTCCTTACATATTTGAAACGTTCGGGATCAAACCAAACAGTTTCAATTAACTGTGATGTATTGATTAATATTGATCTTAATCAAGTCTTCCATTTACATAACACAACAAAATCTCCGATTACAGTAGTTTATAAAAAACTACCTAAGAAAGATATTTCAGGAGTTAATGCTATCTTAGAAGTTGATGAAACTGACCATGTTTTGTCACATCACTTGTTTGATGAAAATTCAAACCAAGACTTATACAATATGTCTACAGACATTTTTGTAGTTGATACTCCGTGGTTGATTGAACGTCTTGAAGAAGAAGCTAAGAAAGAAAATCCGGAGAAATTACGCTATGTTCTCCGTGATTTAGCAGAGGAATCAGGCGCTTTTGCTTATGAATATACTGGATATCTGGCTAATATTCATTCTGTAGAATCTTATTATCAAGCGAATAAAGATATGCTCGATTTACATAAGTTCTACTCATTGTTCACTCCGAACCAAAAGATTTATACTAAGGTTAAAAATGAAGAGCCAACTTACTATGCATCAAGCTCTAAAGTAGCTAAGTCTCAGTTTGCTTCTGGTAGTATTATCGAAGGTGAAGTAGTCAACTCTGTATTATCTCGTAATGTCCGCGTACATGAAGACAGCTTAGTCAAAGATAGTCTCCTCTTTACACGTGCGGTCATTGGTAAGGGTGCTAAGGTAGAATATGCTATCTTGGATAAGGGTGTTGAGGTTGCTGAAGGTGTTGTTATTCGAGGCACTGCAGAACATCCTGTAGTTGTTAAGAAGGGCGAAAAAGTAACAGAGGATATTCTTTCATGAAAATTTTATTCGTAGCAGCAGAGGGCGCTCCCTTTTCAAAAACAGGTGGACTGGGAGATGTCATTGGAGCTCTACCCAAGTCATTAGTTAAGGCAGGACATGAAGTTGCTGTTTTCCTGCCTTACTACGATATGGTAGAAGCTAAATTTGGTGATCAAATTGAAGATGTTCTTCAATTTGAGGTATATGTTGGTTGGCGTAGACAATTTTGTGGAATTAAGAAAACAGTTTTAAACGGAGTTACCTTTTACTTTATAGATAATCAATATTATTTCTTTAGAGGTCATGTATACGGTGACTTTGATGATGGTGAACGCTTTGCCTTCTTCCAACTTGCAACCCTTGAAGCAATGGAGAGAGTTGGTTTTATCCCTGATGTTCTACATGCGCATGACTATCATACGGCTATGATTCCTTTCCTTCTGAAAGAAAAATATAGATGGATTCAAGCCTATCAAGGAATTAAGACTGTCTTAACGATTCATAACTTAGAGTTTCAAGGTCAATTCTCAGAAAGTATGCTTTGGGATTTATTCCGAGTTGGTTTTGAACGTTATGCTGATGGTACAGTTCGTTGGAATGATTGCCTCAACTGGATGAAGGCAGGTATTCTTTATGCAGATCGTGTAACAACTGTTTCTCCAAGCTATGCTTATGAAATTATGACAACTGAGTTTGGTTGTGGAATCGATCAAATCCTACGTATGGAATCTGGAAAACTATCTGGTATTGTAAACGGAATTGATACAGATCTCTACAATCCTGAAACAGATCCACTATTGGATTATCATTTTTCAAAAACTGATTTGTCAGGGAAGGCTCAAAATAAAGCAAAATTGCAAGAAAAAGTGGGTCTACCTGTTAGGGATGATGTACCTTTGATTGGTATCGTCTCACGTTTGACTCGTCAAAAAGGCTTTGATTTAGTAGTTGAGAGTTTACATCGTATGCTACAAGAAGATATTCAGATTGTGCTTTTGGGAACTGGTGATCCAGGTTTTGAACAAGCCTTCTCTTGGTTTGGTCAAGTATTTCCTGATAAACTTTCTGCTAACATCACCTTTGATGTGAAATTAGCGCAAGAAATTTATGCCGCTTGTGATCTCTTCCTTATGCCAAGTCGTTTTGAACCATGTGGGCTTTCTCAAATGATGGCCATGAGATATGGAACACTTCCTTTGGTCCATGAAGTAGGTGGTCTGAGAGATACAGTTCAAGCCTATAATCCAGTTGATGGTAGTGGTACAGGATTCAGCTTTGATAATTTGACCCCATTTTGGCTTAACTGGGCTCTACAAACAGCCTTGGATGTTTATCAAAATCATCCAGCGACCTGGAAGAAACTACAGTTACAAGCCATGGAACGTGATTTCTCTTGGGATACAGCTTGTCAATCCTATTTGCACTTGTACCAAAGCTTGGTAAATTAAAGCAATAAAAATCGTATGAAGCTTTCATACGATTTTTTGGGATAATATTAGTTAGGAATAGAAATGTCAAAAGTAAGAGGTCTTTGCGTGCTTGATGTTGACGGCACGCTGATAGAAGAGGAAGTAATTGATATTTTAGGCAGTAAAGCGAATTGTGAGCAAGAAGTCTCTCAATTGACTCGTCGAGCAATGAGTGGAGAATTAGATTTTGAATCAAGCTTGAAAAGGCGTGTTTCTTTATTGAAGGGAATTTCAGTCGATGTATTTGATCAAGTATATAAAGAGCTTCATCTAAGTAAAAATGCTCATGAGTTTATCTCAATTCTTCAAGAAAAAAAGATTGCTGTTGGCATCATATCAGGTGGTTTTGTACCCATCGTTGAAAGGTTAGCAAATAGTTTAGGGATTCATTTGTTTGCTGCAAATCAGTTAGAAATAAATAATGGAAGGCTTACCGGTCGACTTATTGGTCAAGTCATTACTCGAGAAGTCAAGGAAGAAATTTTTCTTCAATGGGTTAGTGAACTAGATATATCTTTGGATAAAACAATTGCCGTAGGTGATGGAGCGAACGATTTAAAGATGCTTAAGAAAGCTGGAATCGGAGTTGCTTTTTGTGCTAAAGATATTCTAAAAAAAGAAATCAAACTGTATATTGACGAAAGAGACTTAGTAAAAATATTGGACTTGATTAATTTCCTTTAAAGAGAAGGAGAAGTGTATGAAAATTGTAGTTGCGCCAGATTCTTTTAAAGAGACTCTTTCGGCAGGTGAAGTAGCAAAAGCTATTAAGCGAGGTCTAGAAAGAGCCTTACCTAAAGTAGACTGTTTATGTTTACCAGTAGGAGATGGAGGAGAAGGTACTATAGAAGCCATCAAAAACTCTTTAGGACTATTAGAAAAAAGTACCCTAGTAACTGGTCCTTTTGGAGACGAGGTACAAATGCCCTATGTCCAAAAAGGGGATATGGCACTTTTTGAAGTTGCAGATCTTGTAGGGCTTGCTAAGATACCTCATGAAAAGAGAAATCCTTTAGATATTTTTACAAAAGGGATAGGAGAGTTAATCAGGCATTTGGTAAATCAGGGCATTAAGGAAATTTATATCGGTGTTGGTGGAACTGCCAGTAACGATGGAGGAATTGGAATTGCATCGGGTCTTGGTTATCAATTCTATGACCAAAGTGGAAAAGAGCTTTTAGCTACTGGTCAGGCACTGTTCGAAATAGCTGAACTTTCAAATCAAGAGGCTGTTTCCTTACCTTCAGATGTACAGATAAAAATATTAGCGGATGTCACCAATCCTCTCTGTGGTGCAGATGGTGCAACCTATGTATTTGGAAAGCAAAAGGGATTAAATCCTGAAAAATTCAAAGAAGTTGATAGGGTTATTAAGGAATTTTATAGTAATTTCTCACCTGAAACTTTAAAACTAGCAGGTGCCGGAGCGGGTGGTGGCATTGCAGCTGGTTTGTGTGCATTTGCTGGAGCAGAAATCGTATCTGGAATTCAGACTTGTTTGGATTTGATACATTTTGATGAAAAGGTCAAAAATTCTGATCTAGTAATTGTTGGTGAAGGTAGGTTAGATTCTCAAAGTTTGGCTGGCAAAGCCCCAATTGGCGTAGCAAAAAGAACACCCAAAGGTGTTCCAGTTATTGCAATATGTGGTAGTTTGTCAGAGGATTTACCTCAATTACCATTTGAAAATCTAGTTGCAGCTTTCTCCATTTTAGAAAAGAGCGAACCATTAGAAGACAGCTTTAAAAATACTGCCCATTATTTAGAAAATACAGCGTTTAATATCGGTCAACTTTTATCGATAAAGTAGTTAACCAAACCATTTTTTCCAAAGAGAAGTTGGAGCCTTTGGTTCTTTCTCTTGCCATAAGTTAGAAAAGGCCTTTTTAAGGTCTTTTTCTTGGGTTTTAACAGGTCTATCACTGTGTATGACCATGCCGAAAGGAGAAGAGTTATGGTCTTCTGAAACAATTGTCGCTTGGCAATTAGCATCCTTTGCCTGTTTTAAATAAAAAACCTGCTTCTCAAAAACAACTTGAGGTGAAATTTTGACAAATAGAGGTTCCGTGTTTTCTTTTAAACAATTTAAGATAGTTGGAAAGTTGTTTTTGAATTTGTCATCATTTGTTGTCTCAATATCTGCAAAACCTAGTACTCTTTCCTCAAATGTACCGAGAAAGCGTCTTTGTTCATCAGGATTTAATTTTAGGCCACCATTAGCTTTTTCTAGAATTTGTTTTGATAAATCAGTCATAAAAATAGTATAACATAAAAAGCATAAGAAAGAAAAAAGAAGAAAGCGATTACTTTATAAAGTTAAGGAAAAATTGCACAAAGTTAACGTTTTTTCTTGAAAAAGGAGTATTTTTAAGGTATCATAGAGGTGTAAAAAAATTAACTCAATAAGGAGAGTACAAAATGTCAATTATTACTGATGTTTACGCTCGCGAAGTCCTAGACTCACGCGGTAACCCAACACTTGAAGTAGAAGTTTATACTGAATCAGGTGCTTTCGGACGTGGTATGGTTCCATCAGGAGCTTCTACTGGTGAGCATGAAGCGGTTGAACTTCGTGACGGCGACAAATCTCGTTACGGTGGTCTTGGAACTCAAAAAGCGGTTGACAATGTGAACAACATTATTGCTGAAGCAATCATCGGTTACGATGTACGTGATCAACAAGCTATTGACCGTGCTATGATCGCTCTTGACGGAACTCCTAATAAAGGTAAATTGGGTGCTAACGCTATTCTTGGTGTATCTATCGCTGTAGCTCGTGCTGCTGCTGACTACCTTGAAATCCCACTTTACAGCTACCTTGGTGGATTTAACACTAAAGTTCTTCCAACTCCAATGATGAACATCATCAATGGTGGATCTCACTCTGATGCTCCAATCGCATTCCAAGAGTTTATGATTTTGCCAGTTGGTGCTCCAACATTCAAAGAAGCTCTTCGTTACGGTGCTGAAATCTTCCACGCTCTTAAGAAAATTCTTAAATCACGTGGTTTGGAAACTGCCGTAGGTGACGAAGGTGGATTCGCTCCTCGTTTTGAAGGAACTGAAGATGGTGTTGAAACTATCCTTGCTGCGATTGAAGCTGCTGGATACGTTCCAGGTAAAGACGTATTTATCGGATTTGACTGTGCTTCATCAGAATTCTACGATAAAGAACGTAAAGTTTACGATTACACTAAATTTGAAGGTGAAGGAGCTGCTGTTCGTACATCTGAAGAGCAAATCGACTACCTTGAAGAATTGGTTAACAAATACCCAATCATCACTATCGAAGATGGTATGGATGAAAATGACTGGGACGGTTGGAAAGCTCTTACTGAACGTCTTGGTAAGAAAGTCCAATTGGTTGGTGATGACTTCTTCGTAACTAACACTGACTACCTTGCACGTGGTATCCAAGAAGGTGCTGCTAACTCAATCCTTATCAAAGTTAACCAAATCGGTACTCTTACTGAAACTTTCGAAGCTATCGAAATGGCTAAAGAAGCTGGTTACACTGCCGTTGTATCACACCGTTCAGGTGAAACTGAAGATTCAACAATCGCTGACATCGCAGTTGCAACAAACGCAGGACAAATCAAGACTGGTTCACTTTCACGTACTGACCGTATTGCTAAATACAACCAATTGCTTCGTATCGAAGACCAACTTGGTGAAGTAGCTGAATACCGTGGATTGAAATCATTCTACAACTTAAAAAAATAAAATAGTTCAGTGAACTAATTAAAGCCCTTGGATTTTTCCAAGGGCTTTTGTATATTATAAGACAAGGTCAAAGAAATCCAGTCTTCTTTTCGTATTCTAGAGGTGAAAAAAGAGATTTTTAAACGTTTTTTTGGTATAATAATACCCAGGAAATGCTAGAAAATGAATTGAAGGTATAGATGGAAAAGTATTTATCGGTTACAACTTTGACCAAGTATTTAAAAATGAAATTCGATAAAGACCCATACTTAGAACGGGTCTATTTAACTGGTCAAGTTTCTAACTTTCGTAAGCGTCCAACTCATCAGTATTTTTCTCTCAAAGATGACCGTTCTGTTATTCAAGCGACTATTTGGTCAGGTATTTATCAGAAACTAGGTTTTGATTTGGAAGAAGGGATGAAGATCAATGTGATCGGTCGTATCCAAATCTATGAACCAAGCGGAAGCTATTCGATTATCATTGAAAAGGCTGAGCCGGATGGCATAGGTGCGCTTGCGATTCAGTTCGAACAATTAAAAAAGAAACTATCAGAAGAAGGCCTTTTTCAAGACCGCTTTAAACAAGCAATCCCTCAGTTTGCAAAACGTATCGGGGTTGTGACTAGTCGTAGTGGAGCTGTTATCCAGGATATCATTACCACTGTTAGCAGACGTTTTCCAGGGATAGAGATTGTTTTATATCCTACCAAGGTTCAAGGCGAAGGGGCGGCGGAGGAGATTGCCTGTAACATTGCTAGAGCAAATGAACGTGACGATATAGATGTCCTTATTATTGGTCGAGGTGGAGGTTCCATCGAAGATCTTTGGGCCTTTAACGAAGAGATTGTTGTACGTGCTATTTTTGAATCACGCTTACCGATTATCTCTAGTGTAGGTCATGAAACGGATGTAACTTTAGCTGACTTTGTAGCAGATAGGAGGGCTGCTACACCGACGGCTGCAGCAGAACTGGCAACGCCTGTGACTAAGTTAGATCTTCTGACCTATCTTCAGAATCAAGAAAAACGAATGGCTACTGCAGTACAAAATACTTTATCAAAGAAAAAAGAAGCCTTGAGAGGACTTAGTCAATCAGTCATCTTCAGGCAACCAGAGCGTTTATATGATGGATATCTACAACGCTTGGATCAGTTAGTACTTCGACTGAAGCAGGGATTGAATGGAGAGTTAGTTAGAAATCAACAGAAGGTTCAAGTTCAAATTCACCGTTTGGAGCAATTATCGCCGATCGTTAAGCTTCAGCGTTACCAGGACCGTATTCAACAATTACAAAAATTAATGCGTAGTCAGATGGCTGTGACATATGATGCTAAAGTTGCTGAAGTAAAACGCCTTTCAGAGGCTCTTCTTATGCTAGATACAAGTAGAATTGTGGCAAGGGGCTTTGCTATTGTCAAAAAAGAAGATGCAGTGGTATCTTCGGCAGAAGATTTAAAAGTAAATGACCAAGTTATGCTGATGATGCGAGATGGTCAAGTAGATTTAGAGGTTAAAGATGTCAAAACAAAAGAAATTTGAGGAAAATTTAGCAGAACTTGAAACGATTGTTCAGAGTTTAGAAAATGGTGAAATTGCTTTAGAAGATGCTATTGCTGCTTTTCAAAAAGGGATGATATTATCAAAAGAATTGCAAGCGACGCTTGATAAAGCTGAAAAGACCTTGGTTAAAGTCATGCAAGAGGATGGAACAGAAAGCGAACTTCTATGAACAAGCAAGAAAAATTAGCTATGGTCGAGTCAGCTCTTGAAGAGTTTTATGGTGACCAGCAATTTGCATTAAGCTTAAGAGAAGCAGTTCTTTATTCCATACATGCTGGAGGTAAAAGGATTCGGCCATATCTGCTTTTAGAAGTTTTAGAGGCCTTAAAGGTTCCTATTACATTAGCTCATTCCCAGGTTGCTGCAGCCCTTGAAATGATTCACACAGGAAGTCTAATCCATGATGATCTTCCCGCAATGGATGATGATGATTATCGTCGTGGGCGTTTAACTAACCATAAAAAGTTTGGTGAAGCCTTAGCTATTTTAGCAGGCGATGCTCTTTTTTTGGATCCATATGCTCTAATTGCACAAGCTGAATTATCAAGTCAGACTAAGGTAGATTTGATAGCTTCCTTGTCCCTTGCTTCGGGTAGTATGGGAATGGTAGCTGGTCAAGTATTAGATATGGAAGGTGAAGGGAAACACTTAAACTTAGAAGAACTTCAGACCATCCATGCCAATAAGACTGGTAAACTTTTAGCCTTTCCTTTTCAAGCAGCAGGAATTATTGCAGGATTGGATGAAAATCTTCAAAAACAGCTGAAAACAGTTGGGGAGTTGATTGGACTTGCTTTCCAAGTTAGAGATGATGTCTTAGATGTGACAGCTAGTTTTGAAGAAATTGGTAAGACTCCGAAAAAAGATTTACAAGCTGAGAAATCAACCTATCCTGCTTTGTTAGGATTGAATGAGGCAAAAATTTTTTGTAACCGAACTTTGGATCATGCTAATGAAAAATTAGACGAGATTAGCCAATTAGTCGACTTTGATAAAGAACCAATTGTAAAAATAGTAGAAAGTTTGAGAATCAATGGCTAAAGAAAGAGTAGATGTACTAGCTTATAAACAAGGTTTGTTTGAGACAAGAGAGCAAGCTAAAAGAGGAGTTATGGCTGGTTTAGTTGTTGCTGTTCTTAACGGTGAACGATTCGATAAACCTGGAGAAAAAATTCCTGATGATACTGAGTTAAAGCTTAAGGGTGAAAAGCTTAAGTATGTCAGTCGAGGTGGTTTAAAGCTCGAAAAAGCATTGAAAGAGTTTGGTATATCAGTTGAAGGGAAAATAACGATTGATATTGGAGCGTCTACAGGTGGTTTTACCGATGTTATGTTGCAAAATGGTGCTCAGCTTATCTATGCTGTGGATGTCGGTACTAACCAACTTGCTTGGAAATTACGCCAAGATGAGCGGGTTGTTAGTATGGAGCAGTTTAATTTCCGTTATGCTGAAAAAACTGATTTTGAACAAGAGCCATCTTTTGCGAGTATTGATGTAAGTTTTATATCTCTGGGTCTTATCCTTCCTGCTCTTCATAGAGTTTTGGCAAATCAAGGACAAGTCGTTGCATTGATTAAACCACAGTTTGAAGCTGGACGTGAACAAATTGGTAAGAATGGTATTATCAGAGATGCCAAGATTCACCAACATGTCATAGAATCAGTGACAGATATGGCTGTTCAAGAAGGATTTTCAGTTCTAGGATTGAGCTACTCTCCGATACAAGGTGGCCATGGGAATATAGAATTTTTAGCTTATTTACAAAAAGAAGACCAGGCAATTAATCAGGTCTCTTCGCAAATTAATCAACTAGTAGAAGAAGCACATAGAGAGTTTAAAGATGAATAAAAAAATTAGACTAGAAAAAATCAGAAAATTTGTTACCGATTATCAAATTGGGACTCAAGAAGAAATTGTAGAGTATTTAAAAGAGGCTGGGATTTCAGCTACCCAAGCAACAGTTTCAAGAGATATTAAAGAACTTGGAATCGTAAAAATTCCTTTGAAAAATAATACCTATATCTATGAACTCCCAAAATCGGTTGTTAAAAGTCTGCAATTAGCTGAGAATAATATTGTACATTCAGAGCGTTTGGGACAGATGATTAATCTTCAAATTATTCCAGGGAATACTCTTTTTGTTAAAAGTCAATTATTAGAGGTTTTTTCAGAAAAACTTTTTAGTTGTATAGCTGATGATAATTCGATTCTTATGGTATTAAGAACTGAAGAAGAAGCCAAGGAAGTTTTTGAAAAAGTTAAAAATTGGTAGGTTTATATGTTACTGGAAATTTCGATAAAAAATTTCGCCATTATTGAAGCCATCTCCCTAAACTTTGAAAAAGGGATGACGGTTTTGACTGGTGAAACAGGAGCCGGGAAGTCAATTATTATTGATGCTATGAATATGATGTTAGGAGCAAGAGCAACGACTGATGTTATTCGTCATGGCGCTCCAAGGGCAGAAATTGAAGGTCTTTTCTCTGTAGAGAATAGTCGGGTTTTACAAGAACTTTTTGATGAACAAGGACTAGAGCTTGGTGATGACATTATTATTCGACGTGAAATATTGCGCAATGGTCGTAGTATTAGTCGAGTTAATGGTCAACTAGTCAATCTTTCTGTTCTAAAACTCATCGGTCAGCACCTAGTCGATATTCACGGTCAACACGATCAAGAAGAACTAATGCGCCCTCAAAGACATATTCAAATGTTGGATGAATTTGGAGATGCTACTTTCTTTGAATTAAAGGAAGCCTATCAAGAAAGTTTTGATCATTATCGTCGTATGCGTAAACAAGTTCTTGATATTAAGAAAAACCAAGAGGAACACAAAGCTCGCATTGAAATGTTAGAGTTTCAGATATCTGAGATTGAAGCAGCAAATTTAAAAGCTGGTGAAGATATAGCTCTAAACAAAGAAAGAGATAAACTTCTCAATCATAAAAATATAGCGGATACCTTGACAAATGCTTATAGTATGCTTGATGATGAAGAGTTTTCTAGCTTAGCTAATGTTCGTTCTGCAATGAATGATATGGAAAGTTTAGAAGAGTTTGATCCAGAATACCGAGAAATTTCAACATCTCTATCAGAGTCTTATTATGTTTTAGAAGACATCACCAAAAGACTAGAGAATATTATAGATGATTTAGATTTTGATGGGAATCACTTGTTACAGATAGAAAGTCGCTTGGATTTAATTCATACTATTACACGAAAGTATGGAGGTAGTGTGGATGAGGTCTTAGATTACTTTGCTAAGATTACGGATGAGTATAATCTCTTAACCGGAAATAATCTTTCATCAGAAGAAATGGAACTAGAACTTAAGAAACTTGAAAAGCAATTAGTAGATTTAGCTAATCAAGTATCTCTTGCTCGACACGATTTAGCGAAAGATTTAGAAGCTGATATCAAGAAAGAATTGCAGGGTCTCTATATGGAGAAAGCTCAGTTTCAAGTCCGCTTTACTAAAGGTAAATTTAGTCGTGAAGGGAACGAAACGGTTGAATTCTTTATTTCAACTAACCCTGGAGAAGACTTCAAACCTCTAGTAAAAGTTGCCTCTGGTGGTGAATTATCACGGCTAATGTTAGCAATTAAATCAGCCTTTTCACGTAAGGAAGGTAAGACTAGTATTGTATTTGATGAAGTAGATACAGGGGTTTCAGGGCGTGTGGCGCAAGCTATTGCCCAGAAGATTCATAAGATTGGGCAGCATGGCCAAGTTTTAGCAATCTCTCACTTAGCACAAGTGATTGCGATTGCAGATTATCAGTTCTTTATTGAAAAGATTAGTGATGAGCATTCTACTGTATCAATCGTACGTCTCTTAACTATCGAAGAGCGCGTGCAAGAAGTGGCTAAGATGTTAGCAGGTGATGATGTAACAGACGCTGCTCTAACACAAGCAAAAGAATTGTTGAAACACAAGGAGAAATAAATGACAGATTACTATGTGATCGGAGATGTTCATGGAAAAGCTAGAATGTTGGAAGACCTCCTCAAAACATGGGATGGTCAAACACAGTTACTATTTCTTGGAGATTTAATAGATAGAGGTGAGGATAGTCGTCGTGTTTTAGAGATGGTCAAGGACTTGGTAGATCATCAAAATGCGATTTGCATTTCCGGTAACCATGAATACATGTTTTTAACTTGGCTTGACAATCCTGAGGAAAGCTATGACCATTATCGTAGAAATGGTGGAGATACGACGATTAATTCTATACTAGGACGTCCTTTGGATGCTCCGGTAGATCCGATAGAAGATGCCAAACGTGTAGAAACTGAAGCAGCAGACTTGGTTACTTTTATCCGACAAATGCCATTCGTGATTGAAACAGACCACTATATTTTCGTTCATGCGGGAATTGATTTGACCCTAGATGATTGGCATGAGACTACAGACTATAAGAAAGTCTGGCTAAGAAAACCATTCCACGAAGCTGAAAATCATACAGGAAAAACAATTGTATTTGGTCATACTCCTGTATACGGTTTGTTAAACCAAAAACCTGGCACATCTGAACTTTGGATTACTGATGATGGTAAAATTGGAATGGATGGAGGAGCTGTTTATGGTGGCGTTCTTCATGGTATTGTTTTTACTGAAAATGGAATGACAGAACGTTATTTCATCGAAAATGATGGATTCATTGCGGAAGATTAATACTCTCCACAGGGTATTATGGTCTTGTCAAAAATAAAAAAACAATTTATAATTAATAGATACCCTGAAAGGAAGAGAATCTTGAATTTAGAAGAATTAAAAAAACGACAGGAGAAAATCCGTAACTTCTCTATTATCGCCCATATCGACCATGGGAAGTCAACTTTAGCCGACCGTATTTTAGAAAAGACTGAGACAGTCTCAAGTCGTGAAATGCAGGCCCAGCTACTTGATAGTATGGACTTAGAACGTGAGCGTGGGATTACAATCAAACTAAACGCTATTGAGCTTAACTACACAGCAAAAGATGGGGAAACCTACATTTTCCACTTGATTGACACACCAGGGCACGTGGACTTTACCTATGAAGTTTCCCGTTCACTTGCTGCCTGTGAGGGGGCAATCTTGGTTGTCGATGCTGCTCAAGGTATTGAAGCACAAACGCTTGCCAATGTTTATCTGGCTTTAGATAATGATTTGGAAATCATGCCTGTCATTAATAAGATTGACTTGCCTGCTGCTGACCCGGAGCGTGTTCGTACAGAAATTGAAGATGTAATCGGTTTGGATGCTAGTGAAGCAGTTCTAGCATCAGCTAAAGCTGGTATAGGTATTGAAGAAATCCTTGAGCAAGTAGTTGAGAAGGTACCAGCACCAACTGGTGATGTAACAGCGCCACTCAAGGCCTTGATCTTTGACTCTGTTTATGATTCATATCGTGGTGTTATTCTTCAAGTCCGTGTCATGGATGGAGTAGTCAAACCTGGGGATAAGATTCAGCTTATGAGTAATGGCAAGACCTTTGATGTTACTGAAGTAGGTATTTTTACTCCTAAAGCTGTTGGACGTGATTTTCTTGCAACAGGTGACGTAGGTTATATTGCTGCATCTATCAAGACTGTTCAGGATACACGTGTCGGTGATACAGTGACCCTGGCTAACAATCCTGCAACTGAGCCACTCGATGGCTACAAGCAGATGAATCCAATGGTATTTGCGGGTCTTTATCCGATCGAATCCAACAAATATAATGACCTTCGTGAAGCTTTAGAAAAATTGCAATTAAATGATGCAAGCTTGCAATTTGAGCCAGAAACTTCTCAGGCACTTGGATTTGGTTTCCGTTGTGGATTCTTGGGACTTCTTCATATGGATGTTATCCAAGAACGTCTCGAGCGCGAATTTAATATCGATCTGATTATGACGGCGCCGTCTGTAATTTACAAGGTTAATTTAACAGATGGTGAAGCAATTGATGTATCGAATCCATCAGAGTTTCCAGATCCTACTAAGATTGCTTCAATCGAAGAACCTTATGTTAAAGCTCAAATCATGGTGCCGCAAGAGTTTGTCGGAGCTGTCATGGAATTGGCCCAACGCAAACGTGGGGACTTTGTAACCATGGACTACATCGATGAAAATCGGGTTAACGTGATCTATCAAATCCCACTGGCGGAAATTGTCTTTGATTTCTTTGATAAATTGAAGTCCTCTACTCGTGGTTATGCAAGCTTTGACTATGAGTTGTCTGAATACCGTCCATCTAAATTGGTTAAAATGGATATCCTTCTCAATGGCGATACCGTCGATGCTCTCAGCTTTATCGTTCACAAGGACTTTGCCTATGAACGTGGTAAATTAATTGTTGAGAAGCTCAAGAAGATTATCCCTCGTCAACAGTTTGAAGTGCCTATCCAAGCAGCTATCGGTCATAAGATCGTTGCACGTACAGATATCAAGGCTCTTCGTAAGAACGTCTTGGCCAAGTGTTATGGTGGTGACGTATCACGTAAACGTAAGCTTCTTGAAAAACAAAAAGCTGGTAAGAAACGCATGAAGGCCATTGGGTCCGTAGAAGTACCACAGGAAGCCTTCTTGTCTGTTCTTTCTATGGATGAGGAGTAATACTCTCCCAAGATTATCAAATATTAAAACGCTCTAAATAGAGCGTTTTTTTAATTAGAATAGACGTATTAGTATTTTTTTACATTCAATAGTAGATTTATTGTATTTTCGAAAATAATGCCATTTTACAGTTTATCTTTGACACTTTGATATTCTTACTATAGAATAGTAGTGAAAGGAGAATTACTATGAAAAAAGTAATAACTTTATCTACGATACTTTTATGCTCTCTATGTCTTGCTGCATGTAATACAACAAAAAATACTAGTGCGGAAAAAACTGAAGCTACTAGTGTTCAAGAAACAACAGTTCAAGAGACTACAGTTGCAACAACAACATCTCCTATAAAAGACACTCAATGGATTGGATCGGATGATTATGGATACGTGAAAGTTCCAAAATCTTGGATTCAATTTAAAGATGTTAATGGTGGAGATGATATTCAATATTCTGACGGTACAGATATCAATATCGTTACCTTAAATACATTTAAAGCAGAGCAGTTTGGTATTTCTGAAAGCGAACTTGAAAAGGTAGATCCTATTCAAATTTCAAATAGTATTTATAAATCTAAATCAGAAAGTCCTGATTTCTCTAAGGTTTGGGGCTCTAAGTCAAAGATCGGAGGCTATGATGCCTATCAAGTTAACTGTATTGCCAAAACTGGTAAATATTTAGTTATTTGGATTTTCAAGTCGGATGATGGTAAGTTCAGATATGTTTCACTTGAAGGGAATTTAGATACTATTAAAGAACTAGCACCGACTATCGAAGAAAGTTGGACAAATAAAAAACCATAAAAGGCAGGACATTTCCTGCTTTTTATTTTATCCAGTTTTATTTACGATATCAAATATATTTCCTGATTAGAGCTTTTTTCAATGAAAATAAAAAGAATGAGTTTTTGTAAATATAATAGTAGATTTATTGTATTTTAGACAATACTCCCAGCTTACAGTATATATTTGACACTTTAATGTTCTTACTTTAGAATAGTAGTGAAAGGAGAATTAGTATGAAAAAAGTAATAACTTTATCGACACTTTTGCTTTGTGGTATCACTCTTGCTGCTTGTAATACAAATACTGGAAAAAAAGATGTAACAGCTGAAACTACCACAATTGTTCAGGAAACTACTAGTCAGGAAACAGCGGAAGCTACAACAACCGCTCCAACTAAAGATACTCAATGGATTGGATCAGATGGTCATGGATACTTGAAAGTACCAAAATCTTGGGTTCAAAGTAATGCCGGTGGGACTAATGTTGATTTTATGTACAGTGATGGTACTAACAAGAATGCCATTTCAGTTAAAAGTATAAATGCAGAAGGAAAAGATTTCACTAATTTGCAGGCCAATTTTGAACAAAAGATAAAAGAAAATCCTAGATTTACAAATGTTACGACTGATCAAGGGAAAATTGGTGGTTATGATGCCGTCAAAATTTATGCAGATTATAATAGTAATAGCAGAAAAGTAGTTATGTGGTTATTCGAGTCGGATGATAATATGATTAGATTAGTTACTCTTGAAGGTAATTTAGAAATCGTAAACGAAATTACTCCAATGGTAGAAGAAAGTTGGACCAATAAAAAACCATAAATGTAGAAGCAGGATTGAATCCTGCTTTTTTTATAGTCTAAAGAAATATATATCTGTAAGATATTTGTTTGTAGTTGAGTAAGTAAAATATGTCAAACATAAAAAGATAAATTTCAAACAAAATAAAACAAAAAAATATTGACAACGGTTTCATATAGTGTTATACTTTTATCATAAAAGTTAAATATGAAGGGAGAAGGTCATGGGATTAGATCATTTCTTCAGCAAAGACTTAGTTTTTTGTTTAGAAGCAGATAATCAAGAGCAACTATTTGATCAAGTTGCAACCCTATTGGAAGAAAAGAAAGTTGTTACGGATACCTATCGATCGGCATTGATTGAACGTGAAAAAATGTTCCCAACCGGTTTAGATATGGAATTTCTTGGGAAGGACTTGCCGAATGTAGCAATCCCTCACACAGACACGATTCATAATTTAACTGAAAACGTTGTTGTGGTTCGCTTAGCGAAACCAGTAACATTCCACAACATGATTGCTCCTGACAAGGAAGTAGAAGTATCATTACTCTTCTTTATCATCAATAATTCAAGTTCGAGTCAAACAAATATTCTTGCTCAATTGATGGACTTCTTTACAGGTAATGGTCATCTAGAAGCACTTTCTAAGATTACAGAACCAGAAGCTTTGTTCCAGTATATCTCAGAAGCAACTGCTTAAATTCATAAATAAATAGTAAATAAAAATCGGAGGAAATCCAAATGATTAAAATTCTTGCTGCATGTGGTGCAGGTGTTAACTCAAGCCACCAAATTAAAAGCGCTCTAGAAGAAGAGCTATCTAGCCGTGGATACGACGTACAGTGTGACGCAGTTATGGTTAAAGATGTCAACGAAGACTTGATTAAAGGTTATGATATCTTCACACCAATTGCTGCAACAGACTTAGGTTTTGACCCTGGTATCCCAGTAGTTGAAGCTGGCCCAATCTTGTTCCGTATTCCAGCTATGAGCGCTCCAGTTTATGACAATATTGAAGCAGCAATCAAAGAACACGGATTAAGTTAATTATTATTTTGTTAATATTCCATAACACATCATAAAGGGAGGAAAAATTATGGATTTCATTATTGAGTTGGCCAATAAAGTATTCAAGCCAATCTTGGCTATGGGTGGCCCAATTATCATGCTGATCATTTTGACAGTATTGGCCTTGCTTTTCGGAGTTAAATTCTCTAAAGCACTTGAAGGTGGTATCAAACTTGCCATCGCACTTACTGGTATCGGTGCTATCATCGGAATGCTTAACGGAGCTTTCTCAGCTTCACTTGCAAAATTCGTTGAAAATACTGGTATTCAATTGACAATCACCGACGTTGGTTGGGCACCACTTGCAACAATCACTTGGGGATCTGCATGGACTCTATACTTCTTGCTAGTTATGTTGATTGTCAACATTGTAATGCTTGCAATGAAGAAAACAGACACACTTGACGTTGATATCTTCGATATCTGGCACTTGTCTATCACAGGTCTTTTGATTAAATGGTATGCTGACAAGAGTGGAGTTGGTCAAGGGGTTTCTCTTTTCATCGCGACTGCAGCAGTTGTTCTTGTAGGGGTTCTTAAAATTATTAACTCTGACTTGATGAAACCTACATTTGATGACCTACTTAACGCACCAAGTTCATCACCAATGACTTCAACTCACATGAACTACATGATGAACCCAGTTATCATGGTTTTGGATAAGATTTTTGATAAATTCTTCCCAGGTCTTGATAAATATGACTTTGACGCTGCTAAATTGAACAAGAGAATCGGTTTCTGGGGATCTAAATTCTTCATCGGTTTCATCCTTGGTATCGTTATCGGTTTGATGGGTACTCCACATCCGGTTGCAGGTGTAGAAGGTGCTGATAAATGGGAACTTGTAATTAAAGGTTGGTTGTCACTTGGTTTGACTGCCGGTGTCTGCTTGGAGCTCTTCTCACTTATTGGTTCATGGTTCATCGCAGCCGTAGAGCCACTTTCACAAGGTATTACAAACGTTGCTACTAAACGTCTTCAAGGACGTAAATTCAACATCGGTCTTGACTGGCCATTCGTAGCTGGTCGCGCTGAAATCTGGGCTTGTGCGAACGTTCTTGCACCAATCATGTTGATTGAAGCAGTGCTTCTTTCAAACGTCGGAAATGGTATCTTGCCACTTGCTGGTATCATCGCAATGGGTGTAACTCCAGCTCTCTTGGTAGTTACTCGTGGTAAATTGCTTCGTATGATTATCTTCGGAACACTATTGTTGCCACTCTTCCTTCTTTCAGGTACACTTATCGCACCATTTGCAACAGATCTTGCTAAAAGTGTAGGTGCCTTCCCAGAAGGTGTGAGCCAAACTCAATTGATCACTCACTCAACACTTGAAGGACCAATCGAAAAACTTCTTGGCTGGACAATTGGTAACACTACAACAGGTGATATCAAAGCAATTATTGGTGCAGTGATCTTCCTTACTTTCTATATCGGTATTTTCGCATGGTACAGAAAACAAATGATCAAACGTAACGAAGAATACGCAGCAAACGCAAAATAATTTGCTCCTAAAAATGTAAATTGTAAAAACTAGGTTGTCAGTTTCCACTATGAAGCAGTCAGCCTAGTTTTTTTAGAAAATTGGAGGTAAGACTTATGATTGTATTAAAATCAGATCAATTAAATGTTGAGTTTCAAACACTTGGAGGAGCTCTATCCTCTATAAAAGATAAAGATGATGTAGAGTATTTGTGGCAGGGGGATCCAACTTATTGGAGTGGGCAAGCACCCGTATTATTCCCAATATGTGGTTCAGTAAGAAATGATACGGTCCTTTATGATAAGGAAGATGGTAGTCAAAAAGAAGGAAAAATCCCTCGACATGGCTTAGTAAGAAAAAAAGATTTTACATTAGTAGAACAAACAGATAATTCTGTTACATTCGCTATTGAAGACGATGAAGAAATGTATGAAAATTACCCTTATCATTTTCGTTTAGAAATCACTTATACAGTGACTGGGAAAACCATACGTACTCAGTATAAAGTCTATAATAAAGAATTAGAAAAGAGTATGCCATATTTTATTGGTGGGCATCCTGGTTTTAACTGTCCATTATTAGATGGTGAAGTGTATGAGGATTACTATCTTGAATTTGAAAAGCCAGAAACATGTACAGTTCCAAAACCTTTCCCAGAAACAGGAATGTTGGATTTCAAAGATAGAAGTTCTTGGTTAAACAAACAAAAAGAAATAGACTTGAATTATGACTTCTTTAGCTATGATGCTGTGACATTAGATGAGTTGGAATCTCGCACAGTAGCTTTGCGTTCACGAAAACATGATAAAGGTTTGAAACTACATTTTAAAGAGTTTCCAAATTTAATCGTATGGTCAACTCTTAATAAAGGTCCTTTTATTGCCTTGGAACCATGGTCAGGTTTGTCTACTTCAATAGAAGAAGGAGATAGACTGGAAGATAAGAAAGATGTTAAGATTATAAAACCTAGTGATTTTGATCAGATTGGATTTGATATCGAGATTTTATAAAAAATAAACAAAAACAAACATAAATTGTTGACTTTTCCAACTAATAGTAGTATATTATGTTTATAAAGAACAATTTGTGTTTATTTTAACAATATTACTGTTCTGGCTTTTCTCTGAAGAAAGCTTATTAAGAAACGAATAAGATATTTGTTCTTAATTTAAATGATTGTCAACAAAACTACTAGTAACTATTTGAGAAAGGTCTCTTTTAGGCTAGAATCAGAAAGTTTTACTGGTCTATTATAAAAAAGGAGTATACAATATGGCTATTGTTATTGGTGCAGATGCTGCAGGTTTAAGATTGAAAGAAGTTGTAAAAAACTTCTTAGAAAAAGAAAACTTCCACGTAGTGGATGTTACAGCAGAAGGTCAAGACTTCGTTGATGTAACTCTTGCGGTTGCGGAAGAAGTTAAGAAAGAAGAACAAAACCTTGGTATCGTCATTGATGCTTATGGTGCAGGTCCGTTTATGGTTGCTACTAAAATCAAAGGAATGGTTGCTGCAG
This sequence comes from Streptococcus sp. SM5, assembly GCF_027497975.1. Taxonomy (NCBI): domain Bacteria; kingdom Bacillati; phylum Bacillota; class Bacilli; order Lactobacillales; family Streptococcaceae; genus Streptococcus; species Streptococcus sp. SM5. The sequence goes on along the minus strand of NZ_JAJNSC010000011.1, from coordinate 42,984 downwards.
AAGTATCTGATGAACGTTCAGCTTATATGACTCGCGGTCACAACAACTCACGTATGATTACGATGGGTGCTCAACTTGTTGGTGATGAATTGGCTAAAAACATTGCTAAAGGCTTTGTAAATGGTAAATACGACGGTGGTCGTCACCAAATCCGTGTCGACATGTTGAATAAAATGTGCTAATTTTGATATTGAAAGAAAGGTAAGATAAAATGAGAATTGCAATCGGATGTGACCACATCGTAACAAATGAAAAAATGGCTGTTTCAGAATTTTTGAAATCAAAAGGACATGAAGTTATCGACTTTGGTACTTATGACCACGCTCGCACCCACTATCCAATCTTTGGTAAAAAAGTTGGTGAAGCAGTAGTTAGTGGCCAAGCTGATCTTGGTGTATGTATCTGTGGTACTGGTGTAGGTATCAATAACGCAGTTAACAAGGTTCCTGGTGTTCGTTCAGCATTAGTTCGTGATATGACAACAGCTCTTTACGCTAAAGAACAATTGAATGCCAACGTAATCGGATTTGGTGGTAAAATCACTGGTGAATTGCTCATGTGTGATATCATTGAAGCTTTCATCAACGCTGAATACAAACCATCAGAAGAAAACAAAAAATTGATCGCTAAAATCCAACACGTTGAAACTCATAACGATCATCAAACTGATGCCAACTTCTTTACAGAGTTCCTTGAAAAATGGGATCGTGGTGAATACCACGACTAAGAGGTGACTTATGATTTTAACAGTCACAATGAACCCATCCATTGATATTTCCTATCCTTTGGATGAATTGAAAATTGACACTGTCAACCGTGTTGTAGATGTCACTAAAACGGCTGGTGGTAAAGGTCTTAACGTTACTCGTGTCCTATCAGAATTTGGTGACTCCGTAGTCGCAACAGGACTTGTCGGTGGTAAACTTGGTGATTTTTTAGTAGAGAATATTGATGATAAAGTAAGCAAACGTTTCTTCTCTATTCAAGGTGAAACCCGTAACTGTATCGCAATTCTACATGGAGAAAACCAAACAGAAATCCTAGAAAAAGGTCCTGAAGTTCAAGAAAAAGAAGGTCAAGATTTCTTGGCTCATTTCAAAGAACTTTTAGAGACTGTAGAGGTAGTGGCCATTTCAGGTAGTCTACCAGCAGGACTTCCAGTGGATTACTATGCTAGTTTAGTTGAACTTGCTAACCAAGCTGGTAAACCTGTTGTCTTGGACTGTTCAGGCGCTGCACTTCAGGCAGTTCTTGAGTCTCCACATAAACCAACAGTCATCAAACCAAATAATGAAGAATTATCTCAACTTTTAGGAAGAGAAATTTCTAAAGATTTGGATGAATTAAAAGAAGTCCTTCAAGAACCACTATTTGATGGAATCGAGTGGATTATCGTTTCCTTAGGCGCTAATGGTGCCTTTGCCAAACACGGTAACACTTTCTACAAAGTAGATATTCCAAGAATTCAAGTAGTAAATCCAGTCGGTTCTGGCGATTCTACAGTGGCAGGTATTGCTTCAGGTCTTTTCCATAAAGAAACGGATCAAGAACTGTTGATCAAGGCAAATGTCCTTGGTATGCTTAATGCTCAAGAAAAAATGACCGGTCATGTCAATATGGCTAACTATCAAGGTCTATATGACCAATTAATTGTGAAAGAGGTATAAAATGGTTTTAACAGAAAATAAACGCGCTTGTATGCAAAAACTCTCTGATGAGAATGGTATCATCTCAGCTCTCGCTTTTGACCAACGTGGTGCTTTGAAACGCCTCATGGCTCAATACCAAACAGAAGAGCCAACAGTTGCTCAAATGGAAGAACTTAAAGTATTGGTAGCAGATGAATTGACTAAATATGCTTCATCTATGCTACTTGACCCTGAGTACGGGCTTCCAGCTACAAAAGCACTTGATCCAAATGCAGGTCTTCTCCTTGCTTATGAAAAAACAGGATACGATACAACAAGTACAAAACGCTTGCCAGACTGCTTGGACGTTTGGTCTGCAAAACGTATCAAAGAACAAGGTGCAGATGCCGTTAAATTCTTGCTTTACTATGACGTAGATAGCTCTGACGAACTCAACCAACAAAAACAAGCCTACATTGAACGTATTGGTTCTGAGTGTGTAGCTGAAGATATTCCATTCTTCCTTGAAATCTTGGCTTACGATGAAAAGATTGCGGACGCAGGTTCTGCAGAATACGCTAAAGTAAAACCACGCAAGGTTATTGGTGCTATGAAGGTCTTCTCAGACCCACGCTTTAACATCGATGTCTTGAAAGTGGAAGTTCCAGTTAACGTGAAATACGTTGAAGGATTTGGCGATGGCGAAATCGTTCATACACGTGAAGAAGCAGCAGCCTTCTTTAAAGCTCAAGACGAAGCTACTAACTTGCCATACATATACTTGAGTGCAGGTGTATCAGCTAAGCTCTTCCAAGAAACTCTTGTATTTGCCCACGAATCAGGTGCAAACTTCAATGGTGTTCTTTGTGGACGTGCAACATGGGCTGGATCAGTTGAAGCTTATATCAAAGACGGTGAAGCAGCTGCTCGCGAATGGCTTCGTACAACTGGTTTTGAGAACATCGATGAACTCAACAAAGTTCTTAAAACAACAGCAACTTCATGGACTGAACGTGTGTAAGGTATCCTTTGAAATCATTTAAAAATAAAAAAGTCTCACATATAGTGAGACTTTTTTATGGCTTAGACTTGATAATTTGTGTTTCTTTTTCCAAAGCTTTAAGAGTTTTATCATTTAATTTTGAATCTGAAATAATTGTATCAATATCAGCGATATTATAAAATGTGTAAAAATCAAACTTATCAAATTTGCTGTGGTCCGCCAAGAGATATTTTTTATTTGCATTTTGAAGAGCTATTTTTTGAACTTCACCTTCTTCTTCGCTGAAAGTAGCAATAGCATGTTCTTTTATTCCATTACAGCTTACAAAAGCTTTAGAAAATTGCAAGCTAGCAAGGTCTTGTAGGGTAAGAGTTCCTACAAAAGCTCCTGTAATATCACGATAATTACCACCGATTAATATCAAATCCGTTAGTTTTCGTTCATTTAGAATCAGAAATACAGGTAAACTATTGGTAACAACTCGGATATTGTCAATTGGTAGTTCTCGAGCAAAGTACTCTAGAGTAGTACCAGGACCAATAAAAATGGTTTCTCTTTCTTCAACTAGATGACCAGCAAATTTAGCAATTTCTTGTTTCTCAGCAGTCTGAAGACCTTGTTTTTCAATGTTGGATCTTTCATTAGATAGAAGAGAACCAGTACGAAGTTTTTCAGCACCTCCATGAACACGGACAAGTAGATCCTTATCAGCTAATTCCTGAAGGTATCGTCTAGCTGTCATATCTGATATATCCAGACTAGTCATAATCTCTTTAACAGTGATAGTTCCCTTGGTATTAACAGTTTCTAAAATTCTATCTAGTTTTTCTTGTTTAAGCATTGGATTACCTCCATATCCAATACTATAATACCACAAAGTAAAAAATCAATCAATTTAAAGAACATAAATAAACAAAAAACAAAAAAACATCTGAGTTTTCAAACAAACTTAGATGTTTTTTTAAAAGATAGTTATTAATCTAATCCATAATTGTAGTCTTCGTCTTGCATAGCCTCAACTTCACCAAGCAGGTAGCCATTACCAACTTGAGAGAAGAAGTCATGGTTAGATGTACCAGTTGAAATTCCGTTCATAACGATTGGGTTTACATCGTCTGCTGAGTCTGGGAAAAGTGGATCTTGTCCAAGATTCATAAGGGCTTTATTAGCATTATAACGAAGGAAAGTTTTAACTTCTTCAGTCCAACCAACACCATCATATAAACTTTCTGTATAACCTTCTTCGTTTTCATAAAGAGTATAAAGGAGATCGTACATCCATTCTTTGAGTTTTTCTTGTTCTTCTTCTGGTAATTCGTTGAAACCAAGCTGGAACTTGTAACCAATATAGGTTCCGTGTACAGACTCGTCACGAATGATCAGTTTAATGATTTCAGCTACGTTAGCTAGCTTATTATTACCAAGATAGTAGAGTGGTGTAAAGAAACCAGAATAGAAGAGGAAGGTTTCAAGGAAAACACTAGCTACCTTCTTTTCAAGTGGTGTACCATTTAGGTAAATTTCATTGATGATTTCCGCTTTTTTCTGAAGATATGGATTTGTATTTGTCCATTCAAAGATTTCTTCGATTTCAGACTTAGTATTCAAAGTTGAAAAGATAGAAGAGTAGGATTTTGCGTGGACAGATTCCATAAATTGGATGTTATTAAAAACAGCTTCCTCGTGAGGTGTGCGAATATCAGAGCGAAGGGCCTGAACCCCTGTTTCAGATTGCATGGTATCAAGAAGGGTTAATCCACCAAAGACTTTACCAACTAGGTCTTTTTCTTTGTTAGATAATTTTCTCCAGTCATCCAAGTCATTTGATAAAGGGATACGAGTATCGAGCCAGAACTGCTCAGTCAGTTTTTCCCAAGTTGATTTATCAATGACATCTTCGATAGCATTCCAGTTAATGGCTTTGTAGTAAGTTTGCATTTGAAATCTCTTTCTGTGTGTAGTAATGCGATAAGTTAGTTCTTCCTATTCTAATATTTCAAAGGAGTATCGCACAAAAAGTCGGGAAACCGACTTTTTAATTGTATCATGATTTTATCAATCACATCAACTTAATTATAAGTGAGTATGAAAACCCAGATTCGATTTGAGAGATGTTCTAAATTACACAGCTCTCACATTGGTTAGCGCCTACTTCACCACCGTCATCTGTAAAGGTACGGACGTAGTAGATAGACTTGATGCCCTTATTGAAGGCATAGTTACGTAGGATAGATAGGTCACGTGTGGTTTGTTTGTTTTCTTTCTTCCATTCGTAAAGACCTTTTGGAATGTCACTACGCATGAAGAGAGTGAGTGAAAGTCCTTGATCCACGTGTTCAGTAGCAGCAGCGTATACATCGATAACCTTACGCATATCCATATCGTAGGCTGAAGTGTAGAAAGGAATGGTATCTGTTGACAATCCTGCAGCAGGATAGTAAATCTTACCAATTTTCTTCTCTTGACGTTCTTCGATACGTTGCGTTATAGGGTGGATAGAAGCAGAAACATCGTTGATGTAACTGATTGATCCATTTGGTGCTACAGCTAAACGGTTTTGGTGGTAAAGACCATCAGCTTGAACCTTATCACGAAGCTCAGCCCAGTCTGCAGCAGTTGGGATAAAGATATCTTTAAAGAGTTCTTTCACGCGTTCTGATTTTGGAACAAATTGACCAGACGTATACTTATCGAAATAAGTTCCATTTGCGTAGTCAGATTTTTCAAAATTATGGAAGGTTACACCACGTTCACGTGCGATGTTATTTGATTCAACCAGAGTCCAATAGTTCATGAGCATGAAATAAATGCTTGTAAATTCGATAGACTCTTCTGATCCATACTCAATCAATTGTTGCGCAAGGTAGCTATGTAGTCCCATTGCACCAAGACCGAATGTATGAGCTAAGCTATTTCCATAGTCAATTGTTGGTACAGCTTTGATATGAGAATTATCAGTAACAAAGGTAAGAGCACGAACCATAGCACGAATAGAGCGTCCAAAGTCTGGCGATGTCATCATGTTGACAACGTTGGTTGAACCAAGGTTACATGAAATGTCGGTTCCCATCTCAAGAAATTCTTGCGCGTCATTAATCAAGCTTGGTTCTTGGACTTGGAGAATCTCAGAACACAAGTTACTCATGATAATCTTCCCATCAACAGGATTTGCACGGTTAGCAGTATCGATGTTGACTACATAAGGATAGCCAGATTCTTGTTGCAATTTAGAAATTTCAGTCTCTAAATCACGTGCCTTGATTTTTGTCTTACGAATGTTAGGATTTGCTACTAGTTCATCATACTTCTCAGTAATGTCGATATAGTTAAATGCTACACCGTACTCTCTCTCAACAGAGTATGGGCTGAAGAGATACATATCTTCATTCTTGCGAGCCAATTCGTAGAATTTATCTGGTACTACAACACCAAGTGACAAAGTCTTAACACGAACTTTCTCATCGGCATTTTCTTTTTTAGTTGAAAGAAATGCGATGATATCAGGGTGAAAGACGTTGAGGTAAACCACTCCAGCCCCCTGACGTTGTCCCAATTGGTTTGAGTAAGAGAAGCTATCTTCAAAGAGCTTCATAACTGGAACGACACCAGACGCAGCTCCTTCGTAACCCTTGATAGGAGCACCAGCTTCACGTAGGTTACTAAGGGTGATCCCAACGCCACCACCAATACGTGAAAGTTGAAGAGCAGAGTTGATAGAACGGCCAATAGAGTTCATATCATCTGTAACCTGGATCAAGAAACAAGATACTAACTCTCCACGACGTGCACGACCAGCGTTCAAGAAAGATGGAGTGGCTGGTTGATAACGTTGATGGATAATCTCGTTAGCAATATCAGTTGCAATTGCTTCGTCACCATCTGCAAAGTAGACAGCATTAAAGAAGACACGATCTTCCATATTCTCTAAATAGTATTCTCCGTCGTTTGTCTTAAGAGCATACTGATTATAGAATTTGTAGGCAGCCATAAAAGACTTGAATTGGAAGTTTTGTTCTTTTATAAATTGATACAATTCTACAAAAAATTCTGGGCGATATTTTTTAATAAAGCCTGTTTCAATGTAGTTGTGTTTAACAAGGTAGTCAATTTTATCTAAAATTGAATCAAATACCATTGAGTTCGGTACAACATTTTCTTTAAAAAATGCATCTAAGGCTTCTTTATCTTTATGAAGCATGATTTGTCCATTGACTGGACGGTTAATTTCATTATTTAGACGGAAGTATGTTACGTCTTCAAGTTGTTTTAATCCCATAAAATTTCCCTTATCTAATTACAAAATAAAGGCTTCTAAGGTTTACATAGAAGCTTTTTAAATCCTGATTTTATACAAGTTGCTTGAGTTTTGCTGGTTGGAAACCAGAGAACACTTCAGTTGGTGTTTGAATGATAGGAGCAGCACTAAAGCCGAGTCCTTTAACTTGTTCGATATATTCAGGTTGTTCATCAAGATTGATTTCTTGATATGCGATATTATTGCTGTCTAAAAATCGTTTTGTCATCTTACATTGGACACAGTTATTTTTAGAATATACGGTTACCATTTATAGAACTCCTCTTTCAAATTAATTATACCCTTCTTAGTATATCAGAAAAAAAATCTTTGTCAACGAAAGAAAACTAAATATTGTATAATTCTTTTTAATATTTTATTCAAAAACACAATATATAGTGATTCTAAAAATGGAAAACGCTTTATATGTAGGTTTCTTGAATCAAGAAAAAATAAAAAAACTACATAAGGTGTAGGCTTAAAAAATTTGAAATATTTTCTGCAAGTTATCTGAAAGTAAATTGGAGAAAGTCCATAAAATACTTGAAAAAGATACTTTAAAATGATATAATACAAAACTGTAAGGGTTATCAGATATAACTCAACAAGAAAACAATTAAAGGAGAGTCAAACTATGGCTTCTAAAGATTTCCACGTAGTGGCAGAAACAGGTATTCACGCACGTCCAGCAACTTTGTTGGTACAAACTGCTAGCAAATTTGCTTCAGACATTACTCTTGAGTACAAAGGTAAATCAGTTAACCTTAAATCTATCATGGGTGTTATGAGCCTTGGTGTTGGTCAAGGAGCTGACGTTACAATTACTGCTGAAGGCGCAGACGCTGATGACGCTATCGCTGCTATCTCAGAAACAATGGAAAAAGAAGGATTGGCATAAGAAATGACAGAAATGCTTAAAGGAATTGCAGCATCTGATGGTGTTGCCGTTGCAAAAGCATATCTACTTGTACAACCGGATTTATCATTCGAAACTGTTTCAGTCGAAGATACAAATGCTGAAGAAGCTCGTTTAGATGTTGCTCTTGAAGCTTCTCAAAACGAGCTTTCTCTTATCCGTGAAAAAGCAGTAGGTACGCTTGGTGAAGAAGCAGCGCAAGTTTTTGACGCTCACTTAATGGTTCTTTCTGACCCTGAATTAATCGGTCAAATTAAAGAAACTATCCGTGCTAAAAAAGTGAATGCAGAAGCAGGTCTTAAAGAAGTTACAGACATGTTTATCACGATTTTTGAAGGCATGGAAGACAATCCATACATGCAAGAACGTGCAGCTGATATTCGAGACGTTACTAAACGTGTTTTGGCAAATCTTCTTGGTAAGAAATTACCAAACCCAGCTTCTATTAATGAAGAAGTAATCGTCATTGCACACGACTTGACTCCATCTGATACTGCTCAATTGGACAAAAACTTTGTAAAAGCTTTTGTAACTAACATCGGTGGACGTACAAGCCACTCAGCTATCATGGCTCGTACACTTGAAATTGCTGCTGTTTTGGGTACAAACAACATTACTGAGCTTGTAAAAGATGGCGATGTTTTGGCTGTTTCAGGTATCTCTGGTGAAGTTGTTATTAACCCAAGTGAAGAACAAATTGCAGAATTTAAAGCAGCTGGTGAAGCTTACGCTCAACAAAAAGCAGAATGGGCTCTTTTGAAAGATGCTAAAACAGTTACTGCAGATGGAAAACACTTTGAGTTGGCTGCAAACATTGGAACACCTAAAGATGTTGAGGGTGTTAATGATAACGGTGCAGAAGCAGTAGGTCTTTATCGTACAGAGTTCTTGTACATGGATTCTCAAGACTTCCCAACTGAAGATGATCAATACGAAGCGTATAAAGCAGTTCTTGAAGGTATGAACGGTAAACCTGTTGTTGTTCGTACAATGGATATCGGTGGGGATAAAGAACTTCCTTACTTCGATCTTCCTAAAGAAATGAACCCATTCTTGGGCTACCGTGCTTTACGTATCTCTATCTCTGAAACTGGTAACCAAATGTTCCGTACACAATTGCGTGCATTGCTTCGTGCATCTGTTCACGGTAAATTGCGTATCATGTTCCCAATGGTTGCTTTGTTGAAAGAGTTCCGTACTGCTAAAGCTATTCTTGAAGAAGAAAAAGCAAAATTGGTTGCTGAAGGTGTCGCAGTTGCAGATGATATCCAAGTTGGTATCATGATTGAAATCCCAGCCGCAGCTATGCTTGCAGACCAATTTGCTAAAGAAGTTGATTTCTTCTCAATCGGTACAAATGACCTTATCCAATACACAATGGCTGCTGACCGTATGAACGAGCAAGTTTCATACCTTTACCAACCATATAACCCATCAATCCTTCGCTTGATTAACAACGTAATCAAAGCAGCTCACGCTGAAGGTAAATGGGCTGGTATGTGTGGTGAAATGGCCGGTGACCAAACTGCTGTTCCACTACTTGTTGGAATGGGCTTGGATGAGTTCTCTATGTCAGCTACATCTGTACTTCGTACACGTAGCTTGATGAAGAAACTGGACACAGCTAAGATGCAAGAATACGCTAACCGTGCTCTTACTGAATGTTCAACAATGGAAGAAGTTCTTGAGCTTTCTAAAGAATACGTTAATTTTGACTAATATTATTTAAAACCTTGTAGCATCAACTACAGGGTTTTTTGCTTTATATTTTAAATGTCCACCTGTAAAATTTCCTAAAAATATGGTAGAATAGACAAAGGAAAAATACGGAGGCGACTATGCAAAACAGACCAATCATTATCGGAGTAACTGGAGGATCTGGTGGGGGAAAAACTAGTGTTTCTAGGGCAATTCTGTCACATTTTCCAAATGAAAAAATTGCCATGATTGAGCATGATTCCTACTATAAGGATCAATCTCATTTAACCTTTGAAGAGAGAATTAAAACAAATTATGATCATCCATTTGCTTTTGATACTGACTTAATGATTGAGCAAATCAAAGAGTTGTTGGCAGGGCGACCAGTTGACATCCCGACTTATGATTATACTGAACATACTCGTAGTTCAAAAACATACCGTCAAGAACCACAAGATGTTTTCATTGTTGAGGGTATTTTAGTTTTAGAAGATCAACGTCTACGCGATCTAATGGATATCAAGATTTTTGTTGATACTGATGATGATGTACGTATTATTCGTCGTATTAAACGTGATATGGAAGAACGTGGACGTAGCCTCGATAGTGTCATTGAGCAATACCTTGGTGTGGTTAAACCGATGTATCACCAATTTATCGAGCCAACTAAACGTTACGCCGACATTGTAATCCCTGAAGGTGTGACAAATACAGTTGCTATTGACTTGTTGACTACTAAGATTGAAAAGATTTTAGCAGAAGCACGCTTATCTAATTAAAAATTATTCAAAAAACCTGTATCAATAGGATACAGGTTTTCTTTTATTGTTTAATTTTCTCAAGTCTTGGAACAATGAGTGCAGTTAAAACAGCCGAGATAATTAATTCTGCAATTGAGTTTGTTGAGATAACAGTAGCTAATAGTTTTTGGATATTTCCATCAAATACACTTCCGAAAAGGAAGAAGATTCCACCTAATACAAATACAGTATTTGTTAGAGAACCAAGAGCACCAGCAAAGATAAGACCAGCTTTGTTTTTAAAAAGTTTATAAACAAAGTAAGGAGTCAAACCGATGAGGATACGAGGAACAATAGCGATGATTAATGAATAGATATTGCCGTTTGGTACAAACGGTGAGAAAAGATAGCTAGTTGGTAAGATAGTAATTGTATTAACTGTTAAGCTAATCATACCCATTAAAAATCCAAGAATAGCTCCAATACGTGGGCCGTAAATGATACTTCCAATAATAACAGGAATGTGTACAATAGTTGGTTTAATTGGGAATGGTAATACATTAAATAAGATAGAGCTAAGTAGATGGATGACAATCATACTTGCAAAAAAGATAGCAACAGGTGCGATGTTAGAGCGTTTGTTCATTGAGAGTTTCCTTTATTCTTTCTATAATAATTTCCAAATCGGCTAAAGCGCCGCTTCCGAAGTCGCCACAAGCTAAGAGAGATTCTTTAGGAGAGATAATCCCGTATCCATAGCTTTCAAGAGTTTTAAGATTTGTCTGTGTGGCAGGGTGGGTAAACATTTTTGTATTCATAGCAGGTGCTAATAATTTAGGAATATTTTTTGGTAATGCCAGAGCAGTACTAGTCACCATATTATCGGCAAAACCATGTGCTAATTTTGCAATGGTATTAGCAGTTGCTGGAGCAACGATAAACAAGTCAGTTTCTTTTCCTCTCTCGATGTGGTTGACTTGGTCTGGATAAGGTTCTTGCATGACATCGAGATGAACCAGATTTTGGGACAAAACTTGCAGTGTTAATGGTTGTATAAAATCTGTAGCAGCTTTTGTCATCAAGACTGATACACTATGTCCTTGCTTTTTCAAAGAACTGACTAAATCAGCAGCCTTGTATGAAGCAATTGAACCAGTAATTGCAAGAGTAATGTGAGCCATAACTTTCCTTTCTAAAAAGTAAATCCTTGAATTTTTTTAATTATTAGCTCAGCGATTTCTTGTTTGCTGTATGCTGTTTGATAATCATTTTTTTCAACTAAGTAAGCCAGGTGTTGATCAGAGTTTATTTGAGTCAAATCATTAGCAACAATAATGTCCGCTTGATTCTTTTTAAGACTTTCTCTAGCAACATCTATCAAATGATCCTTTGTAACATCAACCAGGAGTTTAAAACCTATTAGATGAATTTTAGGATTCCATTCTTTGACCAGAGAAATAATCTTAGGATTTTTCTTAAGAAAAAGAATCTGAGCATCTTCCTTTGAAGAAATTTTGGTCTCAGTATTATGCTTAGTTAGAAATTCCGATAGATCTTGGCTTGCTTGTACCTCATCTATACTTGTCATGTAGACCGGGGTATAGTCAGATACAGCCATAGAATGAATTAAAACTTGGTAATCTTTAACAAGATTTCGCATCTCCTCAAGTAAATCCAAAGTATTCTTAATCTCTATAATTTTAAGATTTGGATGACTAGCTGGTTTAATTGCATGAGAAGTTGTAATCAAGCAAACTTCATGACCTGCTTTTATTAAAGCTTCTGTTATAACCAAGCCAAGACGACCTGTAGAGTGATTAGTGATAGAGCGAACACGGTCTATAGACTCACTAGTACCACCAGAAGTTACTAAAATTTTCATAGAACCATTCTACACAAAAAAATGTTTTAAGTCAAAGAAAGCGGTTTAGTTTAGCTTTGAGTTATTATAGTTATTATCTATAAAGACATATAAAAAATAGATAATTTTTGTTATATTAAAGAATTAAAGAGAAAAATACGAACATTAAGTTCGTTTTTATATAAAAAAATCTTGTTTTGTGTTATAATGAGTTAAAAGATAATAGGGCATAGGAGTTTAATATGAAAACAGATATTGAAATTGCGCAGAGTATAGAGCTAAAACCAATCGTTGATGTTGTTGAGAAACTTGGGATTTCTTACGATGATTTGGAGTTGTATGGTAAGTACAAGGCTAAACTTAGCTTTGATAAAATCCGTGAGGTTGAGAGCAATCCAGTTGGTAAGTTAATCTTGGTTACTGCTATTAACCCAACACCAGCAGGTGAAGGGAAGTCAACTATAACCATTGGTCTTGCTGATGCTTTGAATATGATTGGTAAGAAAACCATGATTGCTATTCGAGAACCTTCTCTTGGTCCTGTAATGGGGATTAAAGGTGGTGCAGCAGGTGGTGGTTATGCTCAAGTATTACCAATGGAAGATATCAACCTTCACTTTACCGGTGATATGCATGCTATCACAACTGCTAACAATGCTCTCTCGGCCTTGATTGACAATCACTTGCACCAAGGAAACGAGCTAGGAATTGACCAACGTCGTATTCTCTGGAAACGTGTAGTTGACTTGAACGACCGTGCCCTTCGTCATGTGACTGTTGGACTTGGTGGTCCTCTAAATGGTATTCCGCGCGAAGATGGTTTTGATATTACTGTAGCTTCAGAAATTATGGCAATTCTTTGTTTATCAACAGACATTGATGACTTAAAACGTCGTTTAGCTAATATCGTCATCGGCTATCGTTATGACCGTACACCTGTTTCAGTTGGTGATTTGCAGGTTGAGGGTGCTTTGGCATTGATTTTGAAAGATGCTATCAAGCCAAACTTGGTTCAAACAATCTATGGTACACCTGCCTTTGTACACGGTGGTCCTTTTGCAAATATTGCCCACGGTTGTAACTCTGTATTGGCTACAAAAACAGCTCTTCGCTTAGCTGATTACACAGTAACTGAAGCTGGCTTTGGTGCAGACCTTGGTGCAGAGAAGTTCCTGGATATCAAGACTCCAAACCTGCCAACTGCTCCATCTGCGGTCGTTATCGTAGCAACTCTTCGTGCTCTTAAGATGAATGGTGGAGTTGCTAAAGATGCTCTGACAGAAGAAAATGTAGAAGCAGTTCGTGCAGGTTTTGCTAACTTGAAACGCCACGTTGAGAATATCCGTAAGTTCGGTATCCCAGCAGTTGTTGCTATCAACGAATTTGTATCAGATACAGAAGCTGAAATAGCAACCTTGAAAGAGCTTTGTGCCTCTATTGATGTGCCGGTTGAATTAGCAAGTGTTTGGGCTAATGGTGCAGAAGGTGGAGTAGCGCTTGCTGAAACTGTTGTCAAAACGATTGCTGAAACTCCTGCAAAATATACTAGATTGTATGACAATGAACTCTCTGTTCAAGAAAAGATTGAAAAGATTGTTACCGAAATCTACCGTGGTAGCAAAGTAAACTTCGAGAAGAAAGCCCAAACTCAAATTGCACAAATCGTACAAAATGGTTGGGATAAACTGCCAATCTGTATGGCTAAAACTCAATACAGTTTTTCAGATAATCCAAATGCTCTTGGTGCACCTGAAAACTTTGAAATTACTATTCGTGAATTGGTACCAAAACTTGGTGCAGGCTTTATCGTTGCCCTTACTGGTGATGTTATGACCATGCCTGGTCTTCCAAAAAGACCTGCCGCTCTCAACATGGATGTTGAAAGTGATGGAACTGTTCTTGGATTATTCTAGTTCAATAACAAAAAGACAACCTCTTTGATAAGGTTGTCTTTTGTATTAGAAAAAACTCCTAGAAATCTTCTAGGAGTTTAATTTTATTTCATTTCATAGTTGGGAAAAGAAGTACGTCACGGATAGTAGTAGTATCAGTGAGGAGCATGCAGAGACGGTCGATACCGATTCCCAAACCACCTGTTGGTGGCATACCATATTCAAGGGCTTCAATGTAGTCGTAGTCAATGCCTGTTGCTTCATCATCTCCAAGTTCTTTAGCTTTTGCTTGGGCTTCAAATCGGCTAAGCTGATCGATTGGATCGTTCAATTCTGTGAAGGCATTTCCATATTCTTTAGTCATGATGAAGAGCTCGAAACGGTCAGTAAAGCGCTCGTCTTCAGGATTCTTCTTAGCAAGTGGAGATACAGCTACTGGGTGACCATAAACAAAGGTAGGCTGAATCAAAGTTTCTTCGACAAATTCTTCAAAGAAGGCATTTATGATGTGACCAACTTCGGTGTAGTGTTTTTCAACTGGGACTTTCTTCTCAGCCGCGATAGCTTTAGCTTCTTCGAAAGTCATGTCTTGCCAGAAATCTACACCAGTAATTTCCTTGATAGCATCAACCATGTGAACACGTTTAAATGGCTCGTGAATCTTGATTTCAGTTCCTTGATAGATAACTGGACTGTCGCCTTTAACGGCTCTAGCAACGTGTTGGATAATACCTTCAGTCAAGTCCATGATGTCCTGGAAGTCTGCATAAGCTTGATAAACTTCGATCGAAGTGAACTCGGGATTGTGTGTGGCATCCATTCCTTCGTTACGGAAGATACGACCGATCTCATAAACGCGTTCCATACCACCAACGATAAGGCGTTTTAAGTGAAGCTCAGTCGCGATACGAAGTACCATATCAATGTTCTGTGCATTGTGGTGAGTGATAAACGGACGGGCAGCAGCACCTCCAGCTTCGTTGTGAAGAACTGGAGTTTCAACTTCAAGGAATCCTTGAGCATCAAGGTAACGACGGATTTCAGAGATGATTTTTGAACGGGTAACAAAGCGTTCAAAGCTTTCGCGGTTTGAAATCAAATCAAGGTAACGTTTGCGGTAGATTGTCTCAACGTCTGTTAAGCCGTGGAATTTCTCTGGAAGCGGACGTAGTGCTTTAGACAAGTGTGTGATATGAGTAGCTTTGATAGAGAGTTCTCCCATATCTGTACGCATGACTTCACCTTCGACCCCAAGGAAGTCTCCAAGGTCAGCTTTTTTAAAGATTTCGTAGTTTTCTTCACCGACAGCATCTTTACGAACGTAGATTTGGATTTGACCTTCGCGGTCTTGAAGGTGAGCAAATCCAACTTTACCTTTACCGCGTTTTGTTACTAAACGTCCAGCGATAGTAGCAGTTTCGTTTAATTCATGTAGTTGTTCTTTATCAAGGTCAGCAAATTTATCTTTTAGTTCTTGAGAGTTAGCAGTACGTTCAAAACGTTTACCGAATGGATCAATTCCTTGTTCACGGAGCGCAGCCATTTTTTCACGGCGAACGATCTGCTGGTCATTCAATTCTTCCATATGTTCTGTTGACATGAGTTCCTCCTAATTTTAATCGAATTTTGAAATAATAAATCAAATTTTCACGATACTCCATTTTATCATAAATAGTCGAGAAATTCACGGATATTCTATAAAAACTAAAAAGAACTTAACTGGCGAGTCAAGTTCTTTGAAGAAGAAACAAAATTTTGTTTCTTAACGGTAAATTTTTCTTATTCTGAATCTAACATTATATCAGCAAATTCAGCTCTGACAAATTGAGCCAAATCTTCAGGATTAATGATAATACTATGTTCAACTTCACCGGCTGACACGATTATCTCATTAAGAGAAAGAGCGGATTGATCTATAAAAATTGGATACTGATGTTTTTGTCTTATACCAACGGGATTATTGGCTCCGTGTATATAGCCAGTCGTTTTTTCCAAATCTTTTTGAGGAATCATACTAACTTTTTTATTGCCTGAAACTTTGGCAAGTTTCTTTTCAGATAGATGTTCAGTAATAGGTAGAATACCGATAATAGGTCCTGACTTATCTCCTAAAAGAGCTAAGGTTTTAAAAATATGGTTTCTTTCAATCCCTTCTGGCAATTGTCCCTCAAGAGCATTAATTTGAATCCCGGTATGGGCTACTCCTGATTTGGTTAAAATTTGTTCAACTAATGTTTTCTTTACTTTTGTTTTTTTAGCCATTATTTGTATTTTTCCTCTAATTGACTCATCCAAATACCCAACCAGATACCAAGAGCGAAGAAGAAGGCGATGATAACATAGGATACAATTGATAAGCCACTGTAACTTATGCTTTCAGGACTTCCAGCATTTGGTAATAAAATTAGTAGAGTACTTGAAAGTACGATACCAATAATAAAGTGATAAACACGAGAGTGGTAGACGCGAAGAGCATAGTCCATAAATTTTGAAAAAGCTATGAGAGTAAGAACAGCTCCGATACCAATTGGTAGGAACGTGCCAAATAGGTCGAAAGATTTGAAACCTGTAAGCATAGGTCCGTATAGTCCTAAAATCAAGAGTAAGTTTGATGGGCTTAGACCTGGAACAAGAATTCCAAGTGCTAGTAAGGAACCTGCAAGTATAAAGTTTAAGAAAGATGCGGATAAACTTCCTACTACGAAATTAAGTCCGTAAAGTGCAATACCTGAAACTATAAAGGTTGTCCAAAACCAAATGAGGTCTATTTTATCCCTTTCAGAATCACGATTAGCTTCTTTTACTAAACTAGGAACAGTACCGATAATTGCACCAGCAAAACTCCATAAGACATATACTTGGTAGTGTTCAAGTAAGTACTCAATGGGGTAAGAGAACAACCCAATACCAAGTAACATACCAATAGCAACTGGTAAGAAATAAAGAACGTCTTCTTTTAGTTGCTTGAAGGGATGGGCTAAGAAACGAATCATACGTTCATAAATCCCCAAAATTGCAGCTAGGACACCTCCGGAAATTCCAGGTAAGATAAACCCTAGAGCAATTACTATTCCTTTAATCATTTTTGAAATCCAAGATAACATGGAATTCCTCCGTTTTTCTTTTAAATAATCTCAAATTATATTATACCACAAAGTAGACTAAATTAAGAAAAGCAAGCAGAAGGAATATCTGACTTGCTTTATGAAGTATATATTTATGGTTTTAAAAATAATTTTCTAAATGTTTCTTCCTTATCTTTATTTAAGGAAATCATGTTTAAATCTAAATGGTGATCAAATCCTACAAGTCTCCCCTTAGATGTATACTGATGAAGATCATAATCAAGGTCTGTCACCGGAGTACTTTCAAAATAACCTGAATCAGTACCATAAGTTGGAATCCAAACTGCAGTAAAGTTATCAGTGCTGACACTATGCTCTTGCATGAAGTAGACTCCAATATAGATGCCAATGTTTTTAGCGCCAAGGGCAGCTAGTTTAGCACGAAAAGCTTCGACCCCTTTATTCATATCTGACATGGTTTTTTCTTCGACATCGAGCCAATAGTAACTTGGATTATATGGAGATGCGGCGTTGTAGAAAGCCTCAGCAGCCTTTTCCATATCCTGAACATTTTTCGCAGATACATAAGCATAAACTGCTACAGGAATATTCCTTTTTTGTAATTCTGTTATATGGCTTCTATAAGCTTTATCTGTACCATTGGTAAATGATGCATCGTTCTCGGTTGTTATTTGATTTCCACTATGAACCCGAACGATTGCACCCGAAATATTCTTTGATAAAATATCATAATTTATTTCAGCTGGTCTTTGCCAACCAGATAAATCGATTATAGGTTTATCTAAATTGTGTAATGCTTGATTTTCTACTTGTACTGGATTCGGTTTAGTTTTAACAGGATGCTCTTCAAACTTTGGTCGGTTTATAATTAAAATCCCGATGAACACAGCTAGAATAGTAAAAACAAAAGCTGGATGAATTTTTTTTCTCATACTCCTCTAGTTTATCGTAAATATGTTAAAAAATCAAAAAAAACACTCAAAACTGGCAGTTTGAAGCAATAAGTGTCCATGTGTTTTAGCCAATTTTATGTTTGAAGAGGTAAAATATGGTATAATGTAATGGAAATTCTATAGAAAAGAGAAAAATATGGCAAATTATGCAATTATTTTAGCAGCGGGTAAAGGTACTCGCATGAAATCAGATCTTCCAAAAGTCATGCACAAGGTTGCTGGGATTTCTATGCTTGAGCATGTTTTCCGTAGCGTGGGAGTAATTAATCCTGAAAAAACAGTTACAGTAGTAGGACATAAGGCAGATCTAGTTGAACAAGTCTTAGCAGGTCAAACAGATTTTGTAAGACAGACAGAACAACTAGGAACTGGTCACGCAGTTATGATGGCTGAGCCAATCCTTGAAGGTTTGACTGGACAAACTTTAGTCATTGCTGGTGATACTCCTTTAATTACTGGTGAAAGTTTGAAGAACTTGATTAATTTTCATGTGAATCATAAAAATGTTGCTACGATTTTAACTGCTGAAGCGGATAATCCATTTGGCTATGGACGTATCATACGTAATGAAAATGCTGAGGTTCTTAGAATTGTTGAGCAAAAGGATGCTACTGATTTTGAAAAACAAATCAAAGAAATCAATACAGGAACTTACGTTTTTGATAATGCTCGTCTCTTTGAAGCTCTAAAAAATATCAATACGAATAATGCACAGGGAGAGTATTACATTACGGATGTAATTGGTATTTTCCGTGAAGCGGGAGAAAAAGTTGGTGCTTATACATTAAAAGACTTTGATGAAAGTCTCGGCGTCAATGATCGTGTAGCTCTTGCAACTGCTGAAGCTGTAATGCGCCGTCGTATTAACCAAGCCCATATGGTAAATGGTGTTAGTTTTGTAAATCCTGAAGCCACTTATATTGATATTGACGTTGAAATTGCTCCAGAAGTTCAAATTGAAGCTAATGTAACTATTAAAGGAGCTAGCAAGATTGGCGCTGAAACTATTCTCACTAATGGTACCTACATCGTAGATAGTTCTATTGGTTCAGGAGCTGTAATCACCAACTCTACTATTGAAGAAAGTAGCTTAGCTGATGGTGTAACAGTAGGTCCTTACGCTCATATTCGTCCAGGATCAAACCTTGATAAGAATGTGCACATCGGTAACTTTGTTGAAGTCAAAGGTTCGAGCATCGGTGAAAACACTAAATCAGGTCATCTAACTTACATTGGCAACAGCGAGATTGGTAAAGATGTAAACATTGGTGCTGGTACGATTACTGTCAATTACGATGGTCAAAAGAAATATAAGACTATTATTGGAGACAATGTATTTGTTGGTTCGAATTCAACCATCATTGCACCTGTAGAACTTGGAGACAATTCACTAGTAGGCGCTGGTTCAACTATTACCAAGGATGTACCAACAGATGCTGTAGCAATTGGACGTGGACGTCAAGCTAACAAAGAAAAACTTGCAACTCGTTTACCTCATCATCCTAAGAATAAATAGGAGTTTCTAATGGAATTCGAAGAAAAGACACTTAGTCGTAAAGAAATTTATAAAGGCCCAATTTTCCAGCTGGTTCAGGATCAAGTTGAATTACCTGCTGGAAAGGGAACTGCTCAGCGAGACTTGATTTTTCATAATGGTGCAGTCTGTGTTTTAGCTGTTACTGCAGAAAATAAAATCGTCTTGGTCAAGCAATATCGTAAGTCGATTGAAAAAGTTTCTGTTGAAATTCCTGCAGGTAAACTAGAAATTGGTGAAAATACTAACCCTGAAGCTGCAGCCCTTCGTGAATTAGAAGAAGAAGCAGCTTACACTGGTAAATTAAGTCTTTTGTATGACTTTTATTCGGCAATTGGTTTTTGTAACGAAAGACTAAGATTATATCTAGCCAGTGACTTAGCCAAGGTTGAAAACCCACGTCCTCAGGACGAAGATGAGACCATAGAGCTACTAGAAGTTAGTTTAGAAGAAGCAAAAGCACTTATCCAGTCTGGTCATATCTGTGATGCTAAGACTATCATGGCAATCCAGTACTGGGAATTACAAGAAAAATAGAGGAGGAACCCATGGGAAAACCTTTATTGACTGATGAAATGATTGAAAGAGCTAATCGAGGAGAGGACATCTCGGGTGCTCCCTTGCTGGATAGCGAGGAGACAAAGATTCTACCGACTTCTTCTCGAGGTGTTTCCTACAATCAATCTAAAGATCATGGTTTTAGTCAGGAAACTTTAACAATTGAAGTCGAGCCTTCAATTCATAAGAGCCGTCGAATTGAAAATACTAAGAGAAACGTCTTTAATTCTAAGTTGAATAAGATTCTTTTTGCTGTTATTTTACTCTTGATTTTGCTAGTTTTAGCAATGAGATTTATTTAAGGGGACTATCATGAAAATTGGAATTATAGCAGCTATGCCAGAAGAGCTGGTTTATCTGATTCAACATTTAGAAAACGCTCAAGAAGAGACGGTATTAGGAAACAAGTATCATACAGGTAAAATTGGTTCAGTCGAGCTTGTCTTAATCGAGAGTGGAATTGGTAAAGTTATGTCTGCTATGAGTGTAGCAATCTTAGCTAAGCACTTTAAAGTAGATGCTGTTATCAATACAGGTTCGGCCGGTGCCCTTGCTGAAGGCATTTCAGTGGGTGATGTGGTTATTGCTGAAAAGCTTGCCTACCATGATGTTGATGTAACTGCTTTTGGGTATGAATACGGTCAAATGGCCCAACAACCACTCTATTTCGAATCTGACAAGAAGTTTGTCAGAATGATTCAAGAGAGTTTGTCTAAACTTAACCAAAAATGGCATTTAGGTTTGATTGCGACCGGTGATAGTTTTATTGCGGGTGAAGATAAGATTAAAGCTATAAAAGAACATTTTCCTCAGGTGCTTGCGGTTGAGATGGAAGGAGCGGCTATCGCTCAAGCAGCTCACGCGCTGAATCTACCTTTCTTAGTTGTCCGTGCCATGAGTGATAATGCTAACCACGAAGCTTCTATTTCATTTGATGAATTTATCGTAGAAGCAGGACGCAGATCGGCTCAAGCCTTGTTGACACTTTTACAATCAATTCATGAATAAAATCAAAAGGACACTGTTTAGTGTTCTTTTTTTGAAAACAAGCTAGATTATTCCAAGTGCGGTTATTTTTAGTCTTTTTTGATATAATAGAAACATTGATTTGAAGAATTGGGAGAGAAAATGAATTCTTTATTATATGGTATGAATGACAGACAGGCAGAAGCGGTCCAAACAACAGAAGGTCCACTGCTGATCATGGCGGGGGCTGGTTCTGGTAAGACACGAGTTTTGACCCATCGTATTGCCTACTTAATTGATGAAAAGATGGTTAATCCCTGGAATATTTTAGCCATTACCTTTACCAACAAGGCTGCTCGTGAAATGAAAGAACGAGCCTATGGGCTAAATTCAGCTACACAGGACTGTTTGATAGCGACCTTTCACTCTATGTGCGTTCGTATATTACGTCGTGATGCGGATCATATTGGTTACAATCGTAACTTTACCATTATCGATCCAGGTGAGCAGCGAACACTGATGAAACGCATTCTCAATCAGCTAAACTTGGATCCAAAAAAATGGAATGAACGGACTATATTAGGAACCATTTCAAATGCTAAGAATGATCTGATTGACGATGAGGCATACTCTGCCCAAGCTGGTGATTTGTATACAGATATTGTAGCTAAGTGTTATACGGCCTATCAGAAAGAACTTCGTCAATCAGAATCTGTTGACTTTGATGATTTAATTATGTTGACTTTGCGTCTCTTTGATCAAAATCCTGACGTCTTGACTTACTATCAGCAAAAGTTTCAATATATCCATGTTGATGAGTACCAAGATACCAACCACGCTCAATATCAACTCGTTAAACTTTTAGCTTCTCGCTTCAAAAATATCTGTGTGGTTGGAGATGCTGACCAGTCTATTTACGGATGGCGTGGTGCTGATATGCAAAATATCCTTGATTTTGAAAAGGATTATCCTGATGCAAAGGTTGTCTTGTTAGAGGAGAATTACCGTTCAACCAAAACCATTCTCCAAGCGGCTAATGACGTTATCAAAAACAATAACAATCGCCGTCCTAAGAATCTATGGACTCAAAATGCGGATGGGGAACAAATTGTCTACTATCGTGCTAATGATGAACAAGACGAGGCTGTTTTTGTAGCCAAAACCATCGATGAACTTGGTCGCACTCATAACTTCCTTCATAAAGACTTTGCTGTGCTTTACCGTACCAATGCCCAGTCACGTACCATTGAGGAAGCTCTGCTCAAGTCTAATATTCCTTATACCATGGTTGGTGGGACAAAATTCTACAGCCGTAAGGAAATTCGTGATATCATTGCCTATCTTAACCTCATTGCCAATTTGAGCGACAATATCAGTTTTGAGCGTATTATCAATGAACCAAAACGTGGTATTGGTCCAGGTACTGTTGAGAAGATTCGTGATTTTGCTAATATGCAAGAGATGTCTATGCTGGATGCTTCGGCAAATATCATGTTATCAGGTATCAAAGGTAAAGCGGCTCAGTCTATTTGGGACTTTGCAAATATGATCCTTGATTTGAGGGAACAACTTGATCGACTTTCAATTACTGAGTTGGTAGAAGCAGTATTAGAAAAAACAGGCTACGTTGATATCCTGAATGCCCAAGCAACCTTGGAGAGTAAGGCTCGGGTTGAAAATATCGAGGAGTTCCTCTCTGTTACCAAAAACTTCGATGACAATCCTGAAAGCCAAGAAGAGGAAACAGGACTAGATAAGCTGAGTCGTTTCTTGAACGACCTTGCCTTAATTGCAGATACGGACTCAGGCAGTCAGGAGACGTCAGAAGTAACCTTAATGACCTTACATGCTGCCAAAGGACTCGAGTTTCCAGTTGTCTTTATTATCGGTATGGAAGAAAATGTCTTTCCTCTTAGTCGTGCCTCTGAAGATCCAGATGAATTAGAAGAAGAACGTCGTCTCGCCTATGTAGGAATCACGCGCGCCGAGAAAATTCTTTATCTGACTAATGCTAACTCACGTTTGCTTTTTGGGCGTACTAGTTATAATCGTCCGACCCGTTTTATCAACGAGATTAGTTCAGATTTGTTGACCTATCAAGGTTTGGCTCGTCCGACAAATACAAGCTTTAAAGCGTCATATAGTAGTGGTGGTACTACATTTGGTCAAGGAATGAGTCTGGCTCAGGTTTTTCAAGAGCGTAAACGCAATACTGCGCCCACATCTATCCAATCAAGTGGTTTACCATTTGGACAATTTGCATCTACTAGTAAATCGTCATCTAGTGAAACTAGTTGGTCTATCGGAGATATTGCTCTTCATAAAAAATGGGGTGAAGGAACTGTGCTTGAAGTATCAGGTAGTGGCTCAACACAGGAATTAAAAATCAATTTCTCAGAAGTCGGTTTGAAAAAACTTTTGGCTAGTGTAGCACCGATTGAAAAAAGTAAGTTTCTAAACGAATAAAATATCCTCTTGAAATAGCAAGAGGGTATTTTTTTTGATTCTCTTATCACAAGATTGTGATAGTTTACAAGTTTTTAACAAATAGCTTTTTAACTTCACTATCTAAAAAAATAGTATATAATTGAAACTGTTTATAAAAGGAGTAGAAAATGTCTGAAAAAAAAATGAAAACTTTGGGTTGGATTGCAACCTTTATGTCTGTAATGATGTATGTCTCTTATATTCCTCAAATTATGAATAACCTTGCTGGTCAAAAAGGGAATTTTATCCAACCAGCAGTAGCTGCACTTAACTGCAGTCTTTGGGTTTACTACGGACTCTTTAAAAAAGAACGTGATATCCCTTTGGCAGCAGCTAATGCACCAGGTATCGTTTTTGGGATTATTACCGCATTGACAGCAATATTCTAAAAATAAAAAGCAATTAGCAGAGTTATCTGTTAGTTGCTTTTTATTTGTTTACAAAATATATTTCTCAATAGCACGTGCAACACCATCTTCTTCATTGCTATCAGTTACGGCATCAGCGAGAGATTTGACGTAGTCGCTGGCATTACCCATGGCGATCCCCAGCCCAGCAAACTCTAACATCTCAATGTCGTTATTGGCATCACCCATAGCCATGATTTCAGAAGGTTGGATATCTAAAATCTCAGCCAAACGAGAAAGAGCAGAAGCCTTAGTTGTACCGAGTGGCATTGCCTCATAAATCACTGGTTGTGAACGAACACCGCTAAATTTTTGACAAAGTTCTTCAGCGAAACGTTGTTCAAAGTCATCTGTCTGTTCTTTTGTCCCTAAAAACATTCCCTGGAACATACGATACTTCCCACTAGTAGCTTCTTCCAGTGTGATTTCAGTCAGGTCGGCAAAGACGAGTGTCGCATCATATTGAACGATAGGATTTGGTTTGCCTCCGAGAACGAAGTAGTGTTCCTCGTCAAAGAGAGTCAATTGAACTTCACTTTTTTCAGCAAGGTCATTCAGGTATTCAATATCAGATTTGCTAAGTTCTCTCCAATCAACTAGTCCCCAATCACTAGTTTGGTGGGTAGAACAACCATTGTTGACAATAACGTATTCATTCTGCAAATCTAGGCCTAGTTTCTTGTAGTAGGGAAGAACTCCAAAGAGAGGACGCCCAGTACATAGAACCAGTTTGACACCTTTTTCGATAGCCTTATGAATGGCATCAATATGAGCCTGAGGGATTTCCTTGGCTTCGTTGAGCAGAGTTCCATCCATATCCAGGGCAAGTAGTTTAATCATAGTATTTCCTTTTCACGTGTTTTGCATATATTATAGCATATTTTGAGGCAAATAAGTCTAAAGCTAAGTGAAATGCCATTTCTATTTAGGTTTTTAGTAGATAGATAACAAAAATATGATATACTAAATTAGTAATATATTTAATATTATACTGATAATGGATAAATAATCAAAGGATTTATCATGAAAAGAAGAACAGTACAGATTTTACTAGCCTTGTTAGTAATTATTTATAGGAAGACATGGTTTTGGTGGATTTTTAATCATTTTGCAGGTAGGCTTGTGCCTGCTAGTAGAGAATTTTTTCAAATTCTTTCTTTTTTAGAGTTTAGCGTTACTTTTCTAGCTATTCTTTATTTACTAGTATACGAAGGTGGAAGAATTCTTGAGTTGAAGTGGAAATGGAGATATCCAGTTTATTTGCTTCTTGCTTATGGAGTCAATCATATTTCAGGTATTGTGTTTTCCTTTTTAACCCCAGCAACGTCCAATCAAATGTCTTTAAATGAATTAGTTGAGATGACAGGGCGACAAGAGTTACTATATTTATTGCTTATTACTTGTCTGCTAGGACCAATTACAGAAGAATTGGTTTATCGAGGAGTTCTCATGAATACATTTTTGAAAGATTCACCTTGGTATGGAGATGTTTTACTATCAGCCTGTGTCTTTGGCTATGTGCATGTTTCTGATGGTATAACACCACTTGCCTTTTTCACCTATGCAAGCGGAGGAGCGATTGTAGCATTCCTCTACCGAAAAACTCATTCTCTCTATTATCCCATTTTGCTCCATATCATGATTAACATTTTAGCATTTTGGGAATTATGGGTACTCTTGTTTTCTGGTAGTTAATAACTATAAAAGGTCGGATTTTATTCCGACTTTTTTGATATGGGACAGGTTAAAATTAGTGCTTTATATCAATCTGTTTTTACTTAAAAAATGATATAATAAAAGGTAATGACAAAAACAAACGAGGCAGAGATGAAACTACTTTATACCGATATTCGGACTTCTTTGACAGAAATCCTAACCAAGGAGGCTCAAGGACTAGTTGACCAAGGAAAACGAGTCTTTTATATCGCCCCTAATTCTCTTTCTTTTGAAAAGGAACGTGCCGTGCTGGAGTGCTTGAGTCAGCATGCTTCTTTTGCTATCACAGTCACGCGCTTCGCTCAAATGGCTCGTTATCTGGTTTTAAATGATATTCCTGAGAGGTCAAGTCTCGATGATATCGGTCTTGGTATGGCTTTCTATAAATGTCTGTCCGAGATTGATCCGAAGGATTTACGTGTTTACGGGGCTATTAAACAAGATCCTCAATTCATCCAGCAACTGATTGAGATTTATCATGAAATTTCAACTGCAAAGATGAGTTTTTTGGACTTGGAAAGTTTGACAGATGCTGATAAACGTTCTGATTTACTCTTGATTTTTGAAAAGGTAACAGCTTATCTCAACCAAGGTCAAGTTTCACAAGGGAGTCCATTATCTCATCTGATTGATGCTATCGAAGAAAGCAAGGTAAGTAGTGATTTTAGTAAGATAGCCCTAGTCATTGATGGTTTTACCCGTTTTTCTGCAGAAGAGGAACACCTAGTGGATTTGCTTCATCGTAAGGGTGTTGAAATTATTATTGGTGTATATGCAACTAAGAAAGCATACACTAGTCCTTTTAGTGAAGGGAATCTCTATCAAGCTAGTGTTGAATTTCTAGGTCATTTGGCATTTAAATATCAGACCAAGGCAGAAGATGCATGTCAAGAACATAAAGATATTGATGCTTTTGCCAAGGCCTCAAAATTACTGGAAAGTGCTTATGATTATTCTGAAATCAGTATAGAAGTGGATGCTAAGGATAGAGAAGACTTGCAAATCTGGTCTTGTCTGACACAGAAAGAAGAGCTGGAGCTCGTTGCTCGTAGCATTCGCCAGAAATTGCACCAAGAACCTGAACTTAGCTATAAGAATTTTCGTATCTTACTAGGAGACGTAGAGTCTTATAAACTGTCCTTGCAGACAATTTTTAATCAATATCAGATTCCTTTCTATCTGGGGAGAAGCGAGTCTATGGCTCATCATCCTTTGACTCAATTTGTAGAATCTGTGGGACGTCTCAAACGGTACTATTTCCGTCAAGAAGATTTGATTAATCTCCTGCGAACCGGATTATACACCGATCTTACTCAGGAAGAAATCGATAGCTTTGAACAATATATCCGCTATTTAGGTATTGATGGACTTTCTAACTTTAAACAAGAATTTACAAAAAATCATCATGGAAAATTTGATTTAGAAAAATTAAATGATCTGCGTGTCCGTGTCCTAAACCCACTAGAAACTTTATTATCCAGTCGTAAGCAAAAGACTGAAAATATCCTTACAAAATGGAACAACTTTTTGAAGGATGCATCTGTGACCAAGCAATTACAATCCTTATCCGAAACGATGGATGCGACAGAGCAAGAAAGACAAGAAGAGGTCTGGAAGGCATTTTGCCACGTAATGGAGCAATTTGCGACTGTATTTGAAGGTTCTCAGGTCGCTTTAGATGATTTCTTGGCTCTTCTTCATTCAGGGATGTCCTTATCAAATTATCGTACAATCCCAGCAACGGTAGATACGGTTCTGGTGCAAAGTTATGATTTGATTTCGCCTTTGACTTCTGATTACATCTATGCACTTGGCTTAACCCAGGACCATCTACCTAAAATCACCCAAAATACTAGTCTTTTAAGTGATGAAGAAAGAGAAGTTTTAAACCAAGGTACTGAAGAAGGCTCTCAATTATTGATTGCTAGTCATGAAAATCTTAAGAAGAATCGCTATACCATGCTTTCTTTAGTCAATTCTGCTCGTAAACAGTTAGTCTTGTCAGCGCCAAGCTTGCTCAATGAAAACGAGAGTAAAGAGTCAGTTTATCTGAAAGAATTGCAGGATTTTGGTTTTACCAAGATTGAAAAGAGAATCGATCGAAGAAACCTATCAAAGGATGATATTGGTTCTTATCACAGTCTTTTGTCTAGTCTTGTTGCCTATCACCAGCAAGGTGAGTCGGAGACAAGTGAGCAGGACTTAACCTTTATTAAGGTTCTAGCTCGTGTTATGGGGAGAAAATTAGAAGATCAAGGTCTTGATAATCCTGTCCTACCGACAAGTCCAAAAAGTAAGACCTTAGCTACTGAAACTTTGGAAGCCTTGTATCCTCAAGATCAAGATTTTTATCTATCAACTTCTGGACTAACGGAGTTTTATCGAAACGAATATAGTTATTTCCTTCGATATGTCTTAGGCTTGCAAGAAGAATTGCGTCTACGACCTGATGCAAGAAGTCACGGGAATTTCTTACATCGTATTTTTGAACGAGCTATGAAACTTCCTGCTGATACACCTTTTGATCGTCGTTTAGAACAAGCAATCTCTGAAACCAGTCAAGAGCGAGAATTTCAAGCCATTTATCAAGATAGTTTAGAAGCTCAATTCACCAAGGATGTTCTTTTGGATGTTGCGCGTGCAACAGGTCACATCCTTCGTCACAATTCTGAAATTGAAACGATTCAGGAAGAAGCAGTCTTTGGTGGTAAGGAACAAGCCTTTGTTCAGTTAGATAACGGCAGAAATGTCTATGTCCGTGGGAAAGTTGACCGTATCGATCGCTTAAAGACCAGTGAAACTATTGGTGTTGTAGATTACAAATCTTCTGCGACTCAGTTTAATTTCCCTCTCTTCTATAACGGCCTTAATTCACAATTACCAACCTATCTAGCTGCTCTTAAGAAAGAAGGAAATACAGACTTCTTTGGTGCCATGTATTTAGAGATGGCTGAACTAGTTCAGTCCTTACAATCTGTTAAAACTCTTTCAAAGGCTTTAGCAGAAACGACAAAGAGTATGAAATATCAAGGGCTATTTCTCGAAAAAGAGATAAAGAACCTTGGGGAACTATATAATAAAAACAAGACCTATCAGTTGTCTGATGAGGAATTCCAGTTATTGCTTGACTATAACGCCCTTATTTATAAGAAAGCAGCAGAGAAGATTTTATCTGGTAGATTTGCTATCAATCCCTATACAGAAGACGGCAGAAGTATTGCCCCTTATGTCCAACAATACCAGTCGATAACTGGTTTTGAAGCTAATTACCATTTAGGTCAGGCTAGATTGTTAGATAAGGTTGCTAAGAGCAATGATAAGGAAACATGGTTTAATAAAATTAGAGAGGAGTTGGAGCGATGAAATTTTTATCCCAAGAAGAGATTGAAGAGTTGCAAGTAGCAGAAGCTCATTCTGACAAGAAACCAAAGAAAACTGCTGAGCAAATTCAAGCTATTTACAGTTATGGTCAAAACATTCTGGTCTCAGCATCAGCTGGCTCAGGAAAAACCTTTGTCATGGCTGAACGAATTCTTGATCAACTAGCGCGTGGTGTAGAAATTCGCCAACTCTTTATCTCAACCTTTACGGTAAAGGCAGCAACCGAGTTAAAAGAACGCTTGGAAAAGAAAATCAGCCAACAAATCCAAGAGACTCAAGATATGGAGCTAAAAAAGCATCTTGGAAGACAATTAGCTGATTTACCAAACGCTGCGATTGGAACCATGGACTCTTTTACTCAGAAGTTCCTGGCTAAACATGGTTATCTTCTCGATCTTGCTCCAAACTTCCGCATTCTTGAGAATGAAAGTGAGCAACTCCTCTTAAAGAATGATGTGTTTCGACAAGTTTTCGAAAGTCACTACCAAAGTAAGGAACAAGAACAGTTTAGTAAGCTAGTCAAAAACTTTGCAGGAAAAAGCAAGGATGCGCGTGGTTTGCGTAAACAGGTCTATATGATTTATGACTTTTTGCAATCTACAAGTAATCCTCAGACTTGGCTACAGGAATCTTTCTTAAAAGGTTTCGAAAAGGCCGATTTTACAAGTTCTAAAGAAAAGCTGGCTCAAGACATTCAGCAAAGACTCTGGGATTTGGAAAGTTTCTTCCGTTACCATCTAGAGAATGATGCCAAGGAATTTGGTAAAGCAGCGTATTTAGAGGCTGTTCAACAAGTTCTTGATGAAATTGGAGCTTTAACCAACTTATCAACTTTTCATCAATATCAAGAAGTTCTAGAGCGAGTTGTGAATATTTCTAAGGATAAGGGTGGCCGTGCTCTCACAAATTCTAGTCGCAAGGCTGAACTCCTAGAACTGAAAGAAGCCTACAATGAAGAGAGAAAAGATAAATTTGAAAAGCTAATTGCACTAAATGACCAAATTACTTTATTGAAATTCCAGGAAAAATATCATCAAGAGTCTTGGGACTTAGCAAAGACTTTTCAAGTTTTCATGAGTGATTTTATTGATGCCTACCGAAAGCGTAAACGTGAAGAAAATGCCTTTGAATTTGCGGATATTAGCCATTATACGATTGAGATATTGGAAAACTTCCCTCAAGTTCGAAAAGAGTATCAGGAACGCTTCCACGAAGTCATGGTCGATGAGTACCAAGATACCAACCATATCCAGGAAAGAATGTTGGAACTCCTCTCAAACGGCCATAACCGTTTTATGGTGGGAGATATTAAGCAGTCTATTTATCGTTTTAGACAGGCAGATCCCCAAATCTTCAATGAAAAATTCCACAGCTTTGCTCAGGATGGCAAAGAAGGTCAGTTAATACTGCTCAAGGAAAACTTCCGTAGTAGTTCAGAAGTTCTAGATGCTACAAATGACGTCTTTAAGCATCTTATGGACGAGGAAGTTGGAGAGATTACTTATGATGGTATGCACCAGCTTGTTTTCGGTAATACTGATTTACAACCAGATCTAGAGAACAAGGCAGAAGTCCTCTTGTATGATAAGGATGTTGACGGTGATTCTAAGGAAGAGGAAGAGTTTTCGACCAACAAACTGACTGGTGAAATGCGAATGGTCATTAAGGAGATATTGCATCTTCATAATGATAAGGGTGTACCTTTCAAGGACATGGCTCTCTTAACTGCTAGTCGAAGTCGTAATGATCAAGTTCTGCTAGCCTTGTCTGAATATGGTATTCCTGTCAAGACAGACGGTGCTCAAGCAAACTATTTGCAATCCCTAGAAGTGCAGGTGATGTTGGATACTCTTCGTGTCATCCATTATCCTCTGCAAGACTTCGCTTTGGTAGCTCTGATGAAGTCTCCGATGTTTAGCTTTGATGAGGATGAATTAGCACGTCTCGCACTTCAAAAATCTGAGGATAAAGTTCAAGAGAACTTTTATGAAAAATTAGTCAATGCTCAAGCACAAACTAGCCTCCAAAAGGATTTAATAAAATCTGAACTCCATAAAAAGCTTAACCTTTTCTTGGAAACTGTTAATTCTTGGCGTTTGTTCTCAAAAACTCATTCGCTTTATGACCTTATTTGGAAAATCTATAGCGAACGTTACTACTATGATTATGTTGGTGCTTTGCCAAATGGTCAGGCTAGACAGGCTAACCTCTATGCCTTAGCTTTACGAGCTGATCAGTTTGAAAAGAGTAATTTTAAGGGATTATCTCGCTTTATTCGAATGATTGACCAAGTCTTGGAAGCCCAGCATGATCTTGCCAATGTTGCTGTAGCACCACCTAAGGATGCAGTAGAACTTATGAGTATTCATAAGAGTAAAGGGCTTGAATTTCCTTATGTCTTTATCCTCAATATTGATCAAAAATTCAACAAGAAGGATACTATGTCTGAGGTTATCCTCAGTCGCACAAATGGAATTGGATTAAATTATGTAGCTAGAGTCGCTACAAATGCAAAAGAGGAATATGTTCCATCTACGATTAAGTTATCTATCCCAAGCTTAACATATACGCAAAATGAGGAAGAACTCCAATTAGCAAGTTATTCTGAACTCATGCGTTTGCTCTATGTAGCCATGACACGTGCTGAGAAAAAACTCTATCTAGTTGGAAAAGGATCACGTGAAAAATTAGAGTCTAAAGAATATCCGACAAATGGAAAAGGTCTTTTGAGTCGAGAAATTAGACTAGACGCTCAAAATTTCCAGGATTGGATTTGGGCCATCTATCAAGCATTTTCTAAAGAGGATTTGCACTTTAGTGTGCGCTTTGAAGGTGAAGAAGACCTAACCAAAGAAGCTATCGGAGAATTGGAACATAAAAGTCAACTTCAAGATCAGTCCCAAGCAGACAATCGTCAATCCGATACCATCAGGGAAGCTCTACAAATGCTGAAAGAAGTGGAAGTCTATAACGAAATCCACCGTGCAGCAATCAATCTTCCAAGTGTTCAGACACCGAGTCAGATTAAGAAGTTTTATGAACCAGTCATGGATATGGAAGGTGTAGTAGTAGCAGGTCAAAGTAAACCAAAAGAAAATACTATTCAGTTTGAACTTCCAGACTTCTCCAAGACAGAAAAAGTCACTGGAGCTGAAATTGGTAGTGCTACCCATGAACTCATGCAGCGAATCAATCTCGATAAAGAATCTACTTTGGAAATCTTGACAGAAGCCTTGGAGCAAGTTCAAGCAACTTCAGCTGTTAAAGATAAAGTTAATCTTGATAAAATCTTGTCTTTCTTTGATACAGCTCTTGGTCAAGAGATTCTTGCAAATCAAGATAAACTATATCGAGAACAACCCTTCTCTATGTTAAAAAGAGATGCTAAGAGTCAGGAAGACTTTGTTGTTCGTGGAATCTTAGATGGTTATCTCCTCTATGAGGATAAAATTGTTCTTTTTGACTACAAGACAGATCATTATGAATATCCAAGTCAACTGATTGAACGTTATAGAGGTCAATTATCTCTATATGCAGAAGCCTTATCCCGTTCTTATCAGATAGACAAGGTTGAAAAATATCTGATTTTGCTTGGCAAAGATATGGTTGAAGTGGTCGAGGTGAACTAATCTTGTAAAAACTATTGTCATACTTGACAGTAGTTTTTATTTATTTTCAGTTATGGTATACTAGTTTCAGAAAAGGATGTAAAAGAATCTATGCCAAAAGAAATCGATATCGAATACTATCACCAATTAGCATTACAAAAGCAAAAAGAGCATCGTAAATTTCTTGGAAATCTGAAAAAGAAAGCTCCTAAAAATTTGGATAAGATTGCGCTGGAGATTCACCAAGAAGTGTTTTCAGAAATTGATTGTACAGCCTGTGCCAATTGCTGCAAGAGCCTTGGACCGGACTTTAAAGAAGCAGATATCACACGCATTGCCAAGTACTTTAAAATGAAATTACCTGCTTTCGAAGCTGAGTTTCTCCAAGTAGATGAAGACGGTGATAAAGTCTTTAAGTCAATGCCTTGTCCCTTCTTAGGTGGCGATAATCTATGTTCTATCTATGATGTTCGTCCTAAGGCTTGTAGAGAATTTCCACATACCGACCGAAAAAAGATTTATCAAATCAATAATCTGACTATCAAAAACACTTTAACCTGTCCTGCGGCCTATCTCTTCGTTGAGAAATTAAGAGAAAAATTAGAGTAAATTTTCTATTTTATAATAAATTTTATCCTCAAGTAGACTTGCTATTTGAGGATTTTTTTGTATATTTATTAACCTTGAATATTTTTACTTGCTAGAGAAAACCTGTCCTTATCATAAAGTTTCTTTAACTTTTTCTTAAAGAAAACTGATATAAGTTATCTTTAAGCGATGTTCTGTATAGTTATTCCATCATCAAAGAAAGAGGTATCGATATGAACTATATAGTCATTCCAGCTTATCAACCTGATAATAAACTTATCACACTCATCGAAAAAATTCACGAAAAGAGTGATTTTCATATTCTAGTTATCGACGACGGTAGTTCATCAAAGTGCCAAAAAATCTTTGATAAAGCTGAGCAATACGCTACAGTACTCCGTCACCAAGTAAATCAAGGGAAAGGACAATCCCTTAAAACAGCCTTTTCTTATATCCAAGAACAAAACATCTATGGAACAGTAGTCACAGCAGACGCAGATGGTCAGCATAAGATTTGGGATATTTTCCGTACGGCTAACAAAGCTTCTGAAAATCCTAACAAACTAATCTTGGGTGTGCGTGCCTTCACAGGTAAAGTTCCTCTCCGTAGCCGTTTTGGGAATAGCTTGACAAAAGCACTCTTTAAATTACAAACAGGACTAGGAGTAACAGATACACAAACAGGACTTCGTGCTTTTACAACAAATCTCATTCCTTTTATGTTGGAAATAGAAGGTCAACGTTATGAATACGAAATGAACATGCTTCTGGAAGCAAGCAGACATTATGAAATCTTAGAAGTGCCAATCGAAACTGTCTATATCAACGATAATGAAGGATCCCACTTCCGTCCGATTAGAGATGGGTTAATGATTTATAAAAATATTTTCAAATTCGCCTTGTCATCATTCAGTAGTTTTCTTGTAGACTACCTTGTCTACGCCATTGCAATCTTGTTTTTATCAACAGTCCCAACTGGTTTACGGATTTTTCTTGCTAATGGATTAGCCCGTGTGACTAGCTCGATTTTTAACTATTCAACCAATAAAAAACTAGTCTTTAAAAACGAGGATAGTCTTGTAAAAACAGGTATGGGATACTTTGGTCTGGCAGTAGGACTCTTTGTTTTAGACACGCTTCTTATTCGTCTATTCAATGCAGTCTTTGGAATGAATCTCTTAATCGTTAAGATTATTGTTGGAATTCTTCTTTTTGCTGTTTCTTGGACCGTTCAGAAGAAATTCATTTTTAAGGAAAGGACATCAACTGTACTATGAAATTTTTAAAGAAACGATATGCTTATGCCACGGTTCTTGGCTTGTTTTTAACAGGATCCTTTAGCTACTCTATGCTGAAGACCTTTGTTCTCGCTGAGACTATTTCAACAGTAGCAACAACTAGCACTAGTACAAATACTGCCACGGCAAGCCAAGCAGCTAAATCAGCAACAGTAACAGACTCAAGTTACAAAGATGATAATATTTCCATTAACTTATCAGAAACGACGGTTAATAATACCCAGGTTTACATTGCAGATGTTACGGTTAGTTCATCAGATTATCTTAAAACGGCATTCGCTCAAAATGCCTTCGGTACCAACGTAACTGCAAAAACTTCTGAAACAGCTGCTACTAATTATGCTATTTTAGCAGTCAATGGAGACTACTACGGTGCCAACTCTACTGGATATGTTATTCGTAATGGAGTCGTCTATCGAGATACTGTACGAGAAGATTCTAGTAATGGTGATTTAGCTATTTACAAGGATGGTTCTTTCAAGATTATTTACGAAGATCAAATTTCAGCTGACCAACTAGTAAAAGATGGTGTTGTTAATCTCTTGGCTTTTGGCCCAGCTTTAGTTGAAAATGGTGAGATTGCGGTAGGAACAAATGAAGAAGTTGGTCAAGCTATGGCTTCAAATCCTCGTACTGCGATTGGAATCATTGATGAAAACCACTATATTATCGTAGTTTCTGACGGACGTACATCCGAAAGCAAGGGCCTATCCCTATACCAAATGGCTGAAGTCATGAAATCATACGGTGTAAAAACCGCCTACAACCTTGATGGTGGTGGATCATCTACGCTTTACTTCAACAGTCGGGTTATTAACAAGCCAACGACTGGAGGAAATAAAATTTCAGAAAGGGCGGTGAGTGATATTGTCTACATCGGTTATTAATCCAAACAAAATACGCTTAAAAAAAACTGTCATCTCTTATACACTAATTACGATTTTCTTCTTTGCTTTTTCTAGAATTTATGAAGCATTTAGTTTCGGGGAAGTTTCCCTTCATATGCACTATTTATTTGCAGTACCTCTTCTAGGTGGAATTATTTTAGCAGTATTACTTAAGACGATTCCTCATTTCTCTCGTATTAGTCTTAATTTATGGAATTCGGCTGTAGCGATTGTTACAGCAGGCACTCTTTTCCGTGGAATTGTCAGTTTATCGGGACGTTCAACAACGTTAGATTCGCCCTATTGGTATGTAGGAATTGCGTTTGCAGCACTATCTATCGTATCGATTTTTTTAAATCCAAATATTTGGAAGAATTCTTCTAAAGCAAGCAAAACAAAACGCAAAGAAGTCTATAGTCAGGTATAAACATCATTAATAAAAGTAGTCATACAGCTCATGTACGACTATTTTTTTACGTTTGTTTCTAAAATATTTTAAATAGATTACAAGTTTCTTTCTTCCCCCAAAATAGCTTTTATATTTAAAATAATAATGTATAATATAATGGATAATATCCCTATTAAAAATAATATCTAGAAAAATATATACAGAAAGAATATATTTATTAGGAGTTTAGAATGAAAAAAGTAATGCTTTTATGCGCTCTTTCTCTTTCGGTAGCAAGTATTTCACAATCTTCTATTTTTGCTGATGAGTCTAATGTTACAAATAAAGATAAACAAGTTACAACATCAGTCATTAGTAGTGAAGCTAAGGAGCAAAAAGAAGAAAATAAAAGTGAAAAGGAAACTTCTCAAACTACTGTAAAACCTGAGCAAGATACAGAAAAGGAAAAAGATTCCAAAAAAGAAGCTGAGAAAGCTCAGCCAAAAGAAAAAGTATCTGAGGTAAAAAAAGAAGGTTGGCGACAAGAAAATAGTCAGTGGCTTTTTTACGAAAATAATCAACCAGTGATCAATTGGAAAAAGATTGGTGGAGTTTGGTACTATTTCAATCAAAATGGGGTCATGCTTAGTAATACAGTCTTTGATGATTATATTTTTAGCAAAAGTGGTGCACTAGTTAAGAATTCTTGGATAAAATTGGGTGACAACTGGTTTTATGCTTCTGAAGAAGGTAAAATAGCTAAAAATAAATGGAAGAAGATTTCTGGTGTTTGGTATTATTTCAATCAAGATGGGATCATGCTGAATAACACCATTTACAATAACTATTTATTTAATGCTAGTGGTGCTTTAGTAGAAAATGGTTGGGTTAAACTAGGTGACAACTGGTTTTATGCTAATCAAGAAGGTAAAATCTCTCGAGATAATTGGGAAAAAATTAAAGGTGTCTGGTATCATTTTGATACTGATGGCATCATGGAAAGTAACACCTGGAAAAACAAATATTACCTTAAAAATAGTGGAGCCATGGCCTCAGCCGAATGGATTTTTGATCAGAAATACAATAGCTGGTTTTATATAAAACCTGATGGAACATACGCTGAAAATGACTGGCAGGGAGCGTACTATCTTAAGTCTGGTGGTTACATGGCCATAAATGAATGGATTTATGATAAAAACTACTATGCTTGGTATTATTTGAAAGAAAATGGTGCGTATGTAACTGGTACTTATAATATAAAAGGTAAAGACTACACTTTCCATAGTAATGGAAAATGGATTTCTGATCAATCGACACATTATAAAGTGAAACCAATTACGGCTTATATTTATAGTGAATCAGGTACACGTCTGAGCTATATTAACCAAGGTAGTATTGTTACTGTCACTGGTTCTGAAACTCAAAATGGCAGAATACCAGTTCAAGTTTCTGGTTTGTCAGGTTATATGAATAAAAGTGATTTAACATCAGTTAGCGCTAGCAACGAGTTCATTCCTCATTATACTAGTGATGGACACTATGTATATCATGAACTGTCACCTTATTCTAGTATTCGTGTTGCGCCACATCATTCGTCAATGACAGTTGGCAAAAAATATTATTCTGCAGATGGAATTAATTTTGACAACTTCACAATTAATAATCCATTCCAATTTAGAGATTTAAGTAAACCTACTAATTATACTGCTGAAGAGTTAGACAAAGTATACTCTCTTATGAATATCAAAGGTAGTCGCTTAGCTGGTAAGGGAGCTATTTTTAAGGAAGCTGAAAGACGTTATCAGATTAATGCCCTATATTTGATGGCTCATAGTGCTCTAGAAAGTTCATGGGGACGTAGTCAAATTGCAAAGGATAAGAATAATTTCTTTGGTATAGCAGCTTATGATTCAACACCCTATCAATCAGCTAAGAGCTTTGATAATGTCGATAAAGGAATTTTAGGAGCTGCTAAATGGATTAGACAGAACTATTATGATCAAGGTAGAACTCACCTAGGAAACAAATCATCTGGAATGAATGTTCTTTATGCCTCTGATCCTTATTGGGGAGAAAAGATTGCTAGTATCATGATGACTATCAACAGTAGACTCGGTGATAAAGACTAATATATAAAAACGATAACTTAATAGTTTAGTTATCGTTTTTTTATACTTATTCTAGTTAATTTTTTTATTCAAAATGTTAAAAGAAATATAAAAGGATTTACTTTATATGTAAATCCTTTTAATTTTATTATGATTAAAGACTTAAAATACTAAATCTTAGTTTTCATAACCCTACTCATTTTCAGTTTTACGAGCCTTTGCAAGAACCGTAATAGAAGAAACTAGAACAAGTGAACCAAGAACTAGCATAAGAGTTCCTTTGCTCTCCCCAGTGAATGGAAGTCCAGGCTTTTCTTCAGTTGTAGTTACTGTTGTTGTAGGTACATCTGCAGTTGTTGTTGTTGTCTTTCGTTCTTCTGTGGTTGTAACAGTAGTAGTCGGAGCTTCAGTAGTCGTAACTGTAGTCGTAGTTGGCGCTTCAGTAGTCGTAACTGTAGTCGTAGTTGGAGCCTCAGTAGTCGTAACTGTAGTCGTAGTTGGAGCCTCAGTAGTCGTAACTGTAGTCGTAGTTGGCGCTTCAGTAGTCGTAACTGTAGTCGTAGTTGGCGCTTCAGTAGTCGTTACAGTAGTCGTAGTTGGCGCCTCAGTAGTCGTAACTGTAGTCGTAGTTGGAGCTTCAGTAGTCGTAACTGTAGTCGTAGGTTCTTCTTTAGTATTTACAATGGTTTTTGTTACCGCATGATCACTTCCGAAATCCTCAACATTGACAATTGTATCAGCATCTTGAATAATATATCCTGAAGGAGCTTCAATCTCGGTTAAGATATACTTGTCTTTCAAAAGTTTGTTTACAGCAATATTACCATTTTCATCTGTTTCAAACTCACCTATTACCTGATTATTGGCTTGACGAACTACTTTAAATTTGGCTCCTTTAAGTGGCTGGTTAGTATCATCAATCTTGTGAATATTGATTGAGTAAACATAACCAACACCAGCTCCACCAGCTATTTGAACAGCAGCAGTATTGCTAGCTTCTTTAAGGACAATGCCCTTACCTTTCAAAGTTACATCATTTTTCAATAACTCACCGTCTACAGGTTGGTAATTCATTCGAACTTTATAAGCGATACGATACTGATCTTGTTCAGTGATATCTCCTAAGTCGATTACAAAAGAACTACCATCTTCAGATATCGTGATAGTATGTTGGTCGGTTACATCAGTTCTATCAGTAAATTGCCACTCACCTTCAACAAATGCGAATTTACCCTTAATAATTTTAATACTATCTTTGATGTAGCTTGCATTTGTAAATTTTAATTGATCTTCAATTGTCACTTGTTGAATATTCTCTCTTGTGCGGTTAACTGAGATTGTATACTCAACTGTTTTATAATCTGTATTGTCTACCCAGCTAGTCTTAGTCAAGAGTCTTGGGTTACCATCTCCGATACCTTTAAAAGTAATTTTACCAGCAACTTTAGTTTCCTTGTTGATGGTAATTTCTATCGGAATCTCTCCTTGTTGAGGATGTTTTTTAAAATCTACTCTCGAATAGAAGAAGAATGAACCATTAGTATCTGAGTGTTTTTCAACATAGTCTGTGTATGTAATAGAAATAGATTTATTATCAGCACTTACTTTGGCGTTAGCAATAACTTCATTGGTATTAATGTCTCGAATCGTAAAAGTATCTGAAGTGATGATTAGAGCCTCAGGAACAGTTAGAACTGTAGTATCGCCAGCCTTGACGCTTTTACCTGACAAATCATAAGTAGCATTTATTCTGAAAGTAGCCCATTGTTCCAAATCCCAAGTTAGGTTACCACCTTCATTGTTAGTGACATTGACACTAGTAATTGTATCAACAAACTTTCCAGATACTGATACTTCAGGACTTTCAGCAAAAGTTTTACTATAGCCTAATGAAAATAATGTAGTTAGTAAGCATACAAAAAATGCAAATATTCTTATTTTTTTCTTATTCATATTTCGCCCTTTCTATTGAAGATAGAGTATAGTTAACGATTGATAGATATAGCACGATAAATTTCGTAGACAGACAACTGAAAAATTATAGGAAAATTTTTAGACAAGCAACATATCGCCTCCTCCAATCTATAAATAAAAACCATCCTTTAAAGTGAATTGTATCACAATAAATATTATAGGGCAAATAATAACACAAAATAATAAGAAATTTCCGATAAATTTTTAAAAATTGGAAAAAGATTGTTCATTTTTTACAAACTTTTAAACTAATTTTATCTATACAGTGTTAATGATTTAGTTTAGATATGAACTTAGTTTTAGAAATAAGGTAGTCAATATGATATACTTAGAGCAAAGGATTGTGAAGGTAT
Source organism: Streptococcus sp. SM5 (assembly GCF_027497975.1). NCBI lineage: Bacteria > Bacillati > Bacillota > Bacilli > Lactobacillales > Streptococcaceae > Streptococcus > Streptococcus sp. SM5. Next base: position 2,660 of record NZ_JAJNSC010000011.1, on the reverse strand, counting down.
TTTAACAATCATTATTTAGAAACTTTAGGATACTATTTTTATGACTTACAAATTTTTACTTTTTGATCTCGATCACACTTTGCTTGATTTTGATAGTGCCGAGAATATAGCCTTAACGCAACTCCTAGAAGAAGAAGGAGTAGAGGATATCCAAGCGTACAAGGATTATTATGTGCCTATGAATAAGGCTCTCTGGAAGGATTTAGAACAGAAAAAAATTGCAAAAGCAGATCTGGTTAACACTCGTTTTTCAAAATTGTTTTCTCACTTTGGAATTCAAAAAGATGGGGTATACTTAGCTAAACGTTATCAGTTTTTTTTATCAAAACAGGGACAAATTTTTCCTGGCGTTGAAAATCTATTAAAAACTTTGATTGATGAGGGATATGAGCTCTATGCTGCAACAAATGGAATAACCTTTATCCAGACAGGGCGTATAGAGCAATCTGGTATTGCACCATTTTTCAAGGAGATCTTTATTTCAGAACAACTTCATACTCAAAAACCAAATACTGAGTTTTATGAGAAAATCGGGGCTCTAATCCCTAACTTTGATAAAAACGACGCCCTTATGATTGGTGATTCTTTATCAGCTGATATTCAAGGGGGAAATAATGCTGGTATTGATACAGTTTGGTATAATCCCTACCATTTAGAAAATAATACACAAGCTCAGCCGACTTATGAAGTTCATTCTTACGAAGACTTGCTTGATTGCTTAGAGAAAGTGTAAAAAGTGGTTTAGATAGCCACTTTTTGCTATAATAGAGGCAATATAAATGAAGGAACGGTAGCAGTAAATGATGTCTAGGCCAATTCTTTCTCTTTATGAACCGTTGTATTCACTAAAGGAAGTTGATCAAAATATCTGGATAGTAGACGGTGATTTGATTCAAATGGATATGAAGATCTTCAAACTTCCTTTTCAGACACGTATGACTGTGATTAAGTTAAATGATGGCAAACTTTGGATTCACTCTCCGATTGCGCCAAATGAGGAACTGTTTACTGAACTGGACGCTTTGGGAAAAGTCGCTTACCTGATTTCACCAAATAAAATTCACTATTCCTATATTGTAGATTGGAAACAAAGATATCCTCATGCGCAAGCATGGTCTAGTCCAGGAGTAGAAGAGAGAGCGGAAAGTCAGAAAGTCAAGGTTGTATTTGATGCTGCCTTAACAGATAAGGCTCCCAACTTATGGTCTGATGAGATTGATCAACTCATTTTTAAGGGAAGTTCAGTCATTGAAGAGGTAGTGTTTTTTCATAAATCAACTAAAACACTGATTGTAACAGACCTCATAGAGAACTTTGAACCTGAAAAGATAGCTAGTCCAATCCGCAGAAGATTCTATCGTTTAGCTCGTGTAACATCCCCTGATGGTCAAACTCCTATCGATTATCGGATGACTTTTTTAGGAAGACAAAGGGAAGCAAAGGTTTCCTTTTCCCGTATGTTAAACTGGAAACCGGATAAAATCATACTTGCACATGGCTTATGCTTTTTTAAAAATGGCACGGATGAATTAAGACGTGCTTTTAGATGGATTCGATAAAGGAGAGAAAGCTATGCAACACTCATCTTGGCATGAATTGATTAAGCAAGAACTTCCTGAAGGGTATTTTACTCAGATTAATCATTTTATGGAGCAAGTATATAAAAATGGAACTGTATATCCACCAAAAGATAAAGTTTTTCAAGCTCTTTTGACAACTCCTCTAGAAAAGGTTAAGGTGGTTATCCTTGGTCAAGATCCCTATCATGGACCAGGTCAGGCGCAGGGATTGAGTTTTTCTGTTCCAGATAGTATTCCAGCACCTCCTTCCTTGCAAAATATTCTAAAAGAACTTGCAGATGATGTTGGATCTAAATCTTCACATGATTTGACCTCTTGGGCCGAGCAGGGAGTCTTGCTTCTTAATGCTTGTTTGACAGTTCCAGCTGGTCAAGCAAATGGTCATGCTGGTCAGATATGGGAACCTTTTACAGATGCTGTGATTAAGGTTGTCAATAACCTAGATAGACCAGTCATTTTTATACTTTGGGGTGCTTATGCACGTAAGAAGAAGGCTTTAGTGACCAATCCTCTACATTTGATTATTGAATCAGCCCATCCAAGTCCTCTTTCTGTTTACAGAGGATTTTGGGGTTCCAAGCCTTATTCTAAGGCCAATACATTCTTAAAAGAAACAGGACAAGAGTCAATTGATTGGCTTAGATAAGGAGAGAATATGCCTCAGTTAGCGACGATTTGCTACATTGATAACGGAAAAGAATTACTCATGCTTCATCGAAATAAAAAGCCTAATGATGTCCATGAAGGAAAATGGATCGGTGTAGGTGGAAAGTTAGAGCGTGGAGAAACTCCACAAGAATGTGCTGCACGTGAGATTTTGGAAGAAACAGGGTTGAAAGCTAAGCCGGTTTTAAAGGGAGTTATCACTTTTCCTGAATTCACTCCTGACCTGGACTGGTACACCTATGTGTTTAAGGTGACGGAGTTTGAGGGTGATTTGATTGACTGTAATGAAGGGACTTTAGAATGGGTTCCCTATGATGAGGTTCTAAACAAGCCGACTTGGGAAGGGGACCACACCTTTGTAGAGTGGCTTTTAGAAGATAAACCATTCTTTTCAGCAAAGTTCGTTTATGATGG
>NZ_JAJNSC010000010.1:0-120463 GCF_027497975.1 Streptococcus sp. SM5 | reverse complement strand
ACTGGTGTGTTTGGTTGTGGAGTTGGGTTATCTGGGTTAACTGGTTCAACACGTTCTGAAAGGGTTACAGTGTAGACTTGGTCACGTGCTGTATCGTAGTCATAAACCTTAGCACCACCCGCTGTGAATTCATCGCTGACAAGGTTATAGCCTTGTTTCTTGAATTCTGTGATTTGACTTGTTGTGCTGTAGGCAATGGCTTCACCTGACTTACCTGTTACTTCATCTGTTGTGAGAACACGGTTACCGTTAGTGCTTACGTAACGGATAATAGCTTTTTGATTTTCTTTTTCAATGACTACATTAGAGTCTTTACCAACAGCATCTAAATCATTATCATCGTTTGGATCAATAGTTTTTGTTTCTGCATCATATCCATGAATAGATTGGTTGTCACTAATTTTCCAACCAACTGGTACTTGAGGAATTTCAGTAACATCTGCTCTTGTTGTGTCATTAAAATCATTTTTGTATTGTCTACGGACAGCTGCTTCTTTATTTTCTACTACTTCACCATTTGAATTGATGTAATGTCCATCTTTGTCGACTAAATTGATATAACCTAAGTCTTTATACCAAACGTTGACAACTGTTTCATTTATATAGTCTGGGTTAACTGTTAACTCATCAACACTCTTGGCATCTGCGTAAAAACCTGGATTAACTGGGGTCATAACTTTCTTGAAGGTATAATCCAAATCTCCGATAGCACGTTTCCGACGACGCGAACTACCTTGTGCGGCATGAGCCTCAATAGCACTCTTTAATCTTAAGCGTGCTTCTTGATCTAACGGAATATTCCACCCGCCTTTTTTATTTGCCTTTGCATCTTCAACTCGAAGCCCCTTTACAGGTTTTAAGGCAATTTTATCTTTTTCTTCTGACTCTTTGTCTACTTCAGAAGTTTGTTCAGCTACTTTTGATTCTGCATTTTTCTTTTCAGCAGATTCAATTTTGCTCACTACTTCAGTTTTATCAATAACTTTAGTCGTAGTCGTCCCTCTGAGTTCCAAAGCAATAACTGCAGCTTGAAGTTCAGACTCTGCTTGAGATAATTCTGATTCTGTCACATCTGCTTTATTTAGTAATTCTTTAGCAGATTGTATACTAGATTGAAGACGTTTTACACTTTCTTCAGTGTACAGTTTAATTTCCAATTTTTCTGCACGCGAAAGAGCCGCTGATAATTTTGTCTTATCAACAGCATTATTAGAAGGTACTTCTTCTTTCTGGCTTTTAGCTTCTTCAACTTTTTCTGCTGGTGCCTTAACATCTTCAGATTTAGTTGGAGTTACTTCCACTGGATTTGAAACAGATGGAGCTGCATAAGACTTCTCTGACTTAGTATTTGTACTTTGCTTTTCCGCAATCTTAGCAGAATCATCGAACTTATCAGCTTTAACTGTCTTTGTATTTTCAGAACCATTTTCATCAGCTTGTACAGTTTGAGCATTAGCAGCTGATCCTAAGACCAAGGCTGTACCAAGTAAAACACTCGCTGCACCAAAGTGATACTTACGAATAGAAAATCGTTGTTGCATACTATACCAGTCAAATGATTTCTTATGTGAATGTTTCATTTTGAACTCCTAAGTAATATTTTATAATTCCTACTCTACAACTATTTAATATATAAATCAACACTATCCAAGGAATTACTATATCGTATTTCTGATTTTCAGAGCCAGTTATTATATTCTCTTTTTTTTGAATCGTCGGAACATTTTTTTAGCTCTAACATTATAGTTGATTAAAAACAGAAAAATGATATAATAAATTAAGGAGGAAATACCCTTATGAGAAACCTTTTATCCACGAAAGATCAGCGACAATTACGTTTAATGAAAATCCTAATTCAACATCGCGATTGGTTGAAATTACATGAACTTGCCGACAAGTTAGGATGTACTGAGCGAATCTTAAAAAGTGATTTAAATGAATTGCGTGCTGCATTTCCAACTATCGACATCCAATCTTCTGTTAACGGAATCATGATAGATTTAGAAGTTAACACTAGTGTAGAAGTTGTATATCAATATTTTCTAGCTCATTCTCAATCTTTTCAATTACTAGAGTATATGTTCTTCAATGAGGGGTTACCTATTTATCGAACAATAGAAAATCTTCACTCTAGTAATGCTAATCTCTATCGATTGGGTCGAAACATTTCAAAAACTCTGTCAACTCAATTCCAAATTGAACTATCATTTACTCCATCCGAGATACGTGGGAATGAGATTGATATACGCTATTTTTTTGCTCAATACTTTTCTGAGCGCTATTATTTCTTAGACTGGCCTTTTCCTGACCTTCCTGAGGAAGATTTAACAGAGTTTGTTGACTTCTTCTATAAAATCACGAATTATCCAATGCGATTTTCAATTTATAGAATGTACAAACTGATGATAGCTATCAGTATTTACCGCATCAAAAATGGTCATTTTATCGACTTACCAAATCATTTCTACGATGAATACTACCCTATTTTGGAAAGTATTCCAAATTTTGAAGAGATACTAGGCTATTTTTCTCAAGTATTTGAACTTGAAATCACTCCAGATATCATTGCACAAATTTTTATTTCCTTTATTCAAAGTAACATTTTCTTAGATCCTCAAGAATTCTTCAACTCTATAGAAGATAACAGTGAAGCAAGACACTCTTACCAATTACTGAGTCAAATATTAGAACGTCTAGCAAAACAATATAAGATTACTTTTACTAACCACGATGAGCTGATTTGGCATTTACACAACACTGCTTTCTTTGAAAGACAGGAAATCTTTTCTACCCCAATCTTATTTGAACAAAAAGCATTGACGATTAAAAAATTCGAAGTTTACTTCCCAGACTTTATGGGAAGTGCACGTCAAGAACTGGCTCAATATCGTCAGGCAATTGGACAGCATGACCATCCTGAACAGTTGGAACACTTGACGTATACCCTATTGACCCATGCTGAAAACCTCTCTACTCAGTTGTTAGAAAATCGACCACCTATCAAGGTTTTGATTATCAGTAACTTTGACCATGCTATATCCCTTACCTTTGTTGATATGCTTTCCTATTACTGTAATAACCGCTTTACCTTCGATACTTGGGATGAATTGAAAACAAGTCCTGAGATTTTAAATCAGACAGATTACGATATCATCGTGTCTAATTTCTATATTCCAGGAATTACCAAGAAGTTTATTTGTCGAAATCATCTGTCAATCATGGATTTGGTTAATCATCTTAACTGTTTATCAAATGAGATTCATATATCCAATACTTTATAAGTTATCAAAAAAGTCAGCATGATTCTGCTGACTTTTTCTCTTATCTGATTTCTATACTTCTTTTACAAAAACCAATTCCTGTGGCTGGGACAAATCTTCTCGGTAGGTAAATCCTGCAAAACTTAAGCGACGTGCTTCCTCCACCGTCTGTACTTGATTTTCTATCAGAGCTGTCAAGAAGGCACCACGCGCTTTCTTAGAAATAGTTGAATGAATCTTCAACTGACCACCTCTATTCTCCATGAATTTGAAGGTCACCATTTTTTCTCTGATTTCCTTAGAAAATACAGTCTCAAACTCGGATGACAATAGAGAGAAAATCATTTCTTCCTGCTTCACAGCCTCATCATAGGCTTGCTTCCAATGGCTCTTCAAAGTCTTACCAGCGACCTTTAATTTCATCAAAAAGTCCAAACGGTGAGGGGCTATGGGTGACAAGGCTGGAACGACTCCGTACAAAGCCGAGGTAATAAAGACATGATTTTCAAGATAGGCTTGTTCTACCTCAGTCAGTTTGTCTCGCTTGATATGACGGTACATAAGCCCATCAAAAAGTTTCAAGGCTGGGTAGTGTTGAGCAGTTTGACTTTTCAAAGCTTGGATATGTTGAAATTCTTCCGCCGCTTTCTCAGCTGATACCTTGTAAAAACTCTCCAATTGACTAGCAGAATAGAGGGCCAAGGCATCAAGTACGGCCTGACTTTCTGGTTTTAAAGGAGTTACTTCGATACTCGGCAAGTCTGTGTTCATTTCTTTTGCTGTTGGGATTAAAATTTTCATATTAATAGTGTAGCATATTTTTTTACCACTACCAAGAAGTTCATCTGAAAAGAGACTGGGAAAAGGCTTAAAAATCAGAGAAACGCATAATATCCGGTGTTGAAAAACCTTGATACTATGCGTTTTATTATGAAAAGATTTACTTCATTTTTTCCTGAAATTGAGTTTTTGCCCAGCCTCTTCCCTTACTGCACTTTAAAGGTCTTGAGATAGTTGTCTTTTCCTACTTGACCTTCGAAGGTTTTACCATTTTCGAGGTAAGGGAGGTCATCTGATACTGAGGCCTTAACCTTGTAAATCTTGCCATCAACTTTAAAGAAGTAGACGGTGTCGCCCTTGATAACAGCTGATTTGAGGTCTGCTACCACACCCTTGATACTTTCTGTGGTTTCATTATCAATTTCAAGGTCGTTTTTATTGGCGTACTTGCTGAGCAGTTCTTCTACTGTAGTAGCTACGATAACATTTTGGTACTCGACTGCATCAACCAAAGCGTACTCTTTGACCAAGCCAGCATTGTCCTTCAAGCCCATGATGTAGAGAGGCTTGTTATTGAGGTTGATGAGGATTGGGAAGGTTGCCTTGTAGGATTTCTCCTGAACAGCACCTTCGGCTGATTCACGGGCTGATTCTTCGGTCGCAGAAGCCAAGCTATACTTAGTGATTTCCCCTGTTCGCATATTTTCAAGGATGAAACCAAGATTACTCTCATCCGCATTGGCTGACGTCACACCTGTGTAGAGATAAATGTCATTGCCGATAGACAAGTAATTATAGCCCTTGGTAGTCTGGGTCACGTTTTTCTTGGAAATCATAGCATTCCAGAACCCGTCCTTGTACTTGCCGTTGTAGTTGATTTGCTCAATGGTTTCCTCAGCTGGATAAACTCTGTCCACCCATTCTGGAACATCTGATAAGCTGTATTCCTTGGTTTCTCCATTTGTAGCATCCAAGATAATGACTGAAACAGGACGAGGAACAGCAAGTCCAAATTGCTTTTGGTAAACCGTTGCTACATAGAAAGGATTGCCCTCATCGTCCACCTCGAAAGATGGAGTTTTGAAGATTTTGGTTGGATACTTAAAGCGCAGGTGACGTTTGACATCACGGTTAAAATACTCTGAATCTGAATACTTGATGGGTGTCTTCAAGTCCACCAAGTCCGCATTCCCAGTTACCATGTCCACCTTGATATACTCACCGATTCCCTTGGCCTGATTGTTAAACCATTTGATAGGATCTGCGTATTCTAGTGGCGTCACTCGATAAGGTTTCCCATCAATCGTCAATTGGGTATAGGTATCTGCCGCCACATACTGCGAAACCTTATCCGTTAGGGAACCCAAGTAGCGGTCCCCAATTTTTTCAGCAGTACTTCTATCCAAAATAGGAACCTTACTGGTGTCACTCTTAGGAAATTCAGTAAAGTCTTTTTCCGTAACCGTGACTACATTGGCATAATTTTTAGCCTGAAAAATACTGGAAGTCACCAAGGAAACCAAGCCAGCCAAGAGCAAAATTCCTCCAATAGAAGCTAGAAGAATTTTCCCTAACCGATTGATTTTGACATCCTCTAGATTTAAGGCAGCTTCCGCCTTGCCGTGGCGCACATGAACCGTTTTGACCAGATTGATTCCTCTGCCAAAGCCAAATAAAACTGCTACAACCAGTAAATGCCCACAGAGGAAAAAGAGAAACTCCCAGCTGGTCAGGTTAAGAGGCGGTAAAAATATATACCAAGTTGTTGCGATAAAAATAAGTTCGAAGACTATTCGTTTCATTTGCTTTCCTCCTAAATGATTCGTCCTTCCAAGTGATCCAGTTCATGCTGGCAAATCTGGGCTGGGAAGCCTGTCAAGGTAATGGTCTGTTCCTGCCACTTGCTGTCACGATAGGATACCGTAATCGTTTCATAACGGGTCGTCGATCGAACCCCAGTCAAAGACAAACAGCCTTCTTCTGTCTCATAAGGTCCTTCAAAGGACAGAAGTACTGGATTAAACATGACCACAGGAACCAAACCAAGATTAAAGATAATCACGCGCTTCTGCACCCCAATCATATTGGCAGCCAGACCGACACAAGTCTCACGATTTGCTAAAAGCGTATCCTGTAAATCTCTGGCAAGATAAAGGTCTTCCTGACTTGCCGGCTGAGATACCTGAGATAAAAACAAAATATCCTTCACAATTTTCTTTTCCACTTCCTCACACCCCTCTTGCTTTTTACTATATTATAGCAATTATAGCACAAAAGCCGATAACTGCAAGCCCTTTCCCTCAACTGTAGCAAAAAGCCATCCGAAGATGACTTTTTCTTTTTAAATCGCATTCTTGTCAAAACCGAGTTTACGTTGAACAAACTTAACGATTTCAACAATGATAATCATTGAGAAGCTACCGCCCATAACGATTCCCCATTGTGACAAGTCTAGTTTGGTTACGTGGAAGATTCCTTCAAGCGGTTCTACGACGATTGTTGCCATGAGAAGAATGAAGGATACCAAGATGGACCAGTTGAAGGTCTTAGACTTGAATGGGCCAACTGTCAAGATGGATTGGTAAACAGACTTGACATTGTAGGCATGGAAGAGCTGAATCAAGCCAAGGGTTGCAAAGGCCATAGTAAGAGCATCCGCATGAATGGCATGATTGTCACCCACATGAACTGGGTAAAGAAGGGCAAGACCATAAACACTCATAACAATTGCTGCTTGGAGTACACCTTGATAGATGATAGAACTCAAAACACCACCTGAGAAGAAGCTTGCCTTGCGTCCACGTGGTTTATGGTTCATGACACCAGGCTCAGCAGGTTCAACACCAAGAGCGATAGCTGGGAAAGTATCCGTTACCAAGTTAATCCACAAAAGATGAACTGGCTGTAAGACATCCCAACCAAACAAGGTTGATAGGAAGATAGTTAATACTTCAGCAGTATTGGCAGAAAGCAGATACTGGATAGTCTTTTGAATATTTGAGAAGACCTTACGTCCTTCTTCAACTGCGACGATGATAGTCGCAAAGTTATCATCTGCAAGAATCATGTCAGATGCCCCCTTAGAAACCTCTGTACCAGTGATTCCCATACCGATACCGATATCGGCTGTTTTCAGAGCTGGCGCATCATTGACACCATCACCTGTCATGGCAACGACTTTACCTTGTTTTTGCCAAGCCTTGACGATACGAACCTTGTGTTCTGGAGACACACGGGCATAAACAGAGTATTGACCAACGACTTTTTCAAAGTCTTCATCAGATAGTTCGTTGAGCTCAGCACCAGTTAAAACGTGTCCTTCTGTATCATTTGCATCAATGATTCCCAAACGTTTGGCAATAGCTTCTGCAGTATCTTGGTGGTCACCTGTAATCATAATTGGACGAATTCCCGCTTCCTTAGCCACACGAACAGCCTCAGCAGCTTCAGGACGTTCAGGGTCAATCATCCCAATCAAACCAGTAAAGATTAAATCATTTTCAAGCTCTTCAGAGATCAGGTTTTCTGGAATACTATCGATAATCTTATAAGCACCTGCAAGGACACGCAAGGCTTGGTGGGCCATTTCAGAGTTGTTTGTGTGAATGAGGTTTGTAACCTTCTCGTCAATCGGAGCAATATCCCCAGCCTTATCACGAAGAACACAACGTTTCAAGAGTTGGTCTGGCGCACCTTTAACAGCTACGAGGAAGCGTCCATCTGCAAGTGGATGAACTGTTGACATGAGCTTACGTTCAGAATCAAATGGCAACTCAGCCACACGTGGATATTTCTCTAAGAAACCTTTAACATCGTAGCCCTTGTCCAAGGCATACTGGATGAAGGCTGTTTCAGTAGGGTCACCAATCAGATTGCCTTCGACATCAATCTTAGTATCGTTAGCTAAGACTACTGAACGTAGAAGCGGCATTTCAAGACCCAGTTCAATGTCACCAGCTGAGTCATGTAGGACTGCATCATAGAAGACTTTTTCAACGGTCATCTTGTTCATGGTCAACGTACCAGTCTTATCAGAAGCGATGATTTCTGTTGAACCAAGAGTTTCAACTGCTGGCAACTTACGAACGATTGAGTTTCGTTTGGCTAAAACTTGAGTACCAAGGGCAAGAACAATAGTTACGATAGCTGGGAGCCCTTCTGGAATAGCTGCAACGGCAAGGGCAACAGAGATCATCAACTCACCGAGTGGATTTTTCCCTTGAATGAAAACACCCACTACAAAAGTAACAAGTGCAATAACCAAGATAGCATAGGTCAAGACTTTAGAAAGGTTGTTCAAGTTTTGTTTAAGTGGTGTATCTGTCTCATCCGCATCTTGAAGCATACCAGCGATATGACCAACTTCAGTGTACATCCCTGTATTGACAACAACACCCATCCCACGACCATAGGTCACGTTTGAGTTTTGGAAGGCCATATTGACACGGTCCCCAATACCAGCATCTGCAGCAAGTTCAACTGTCAAGTCTTTTTCGACTGGCACAGACTCACCTGTCAAGGCAGCTTCTTCGATCTTAAGAGAATTAGCTTCTAGCAAACGTAGGTCTGCAGGTACTACATCACCAGCTTCGAGAGCGACGATATCACCTGGTACCAATTCTTTAGAATCAATCTCCGCCATATGACCATCACGAAGAACGCGGGCAGCTGGACTAGACATGGATTTGAGGGCTTCGATAGCTTCTTCTGCTTTCCCTTCTTGGTAAACACCAAAGGCAGCATTGATGATTACCACGGCTAAGATGATAATGGCATCTGCGATATCTTCCCCACCAGAAGTCACGACTGACAAGATTGCTGCAGCAACTAGGATGATAATCATCAAATCCTTAAATTGCTCGATAAATTTGACCAGGATTGATCGTTTCTCGCCTTCTTCGAGTTCATTGTGGCCAAATTCTGCAAGGCGCTTTTCCGCCTCACTTGATGACAAACCTTGCTCGGTCGCATCCACAGCCTTCAAGACCTCTTCAGGACTCTGAGTGTAAAACGCTTGGCGTTTTTGTTCTTTTGACATGTGTCTCCTCCTTGACATTGTGTGCAAAACAGACTCTCTTTTCCCTCATCGCATCTTTTCACGACAAACAAGAAGAGACCTGTTAATCATAACAAGTCTCGCTGTTTAAGATAGTGCCGGAAAGCATACTTTTCAGTATAAAATTCGGAATGACGACACTATCACAGGTTTCTGCCAGCTACTCCCTTGAGTAGTACTATTATACCAAATTTTGAAAAGTTTTCAAAGAGTAAAAAATGACTTATTTGAATTTTCCCTTGAAAACCAGTATAATGGTAGAATGCTATATGACTAGAAAGGAAGTTGAATGAAGCAATCTATCTCAAATCTCAAGTTAGCTGAGCGTGGGGCCATTATCAGTATTTCGACCTATTTGATCTTGTCTGCAGCCAAATTAGCAACTGGTCACCTCCTTCATTCATCCAGTTTGGTGGCCGATGGTTTTAACAACGTGTCGGACATCATTGGAAATGTGGCCCTCTTGATTGGAATCCGGATGGCGCGCCAGCCTGCAGACCGAGACCACCGTTTTGGCCACTGGAAGATTGAGGATTTGGCTAGCTTGGTCACTTCCATCATCATGTTCTATGTTGGTTTTGATGTTCTAAGGGATACCATTCAAAAGATTCTCAGTCATGAAGAAACGGTTATTGACCCTCTGGGTGCAACTCTAGGAATCATTTCTGCAGCGATTATGTTTCTAGTTTATCTCTACAATACTCGCCTCAGTAAGAAATCCAACTCCAAGGCACTCAAGGCTGCCGCCCAGGACAATCTTTCTGATGCTGTTACCTCACTTGGTACTACCATTGCCATCCTGGCCAGCAGTTTCAATTATCCCATTGTGGATAAACTGGTTGCCATTATCATCACTTTCTTTATCTTGAAGACTGCCTATGATATCTTTATCGAGTCTTCCTTTAGCCTTTCCGATGGTTTTGACGACCGCCTGCTTGAGGACTATCAAAAGGCCATTATGGAAATTCCCAAAATTAGCAAGGTTAAATCTCAAAGAGGTCGCACCTACGGTAGCAACATTTACCTTGATATTACGCTAGAAATGAATCCTGACTTGTCTGTTTTTGAGAGTCATGAAATCGCGGATCAAGTCGAGTCTATGCTGGAGGAACGTTTTGGCGTCTTTGATACCGATGTCCATATCGAGCCAGCACCTATCCCTGAGGATGAGATTTTAGACAATGTCTATAAAAAATTGCTCATGCGCGAACAATTGATTGATCAGGGAAATCAACTGGAAGAACTCTTAGCTGACGATTTTATCTATATTCGTCAGGATGGAGAGCAGATGGATAAAGAGGCTTATAAAGCTGAAAAAGATTTGAATTCAGCTATCAAGGATATTCAGATCACTTCCATCAGTCAAAAGACCAAACTCATCTGCTATGAGTTAGATGGTATCGTCCATACCAGTATCTGGCGTCGCCACGAAACTTGGCAAAATGTCTTTCATCAAGAGACCAAAAAAGAATAGAGAAATCCTGTCATGAGACGGGATTTTTCTATTCTTCTAGCTATCAAATTCACTTAAATATTCATAGCGTTCGTATTTTTCAAGGAGTGCTTCGTTTTTCTCATCCAGTTCTTTTTGAAGAGTAGCTAGCTTACCAAAGTCAGAACCATTGGCCTGCATCTCCTCTTCAATAGCAGCGATACGATTTTCCAAGACTTCAATATCGCCTTCAATGCTTGCCCACTCCTGCTTTTCTTGATAGGTCATGCGTTTCTTGTCTTCACGCACCTTGACCACTTTTTCTTTTTCAGCCTTTTGCACTTGATTGGCCATCTCTGTTTCAAAGGCCTTTTCATCAAGGTAGTCAGTATAATGACCAAAGAATGGACGAATCTTGCCATCCTCAAAAGCTAGAATCTTGGTCGCTACCTTATCCAAGAAATAACGGTCGTGACTAACTGTCAAAACAGGTCCCGCAAATCCTTGCAAGAAATTCTCTAAAACTGTCAAGGTTGCAATATCCAAATCATTTGTCGGCTCGTCCAAGAGAAGAACATTTGGTTTTTCCAATAGCAATTTGAGGAGATAAAGACGCTTTTTCTCTCCACCAGACAATTTCTCAATCAAGGTTCCATGCGTCGAACGTGGGAAGAGGAACTGCTCCAGCAACTCTGCAATCGAAGTAGTAGAACCACCGCTGGTCTTGACCTCTTCTGCAACTTCCTGCAAGTAATTGATAACTCGCTTGCTTTCATCCAAGCCCTCAATTTGTTGAGAGAAATAGGCGATACGAACGGTTTCCCCAATCACCACTCGTCCTGCTGTCGGCTCAAGACCTCCTGCAATCAGGTTGAGTAGGGTTGATTTTCCAACACCGTTGTCTCCAACAATTCCGATACGGTCTTTGGCCTGCACCAAGAGATTAAAATCTTGCAAAATGGGCTTGTTTTCATAGGAGAAGGAAACATCCTGAAACTCGATGACTTTCTTCCCAATCCGACTAGTCTCAAAATTCATGGTTAAGTCTGTCTCAGCAACACCACCTGAAACTTCTTTCTTCAGGTCATGAAAACGATTGATACGAGCCTGTTGCTTGGTCGCACGCGCCTGCGGTTGTCTGCGCATCCAGGCCAATTCTTGCTTATAAAGCTGTTCTTTTTTGTGAAGAAGAGCCGCGTCGCGCTCATCCTGTTCTGCCTTTAGGCGAACATAGTCCTGATAATTGCCCTGATATTCGGTCAAGCCTGCGCGATCCAATTCGAAAATCCGAGTTGACAAAGCGTCTAGGAAATAACGGTCGTGGGTAATAAAAAGGACTGTCTTCTTGGAATTTTTTAAAAAGAGGGTCAGCCACTCAATAGTCGAAATATCTAAGTGGTTGGTCGGCTCGTCCAGCAGCAAGAGGTCGTGGTTGCCAAGTAAGACTTGTGCCAACTGGACCCGTCTTCTCAGACCACCTGACAATTCCCCAACAGGAGTCGACAAGTCCTGAATCCCCAGCTTGCTAAGAACCGTCTTGACCTGACTCTCAATTTCCCAAGCTTGGAGAGAGTCCATTTCTGCCATGACACGTTCTAAACGAGCCTGCTTGTCCTCACTGTAGTTGAGCATGATCAATTCATACTCACGAATGAGCTGGATTTCCTTGAGATCGCTAGATAGGACCGTATCCAAGACCGTCTTGCTATCATCAAAATCAGGATCTTGAGTCAAGTAACCAATCTGGTAATCATTCTTAGCTGAAAAGGGACTGACATCCCCATCAAAGCCAGAAACACCAGAAAGAACATCTAAAAGGGTGGTCTTCCCAGTCCCATTGACACCAATCAAACCAATTCTGTCTAGGTCATGGATGATAAAGGAAATATCCTTAAAAACGGTCTTGTCACCGACGGATTTACTTAGTTTTTCAACGATAAAATCACTCATTTTTTCTCCCTCAGATAAGCATGGATGGCTTGACGGTCATTTTCCAATTCTCCATCGACAATGGCATACTCAATCTCTGTTAAAATCTCTCCCAAATCCGGACCTGGTTGATAGCCATATTCCTTAATCAAAATGCCACCATTAATCTGAATTTCTTTCTTATCATGAATGGTCAAACTCTGGTAAGTTTCAGTGATGGCTTGTGGGTTGACTGGTTTCCCTTGAGCCTGACGGAGATTTTCAGCCTGTAAAAGAAAATCCAAGTCAAAGCGATAACAATCGCGCTTGCTCAATTCTCCCTTTTCACGCAAGGCCAAAATAGTCAGTAAATCCTGAACTTGCTTAGCAAACTGACGTGAGGTCTTCCAAGCCTTCAAAAATGGCTGCGCATTTTCAATCTCCAAAGCCCACAGTAGAGCAGCCCAGGCTTGCTCTGAAGATTCAAAGGTGAAATCAGTCTCCAAATCAAACAGTCTGTTAAGTTTGTCTTTGCTAGATGCCATATCAGGGAGATAGTCATAAGCTTGACTCTCAATCATGGAAGCCAAACCCCTTCTCCAAAATGGAGCCAGCAAGAGTTTATCAAACTCAACGAAGGTACGCTCCACAGAAATTTTCTCCAAAAGTGGCGTCAAGGTCTTCATTGCTTTAAACGTTTCTGTCTCAAGTTCAAAACCAAGACTGGCTTGAAAACGGAAACCACGCATAATCCGCAAAGCATCTTCGTTGAAACGCTCACTTGCCACTCCAACTGCTCGTAAGACTTGCTTTTCCAAATCTTCTAAACCATGAAACAAGTCAATGATTTCTCCTGTATCGTCCAAGGCAAAGGCGTTGACTGTGAAATCACGGCGTTTGAGGTCTTCTTCTAGCGAGCGCACAAAAGAGACCGCACTGGGTCTGCGATAGTCCACATAGACATCCTCTGTCCGAAAAGTAGTCACCTCATACTCCTCGTCCCCATCTAAGACCAAGACAGTTCCATGCTCGATTCCGATATCGGCTGTTCGCGGAAAAATCTGCTTGGTTTCTTCTGGATAAGAAGACGTCGCAATATCCACATCATGGATAGGACGATTGAGGAGGGCATCTCGAACAGAACCTCCAACAAAATAGGCCTCAAAACCTGCTTCTTTAATTTTTTCTAATACTGGTAAAGCCTTCTGAAATTCAGAAGGCATTTGCGTTAATCTCATAATAAGTGTTCTAATCCATAGACAAGCTCATGACGCTTGACAACTTCTTTAATTCCCAAATTCACCCCTGTCATGAAGGAGCTGCGATCATAGGAGTCATGACGGAGTGTCAATCCTTCTCCCTGATTACCAAAGATGACTTCCTGATGGGCTACCAAACCTGGCAAACGCACTGAATGGATCCGCATGCCATCAAAGTTAGCACCACGAGCTCCTGCAATCAATTCTTCCTCATCAGGCGCACCTTGCTGGATAGACTCTCGAACTTCTGCCATTAACTCAGCTGTTTTAATAGCTGTTCCACTCGGAGCATCCTTTTTCTTGTCATGATGGAGCTCGATAATCTCCACATTTGGGAAATATTTAGCAGCCTGCCTTGCAAATTGCATGAGTAAAACAGCACCCAAGGCAAAATTTGGAGCGATCAAACCACCCAAATTTTGTTCACGAGAAAATGCTTTCAGCTCTGCAATTTCTTCACTCGTGAAACCAGTTGTTCCAACAACTGGAGCAAAGCCATTCTCAAGAGCAAAGCGTGTATTTTCATAGGCAACAGCTGGTGTAGTAAAGTCTACCCAGACATCCGCTTCAAAACCAACCAAATCAGCCTTATCCTTGAAAACAGGAATTCCCTGCCATTCTGACTCAGACTCAAAAGGATCCAAAACTGCTACCAAGTCCAAGTCTGGATCAGCCAAGACCATCTGACAAGCAGCCTGACCCATCTTTCCCTTAAAACCAGCAATAATTACTCGAATACTCATCTCTACTCCTGACTAAGATACGAAGGACGTTAGCTGCCCTTGAAAAATAGGGAATGACGCTGACTTTCCATGAAAGGCAAGACAGGTATCTTTTTTTATGAGGCAGGTAGTCCGTGTTCAATTTCTAAGATACAAAGCCTGTAAGAACACAAAGTGAAAATAAGAGGTCTGATCAATGAGTAGATACTCCTTGGAAGAACTATCTTTTTCACACAAGGTTTCAGGCGTGTTCATTTGTTAACTTCTTAACTAAGCTAAAAGTCCCAACTAAATCACTGGAATATAGCCTAGAGCAATGCTTCCTGCTCCTAGGTGTGTGCCAATGACACTACCAAATGTAGCAAGTGAAACATCCGTACCTACTCCAGATTCAAGTAAGTGCTGACGCAATTCCTCAGCCTTTTCAGGGGCATTTCCGTGAATAACAATGATACGGTATTGGCCTGAAGCTGTGGCTTCCTTGATAATTTCAATTAAGCGCTTGGTTGCTTTCTTTTCAGTACGAACTTTTTCGTATACTTCAATTACACCTTGGTCATTGAAATAGAGGATTGGCTTAATGCTTAGCAGATTGCCCAAAATCGCAGCTCCATTTGAAAGGCGTCCACCTTTAACCAAGTGGTCCAAATCATCCACCATGATGAAAGCAGATGTATGACTAATCTGAATAGCTAGCTTATCCTGAATAATGGCAAAGTCATCACCCTGGTCTCGCCAGTTAAAGACACTTTCAACCATGATACCCAGAGGAGCACTTGTAATCAAAGTGTCTGGGAAGGCAATGGTTAAGCCCTCATAATCATCGACCATGTACTGGATATTTTGGTAAAAACCTGAAATTCCAGAAGATAGGAAAAGCCCCAAAGCATGTGTATAACCTTGTTCTTTGAGCGAAATTAGAATCTCATCTAACTTGGCAATACTTGGTTGACTGGTCTTAGGCAATTCAGAAGCCTGAGCCATTTTTTGGTAAAATTCCTCAGCAGTCAGATTAATACCCTCGACATACTCCTCACCATCAATATTGACAGGAATATCCAAGACATATAAATCTTCTCTTTGCAGGGTCTCTGCACTGAGATAGGCAGAGGAATCTGTGATAACAGCTAATTTCATATTAGAACTCCAAATTGATTCCTGGTAAGTCTAATGCAATTTCAGTTACTTCGTAAGTCAAACGGTTGAGCATGTTCAAACATGGACGAGCCAAAGTTTCAACTTCCTCTTGATTAAACTCACTTGGTTCATTTACAATACGACCTTCCACATGGTTAACTTGGGAAATCGTTCCACTGATAACAAATTTGTCAAAGACAATCATAAAACTTAAGACAACCACTAAAGATGTCACTTGATTTTCTTGGTCATGTTGGAGTAATTGGAAGTTCACATCCACCTTAGTTTCAGGAGTTCCATTTTCATTTTCCCATTCAAAATTACGCGCATCAAAATGATACTGACTGACAAATTCTTGTTCACGTTTAAGATTCATGTCTTTCTCCCTCGGCTACAATATTATAAGCTATTGTACCATAATTTTTTATTTTCATCTAGTTTTCTCGGATTTAGTCAATCCCGATTTCAGCTCGAACTACGTCTGCGATGGTATCAACATAGTAGTCCACTTCTTCTGTTGTAGGCGCTTCTGCCATGACACGCAAGAGGGGTTCTGTTCCACTTGGGCGTACTAGGATACGGCCATTCCCTGCCATTTCTTCTTCCATCTTCTCGATGATATCCTTGATAGCTGGCACTTCCATAGCCTTTTCCTTCATGGCATTTTCCACTCGGATATTGACTAATTTTTGTGGATAGATGGTTACTTCTGCTGCCAACTCTGACAAACTCTTACCAGTTTCCTTCATGATTTTTGTCAATTGAACAGCAGATAATTGGCCATCACCTGTTGTATTGTAGTCCATCAAGATGACGTGACCAGACTGTTCACCACCGAGGTTGTAACCTGATTTTCTCATTTCTTCAACAACGTAGCGGTCGCCAACTGCAGTGACTGCCTTGTTAATGCCTTCACGGTCCAAGGCCTTGTGGAAACCAAGGTTAGACATAACAGTTGTCACGATTGTATTTTGAGCCAATTGTCCTTTTTCAGAAAGGTATTTCCCGATGATGTACATGATTTTATCACCATCAACGATATCCCCATTTTCATCAACAGCAATCAAGCGGTCACTGTCTCCGTCAAAGGCCAAACCAATAGCTGATCCACTTTCTTTGACCACTTCTTGAAGGGTTTCTGGGTGGGTTGAACCAACATTAAGGTTGATATTAAGACCATCTGGTGTTTCCCCTATAACAGTTGATTGAGCTCCAAGGTCTGCAAAGATTTGACGGGCACTTGTAGAAGCGGCACCATTGGCTGTATCCAAGGCAACCTTCATTCCATCAAGAGGAGTTCCAGTTGAGACAAGGTAGCCCTCATACTTACGCAAGCCTTCTGGATAATCTACCAAGGTTCCCAAGCCTTCAGCACTTGGACGAGGAAGAGTATCTTCTGCAGCATCTAACAAGGCTTCAATTTCTGCTTCTTTTTCATCATCTAGTTTGAAGCCATCACCGCCAAAGAACTTAATTCCATTATCAAGGGCTGGGTTGTGGCTAGCAGAAATCATGACACCAGCACTTGCTCCTTCAGTTTTTACCAAGTAAGCTACTGCTGGTGTTGCAAGGACACCAAGTTTGTAGACGTGAATCCCTACAGAGAGGAGACCTGCCACCAAAGCAGATTCTAGCATTTCCCCTGAAATACGTGTGTCACGTCCTACAAAGACTTTCGGTGCTTCCGTTTCATGTTGACTAAGAACATAGCCTCCAAAACGTCCTAGTTTAAAGGCCAATTCTGGTGTTAGTTCTACGTTAGCTTCTCCACGGACTCCATCAGTCCCAAAATATTTACCCATTTTTATAAAATCCTTTTCCTATTTTTTAATTCGTTTTTGAACTATTTGATTTAGTTGACGAAGACGTCTCCGACGAACTACTTGCACTTGAATTAGATGCACTTGAACTTGGTGCTACTGGTTTTGTAGTCACCTTCATTGTTGTGTCGAACGGAGTAATAACTGCCGGTAAGACAACACCATTGCGATCGATTGCCTGCAAAGGTACTGAACCACTGTAATTACCGGTTATGCGTTCGCTGGTTGGTAAAAGCGCAATAATACGATCGATTTTAGCTAATGTTTCTTGGTCAGTTGTGACAGAAACTCGTTCGTTTGACACGGTTACACTATCAATTTGTAGCTTGGAATCAATCTGGCTTTGGTCAACTTGTGGCACAACAATCATCCCATCTCGCTTAACCTTCTTCCCAACTTTCACTGTAATCTTTTGAGGCGTTGCCACAGCGGTCAATCCGCTTGGAAGATTTTCAATATTCAAGGGAACTTCAATCGTTCCAACACTGGCATCCGTCAAATCCGCTGTGACCTTAAACTTACGAGTGCTCTCCTGCATTTCGCTGGCCAAGGTCACACGATTAGCTCCGGTTAATATCACTGAAACTTCTGATGCAAATCCACTAATGAAATACTGGTCATTATCATAGTGAATATCGATAGGAACGTTCGTTATCGTATTGGTGTAGGTTTCTGATTTGACCTGCCTTGCGGTATTGCTATTTTGAAAGTTGGTTGACGTTGCATAAATGAATAAGACACAAGCAAAAAAGAGAGATGAAATGATATATAGACTATTTTTTCTCATATTTCCAACCTCCTAGCAAACGGTCCTTGAAACTGACTTTTTCCTCAACAGCTGGCAAAAGAATTGCTCGTAGCTCTGCTTCAAATTCTTCAATCGTCAAGTCGTTCTTGAAAACACCGTTATAGGTAATAGAAATGCCTCCTGTTTCCTCTGAGACGATGAAGGTCAAGGCATCGGATACTTCTGACAAACCGATAGCCGCCCGGTGTCTGGTCCCAAATTCCTTGGAAATCCCTGTGCTTTCTGTCAAGGGAAGATAGGCAGAGGTTACTGCTATTCGATTTTCTCTGATAATCACAGCACCATCGTGTAGGGGAGTGTTGGGGATAAAGATATTAATAAGGAGTTCAGCTGAAATATTGGCATCCAAAGGAATCCCTGTCGCAATGTATTCTTGTAAGGTCCGAACTCGTTGGATGGCAACCAGAGCACCAATCTTACGAGGACTCATATATTCAACCGACTTGACAAAGGCACGAATCATTTGCTCCTCTGCACTAATTTGAGCAGTAGAAAAGAAATCTGTCGCCCTTCCCAAGCGTTCCAAACCAGTCCGAATCTCTGGAGAGAAGATAACAACCGCAGCAATAACCCCATAGGTGATAATCTGATTAATCAACCAAGAAATCGTTGTTAAATCAAGGATATTGGCCACAACCTGGGCTAATACAAAGATCACGACCCCACGCACCAAAATCATAATCTTGGTGCCAGCTATCGCTTTTGTAAAACGATATAAAATATAGGCCACAATCAAAATATCAAACAGATTGATGGCAATACTCCAAGGACTAGAAAACAAGCTAGTCCAATATTGCAGATTGGATAATTGTTGAAAGTTCATCTGCTGTCTCCTCTCTGTCCAAACACGTTCCTTTCTATTATACCATTTTTCTGGCATTTTTTTCCCTATCCTACTTCATTTTAAATTAAGGAAAAATATGATAAAATAAACTGACTAGAAAAAACAAAGGAGAAACCATGTCTCAACTCTATGATATTACCATTGTAGGTGGTGGTCCTGTCGGGCTTTTTGCAGCCTTCTATGCCCACCTACGCCAAGCCAAGGTCCAAATCATCGACTCTCTTCCCCAACTAGGTGGACAACCTGCTATTCTCTACCCTGAAAAGGAAATTTTAGACGTCCCGGGTTTCCCAAACCTGACTGGAGAAGAGTTGACTAACCGTCTAATCGAGCAATTAAATGGCTTTGATACCCCTATTCATCTCAACGAAACGGTTCTTGAGATTGAAAAACAAGAAGAAGGATTTGTCATCACAACTTCTAAAGGAAGTCATCTGTCTAAAACTGTTATCATTGCTATGGGGGGTGGTGCCTTCAAACCACGTCCGCTGGAACTAGAAGGCGTTGAGGGCTATGAAAATATCCACTACCACGTTTCTAACATTCAGCAATATGCTGGTAAGAAAGTGACGATTCTGGGTGGTGGGGACTCAGCTGTTGATTGGGCTTTAGCTTTTGAAAAAATTGCGCCAACTACCCTTGTCCACCGTAGAGATAATTTCCGCGCCTTGGAACACAGTGTCCAAGCTTTGCAGGAATCTTCTGTGATCATCAAGACACCATTCGTCCCTAGCCAACTCCTTGGAGATGGAAAAACACTCGATAAACTTGAAATCACAAAAGTCAAATCTGATGAAACAGAAACTATTGACCTAGACCACCTCTTTGTCAACTATGGTTTCAAATCTTCTGTTGGTAACCTTAAAAACTGGGGTCTGGACCTCAACCGTCACAAGATTATCGTCAATAGCAAGCAAGAATCTAGCCAAGCAGGTATCTATGCTATCGGTGACTGTTGCTACTATGACGGAAAAATTGATCTGATTGCGACAGGGCTTGGAGAAGCACCAACCGCTGTTAACAATGCCATTAACTACATCGACCCAGAACAAAAAGTACAACCAAAACACTCTACTAGTTTATAGAAAAAGAACCACGAGTCACATAGGATTCGTGGTTTTATAGTTCATCGGCTAATTTGTTAGCTCATATTTCCCCCTTCTTTAACAAAAATAAAAATGCCTATCAAACTGATAAAACATGTGATATAATAGGGACGGCACTAACAATACGCCTTGGAAAAGGAGGTATTACAGATGCTAGAACTTCTCAAAATAGTACTTATCGCAGTCATCGAGAGTATCATCTCATGGCTGGTGACTCGTTGGTTAGACGATCACTTCGACAAGTAACCTTCCTGGTTAGTGCTATCTAACCCAGAAAAAAATCCCCTCAGTATTGCAGTACCGAGGGGATTTCTGTTAGCACTAAAATGCTAGAACTTCTCAATTCCCCTTTATTATCTCACATACTCTATTTAATTGTCAAGAAAGAGGTGTTTTATATCTTTATAACTCATCGGCTATCTTATTGATTTTTCTGAGTCTGTGGTTAACACCACTTTTGGTCAGAGGGGCGCTAAGGCTATCAGCTAACTGCTGAATAGAATAGTCTGGGTGTTGAATCCGCAACTGCGCTACCTCCTGCAAATCCACTGGAAGGTTTTCTAAGCCCATGATATCTTTGATTTTACTGATATTGTTGATAGTCTTCATGCTGGCAGAAACTGTCCGAGCAATATTGGCTGTTTCTGCATTATTGGCCCTATTGAGGTCGTTACGGGTTTCTCGCAAAATCTTAACTCGCTCAAAATCGTCACGCGCCTGCATGGCTCCAATTACTATCAAGAAGTCCATAATGTCTTCGGCACGCTGGAGATAAGTCACAGCCCCCTTCTTGCGCTCAAGCACCTTAGCATCCAGTAAAAATTGCTGGAGAAGGGAGGCAATCCCTTGCGCGTGGTCCAGATAAACAGAACTGATTTCCAACTGGTACTTGCCTGACTCAGGGTCACGAATGCTTCCATTTGCCAAGAAAGCACCACAAATATAAGCACGACCTGCTTCCTCATCCGATAAAATCTCCTCATCAATACCTGTTTCCAAACCAAAGAAAGAGTCTGCCAAGTGCAAATCACTCAACAAGTCCTGCACTTTTTCATCTGTAAAAACAGTATAGACCCGATTTTTGCGAAGATTGCTCCTCTGGTGGTGGCGAATTTCCGATTTGATTTCATAGAAATGGAGAAAGGACTCATAGAGGTGACGAGCCAGCTTAGCATTTTCTGTCACGACAGACAAGGTCAAGCCCGAAGTCGAGAGACCGATACTGCCAGACATTTTGATAATGGCAGATAATTCATGCCGGCTCAGATGGTGCTGACCCAGGATTTCTTCTTTTACTGCTACTGTGAAACTCATTTTCTCACCTGTATAATCCGCATCAACTCGTCCACAATCAAATCCCCATCGTGGAAGGCACCTCCATTTTCCAGACGAAGGAAGTTGGATGAAATCACGCGCGGAACTTGCTTACAAAGACCAGTAAAGTCATGTTCCACCTGCACCAAGTATTCATCAAAACGGTTGGAATTCATGTATTCCTGAGGCACTTTTTCAATATTCACCAAGACAGTATCGATAAAAGGTCGACCAAGGTGACGATGCAAGACCTCCACGTGGTCACTATCTGTAAAGTGTTCCGTCTCCCCACGTTGGGTCATGATATTGCAGACATAGGCGATTTCTGCCTTGGTTTCCAAAAGGGCCTGCCCGATTTCTTTAATCACGATATTGGGCAAAATCGAGGTAAAGAGGGAACCAGGTCCTAGGACAATCATGTCACTTTCAAGAATGGTCTGCACCACTCGACGGCTAGCCAGAGGCGTATCATCGTTGAGGGTATTGGTCACATAGACATGGTCAATCATGCCTGGATGGTCTGCAATATGACTCTCTCCAGCCACTTCTGTACCATCCTGAAAGACTGCATGAAGGGTCAAGGGATGGTCACTGGAAGGATAAATCTTCCCTGTTGTATGGAAAAATTTGCTCAACAACTGCATGGCATTATAGGTTGAACCCTGCATTTCTGACAGCCCTGCAATAATGAGATTGCCCAATGGATGGCCAGCAAAGGCTCCCGCATCTTCAGAAAAGCGGTACTGAAAGACTTTCTCATAAAACTTAGGCATATCCGACATGGCCACAAGGACATTGCGAAGATCACCTGGCGGTGTCAACTGTTGCATATTTTTTCGGAGTTCACCTGATGAACCACCATCATCCGCCACCGTTACAATAGCCGCGATTTCCACATCTTTTTCACGCAGACTTTTAAGAATGACGGGGATCCCAGTCCCTCCACCAATCACCGTTATCTTTGGTTTTCTCATGAACGGTTTACCGTTTCCTTTCTTCGGTCTTTGTCACGATGTCCTTCATTGACAGGCCAATTCTTGGATAAGTCCTGTGCCAAGCGTTTGGCAAAGGCCACACTACGATGTTGTCCACCTGTACATCCCATGGCAATGGTCAAAACTGACTTACCTTCCTTTTGGTAACTTGGCAAAATTGGCTCAATCAAGGCCAACAAATGCTGGTAAAATTCTTCTGACTCGGGATGGTTCATGACATAGTCATAAACTGGTTCATCCACACCCGTTTGATTACGCAGTTCTGGTAGATAATAGGGATTTGGTAAGAAACGAACATCAAAGACCAAGTCCGCATCAATCGGAATTCCATATTTAAAGCCAAAAGACATGACTTCGATACGGAAAGACTGGGCTTGTTCTTGGTCTGAAAACTGCTCTGCGAGGGTTTTACGCAGCTCACGTGGAGTAAGTTCAGTTGTATCCACTACATTTTGACTCATATTTTTTAAAGGTGCCAAGAGCTCACGTTCCAGCTTGATTCCATCCAAAATCCGACCATCTGCAGCCAGAGGGTGGCTCCTTCTGGTTTCCTTGTAACGAGCGACCAATTCCTTATCTGCCGCATCCAAAAAGAGGATTTTAAAGTCCAGTTCTTCCTTGTTTTCCAACTCATCCAAAACAGCTTGAATCTCTGAGAAGAAAGAACGGCTACGCATATCCACTACCAAAGCCAACTTATGGTCGTCTTCCCTTGTTTCCACCAACTGCAAAAACTTAGGTAAGAGAGCTGGCGGCATATTATCAATAGTGAAATATCCCAGATCCTCGAAGGACTGAATGGCTACAGTTTTTCCTGCACCACTCATCCCTGTCACAATCACCAAGTGAAGTTGTTTCTTTGTCATCTATCTCTCCTTATATCAAAAGAAGTTTGGCAACACCAAACTTCAACTAGCTTATCCAATCTCTGCGATGACTTCAATTTCGACTTTTACATCACGAGGAAGACGAGCTACTTCCACAGCTGAACGAGCTGGAAATTCCTCTTTAAAGGCCGTTTGGTAAACCTCATTAAAAGTAACAAAGTCGTTCATATCGCTCAAGAAGCAAGTTGTTTTGACAACATGGTCAAAATCTGTTCCTGCTTCTGCCAAAATAGCACCGATGTTTTTCAAGACTTGTTCTGTCTGTTCTTGGATTGTTTCTCCAACGATTTCCCCAGTTTCAGGAGATAGAGGAACTTGACCGCTAGCAAACAAAAGATTGCCAACGATTTTTCCTTGAACATATGGTCCGATAGCCTTTGGAGCCTTATCTGTATGAATTGTTTTTGCCATTTCTTTCCCTCACAATTTTTCTAAGATTGCATCCCAAGCCTCATCCATCCCTGCCTTGCTGACAGATGAAAAGAGGATAAAGTCGTCACTTGGGTCAAAGTTTAATTTCTTTTTGATTACTGATTCGTGCTTATTCCATTTACCACGAGGAATCTTGTCCGCCTTGGTCGCCACAATGATGACTGGAATCTCATAATACTTGAGAAATTCATACATCTGCACATCATCTGCTGACGGGTCATGACGGAGGTCAACTAGACTGACTACCGCACGGAGATTTTCCCGAGTCGTTAAGTACTCCTCAATCATGCGCCCCCACTTTTCACGTTCCTTTTTAGAAACACGGGCATAGCCATAACCAGGCACATCCACAAAGCGCATCTTGTCATCAATGTTAAAGAAGTTGAGAAGCTGGGTTTTCCCAGGTTTCCCTGACGTACGAGCCAGATTCTTACGGTTCAGCATGGTGTTGATAAAGCTAGACTTGCCAACATTTGAACGCCCTGCTAGGGCAATCTCTGGCAGTTCATCCTGTGGGTAGTGGGATTTATTCGCCGCACTGAGCAAGATTTCAGCATTGTGTGTATTGATTTCCATAGTCACCTCTAGGCTGTTTCCAAGATTGGTTTATCCGTTCCATCGACAGCTTCTTTTGTGATGCGAACCAATTTCACATTTTCCTGACTCGGTACTTCAAACATGACGTCTAGCATGGTTTCTTCAATAATTGAGCGAAGACCACGCGCACCTGTCTTCCGTTCGATGGCCTTATTGGCGATTTCTTGAAGGGCTTCGTCGTCAAATTCCAACTCGACATCATCATAAGAAAGCAAGGTTTGATATTGTTTAACCAAGGCATTTCTTGGCTCTTTCAAGATACGAACCAAGTCATCAACCGTCAATTGCTCAAGAGCAGCAAAGACAGGCAAACGTCCAATCAACTCAGGGATAATACCAAATTTTTGAATATCTTCCGCGATGATTTCTTGCATGTATGAGCTGTTTTCATCAATCGCTTTATTGTTTTGGCCAAATCCGATGACTTTTTCACCAAGACGTTGTTTGACGATTTCTTCAATGCCATCAAAGGCACCACCCACGATGAAGAGGATATTTTTAGTATCCACTTGAATCATTTCTTGTTGCGGATGTTTGCGTCCACCTTGAGGCGGTACGCTGGCAACCGTTCCCTCAATAATCTTGAGAAGGGCTTGTTGCACTCCTTCACCAGAAACGTCACGTGTGATCGATACATTCTCGCTCTTCTTGGCAATCTTGTCAATTTCATCCACGTAGATAATGCCACGCTCTGCACGTTCAATGTTAAAGTCAGCAGCCTGCAAGAGTTTGAGGAGGATATTTTCCACATCCTCACCTACATAACCAGCCTCCGTAAGAGCTGTCGCATCCGCAATTGCAAAAGGTACATTCAAGCTCTTAGCCAAGGTCTGAGCAAGGAAAGTTTTCCCCGAACCAGTTGGGCCAATCATCAAGATGTTTGACTTCTGCAAATCCACATCTTCTGACTCTTCACGCGTATCGTGGAAATTGATGCGTTTGTAATGGTTGTAAACAGCTACTGCCAAGGCACGCTTGGCACGATCTTGACCGATTACGTAGTGGTTCAAGATATGGAGAAGTTCGATTGGTTTTGGAACTTCAGACAAGTCTGCCAAGACTTCCTCAGCCAACTCCTCCCGAATAATTTCCTGGGCTAACTCCACACATTCATTACAGATAAAGGCGTTGTTACCTGCGATTATTTTTTGTACTTCTTCCTGGCTTTTGCCACAAAATGAGCAATAAACCATCATATCATTATTCCTATTTGTAGGCATGATTTCCTTCCGTTCTATTCTATACTGTCATTCTATCTAAAATAAGGTCATGTAAAAAGCATGGATACTATTGACCAAATTGGTAAAGGCATTTAACCAGAGCAGGACAGAAAGTCCATAGCGCTTTTTACGAAAAGCCTGTACTCCTGCAAGTAAGCAGACCAAACACAGCATGGCTGTGAAAAAACCAAATATACTACGTTCCATTAGACTTCCTTTCTCTTGCGGTATTGGATGGTAAAATCATAAGGATTTTTGTCATCTTTGGTATAAGATTTGCTTGAAACCGTCTCAAAAAGAGACAAGTCAAACTCCTCAGGAAAATAGGTATCTCCTTCCACCCGAGCATGAATTTGAGTCACAATCACTTCATCAAGGTAGGATTCAAAAGCCTGAAAAATCTGCTTTCCACCAATAATATAGAGATTCTTTTCTTGAGCCTGATACCAGTCCAAGACAGACTGGACATCATGAAAAGTAGTAACCCCATCTATCTTTTCTACTGGATTACGAGTCAAAATCAGGGTCTCCCTTTTTGGAAGCAAGCGACGCTCCATTCCATCAAAGGTCACGCGCCCCATCAAGATGGCATGATTCAGAGTTGTTTCTTTGAAGTGTTGCAGTTCTGCTGGCAAATGCCAAGGCAGACGATTGTCCTTACCAATCACACCCTCTTCATCCTGGGCCCAAATAGCTACAATTTTCTTAGTCATGCTTCCATCCTTTTCACTGATAGTACTATTTTATCAAAAAACTCAAAAAAAGACTGGTTTGGAATGCGTTCAGTTTGATAGAAAAGAAGCAGGCTAGATTTAGCCTGCTTCTCCGGTCCCTAGGACATGCGTTTTTTTGCTTCTGATTCAATTTTTTTGACTACTTCTTGAATACTTAGTCCAGTTGTGTCAAGGTAAACTGCATCCTCTGCTTGTTTGAGAGGTGAAGTCTCACGATGACTATCCTTGTAGTCACGCGCAGCAATTTCCTCTTTTAGCGTTTCAAGGTCTGTTTCAATTCCCTTGGCAATATTTTCCTTGTAACGGCGCTCTGCTCTTTCATCAACAGAAGCTACTAGGAAAATTTTCAATTCTGCTTGTGGCAATACAACAGTCCCAATATCGCGACCATCCATGACAATCCCACCTTGCTGGGCAATCTCTTGTTGGAGGGAAACTAGTTTCTCACGTACTTCAGGAATTGCTGCAATAGCAGAAACATGATTGGTCACTTCATTTTCACGAATAGGATGAGTAATGTCCACATCTCCTACAAAGACAAGTTGTTCTCCAGTTTCTGAGCGCCCAAAGCTGATTGGATGCTGGTCCAATAAGTCTAGAAGTGCTTCAACTTCTTCAACTCCTAATTGGTTCTTGAGAGCCATGTATGTTGCTGCACGATACATAGCACCTGTATCAAGATAGGTATAACCAAAATCCTTAGCAATAATCTTTGCGACTGTACTCTTACCACTTGAAGCAGGACCGTCAATAGCAATTTGAATTGTTTTCATATCAACTCCTATTTGATTTTGATAACATCACCTGGATTAGCAAACCAAGACCCTGTAGCCATATGCCCAGGATTCAAGGCCTCTAGCTGAGCAATCGAGATTCCTGCACGAGCGGCAATGGTTGCTTCTCCTTCTCCAGCCTGAACTGTAATTGTCCCTTCACTATCAGTATGCTCTTCAGAATGACTTTCACTAGATGAGCTCTCTGTAGAAGTTGCTTCTTCACTCTTGCTAGATGAAGATGCAGATTCTTCTGTTACAGAGGTTGAAACAGGGGCAGATGAATCATAAAAATCTTTCAAGGCTGCTGTACGATTACTCCCTCCACTTGAAAGGTAAATCAATACTATTATCATTACTACAACAATCACGAAAAAGAGACTAGCTAGAATCGTCAAGACACGATTTGCAACAATACCTGTACCTTTTTGATTACGTTGACGTCGTTCCGTTCTTATCTGTTCTTCCTGATTCTCATAAATATCTTCTTGCCACGGTTCTTTTGCCATACCTTACTCCTTGTTTTTTTTTACTTTTCTTATTACAATATAAATATGAAAATCACACTTATACCTGAACGCTGCATTGCCTGTGGGCTTTGTCAAACTTATTCTGAATTATTTGATTACCACGATAATGGAATCGTGCGTTTTTACGATGATCCTGATCAACTAGAAAAAGAAATTTCTCCTAGTCAGGACGTCGTAGAAGCTGTTAGAAACTGTCCGACACGTGCCTTGATTAAAGATCAACTCTAATATCGACAAGAACGTTCCACTCCTTCTAGTTTAGCATATTTCCATGCAAAATTATAGTCTTTTCTCTTTATTTTTTTCTGTAAAATCAGGAAGATCACTTTTTTCTTTGATAAGATAAAGTGGTCTTTTTTTGGTCTCTAGATAAATCTTACTGATGTACTTGCCGAGAATCCCAATGGTCAAGAGTTGAATCCCACCAAGGAAGAGAATAACAGCCATCAGAGAGGTCCAACCTGACGTCGGATTGCCCAAAATAAGAGTCCGAACCACAACAAAAAAAGTCATTAGTAGAGAAATAAAACAAGATAGGAGACCTGCCACAAAGGCTATAATCAAGGGAAAATCTGAAAAATTAACAATCCCTTCAATGGAGTAGAAAAAGAGTTGCCTAAAACTCCAACTGGTCTTGCCGGCCTGTCTTTCGACATTTGGATAGTCCAGATAGTGGGTTTTAAAACCGACCCAGGCAAAAAGTCCTTTAGAAAAACGATTGGACTCAGTCAAGCTTAAAATGGCATCGACCACAGACCTTCTCATCATGCGAAAATCACGGACACCTGACGGCAAGGCTACTGGACTAATTTTTTGCATAAGGCGATAAAAGAGATTAGCGCAGAGACTACGTAAAACTGGTTCTCCCCCTCGACTGGTTCTCCGTGTTCCTACACAGTCCAAATCTGCATTTTGGTCTAGTAAGTTTTTCATCTCAAGCAACATACTAGGAGGATCCTGGAGGTCTGCATCCATCACCACCACTAGGTCTCCTGTCGCATATTGTAAGCCTGCATACAGAGCTGCTTCTTTGCCAAAATTTCGTGAGAAAGAAATATAATGCACTGCCGGATTTTGCTCCCGATAGGCCTTTAAGAGTTTCAAGGTCCCATCACTTGATCCATCATCGACAAAGACGTACTCGATTTCCGTTTCCAAATCTGGAAGTAAAGCTTCCAAAGCCTGATAAAAAAGAGGAAGTACTTCCTCTTCGTTTAAACAGGGGACAATGATTGACATCACCATCTTAGTCTTCAAATCCATTTGGATGCTTGCTCTGCCAACGCCATGCGTCTTCACACATTTGAGTGATGCCGAGTTCTGCTTCCCAGCCCAGTTCTGCTTTAGCTTTTGCAGGATCTGAATAGCAGGCTGCGATATCACCTGGGCGGCGTTCAACGATACGGTAAGGAATTGGGCGCCCCACTGCTTTTTCCATGTTTTGGATAATTTCAAGAACAGAATAACCTTTACCTGTTCCAAGGTTATAAACGTTTAGACCTGAACCTTTTTGGATTTTTTTCAGTGCTGCAACGTGACCTTTAGCCAAATCGACAACGTGGATATAGTCACGAACACCAGTTCCGTCTTCCGTATCGTAATCATCCCCAAATACTTGCACTTGCTCTAATTTACCAACGGCTACTTGAGTCACATATGGCAAGAGGTTGTTTGGAATACCGTTTGGATTTTCTCCCAAATCACCACTCTCATGGGCTCCGATTGGGTTGAAATAACGAAGCAAGACCACATTCCATTCTGAGTCTGCCTTGTAAATATCCGTCAAAATTTCCTCAAGCATAAGCTTAGTGCGGCCATAGGGATTGGTCACTGAAAGTGGGAAATCTTCCAAGATTGGCACTGTATGAGGATCTCCGTAAACTGTCGCAGAAGAACTGAAGATGATGTTTTTACAGTTGTTTTCTTCCATAACTTTCAAAAGGCTAACAGTCCCTGCGATATTGTTATCATAATAGGCAAGAGGAATACGAGTAGATTCACCGACAGCCTTCAAACCAGCAAAGTGAATAACCCCTGTTGGTTCTTCTTGCTTGAAAATATCTCTGAGGGTATCAGTGTCACGGATATCTGCCTCATAGAAAGGCACTTCAACTCCTGTGATTCTCTCAACAACTTCTAAACTTTTTCTGTTACTATTAACAAGGTTATCCACCACAACAACTTGATGACCTGCTTGGATTAACTCAATAACAGTGTGGGTTCCGATAAATCCTGCTCCACCCGTTACCAAAATCTTTTCTTGCATCTTCTTTCCTCGATTCTCGGATTATTTTTTCTTATTTTACCATTTTTGATAGGGAATGTCATTTGCCATCCTAGAGGGATGACTAAAATTTTAGTAAAATGCTTATTCGCTTTTTACCCGTTTGACATAGTTTTCAATTGGGTAGTTTAGAGGGTCCAAGGTTAACTCCCTATCTTGAATCAGTTGAGCTAGATGGTAACCAATGATAGGACCAGTTGTGAGACCTGATGAACCTAGTCCACTAGCAACATAGACACCTGCTAAGCCAGGTACTTGCCCAAAGAAAGGAGAGAAATCGCTGGTATAGGCACGGATTCCCACTCGTTCACTTCTGGAAGTCGCTTCCGAAAAAACAGGATAGTGGGGCAAGGCTGCCTCCTCCATTTGTTTGAGCAAGGTTTCATCTACCGTCAAATCAAATCCCATATCATTTTCATGGGTAGCGCCTAGGGATAATTTCCCACCTGCAAAAGGAATCAAATCCCACTCCCCTTCTGGCATAACAACAGGGTAAGCTTCCATGTCTTGGGCAAGTTGATAATCTCGGAGTTGCCCCTTTTGGGGACGAACATCTACTTCATAACCTAAAGGCTCTAACAGGTGTCCCAACCAAGCTCCCGTCGCCAAAATAACCTGATCAAATACCTCTTCGTCAATCTGGTAACCTGATGCTAAAGGTGTCAGAGTTACTTTTTCTTTGACCAGTTTGACCTGACTAGCTTCTAGCAAACGAGTCACTAAGAGTTGACCATCTACTCTCGCTCCACCAGAAGCATAGAGCAAGCGATCAAATCCCTGCAAACCAGGGAATAATTCGTTAGCTGATGCTTGGTCCAGAATGGCTAATTGCCCTATCAAAGGAGATTCTTCCCTGCGCTGGAAGGCTAGTTGATAGAGTTCTTCCAACTTAGTTCCATCCTTTTTCAGGAGAAAGACTCCCGAACGCTGGTAAAAGTCGATTTCTTGCCCTGACTTCTCTAAATCAGCCAACAAATCCACATAAAAGTCAGCCCCCAAGCGCGCCATTTTGTACCAGGCCTTATTGCGACGTTTGGAAAACCAAGGGCTGATAATTCCTGCTGCAGCCTTGGTTGCCTGACCTTGTCCATGATCAAAAACGGTCACCTCTAGGTCACTTTCTTGTGAGAGGTAGTAGGCAGCTGTTGCTCCCACAATTCCTGCTCCGATAATAGCAACTTTTTTCATTGTTTTCACTTTCTAACTAGATATGGTGGAAAGGATTGGTCGATGCTTGACTAGGTACAATATCGATTGTCCAGCCATTTTCTCCTTTCCATTGACTAAGGAGTGCTGCGATTTTTTCCACAAAAAGCACTTCGATATAGTGACCTGGGTCCAATGCTAGCAAGCCATCAGACAGCATATCCTGGGCAGTGTGGTAGTAAATATCACCAGTGATATAGACATCCGCTCCTTTAGCCAAAGCATCCTTATAGAATAACTGCCCACTTCCACCACAGATGGCCACTCTTGAAATAGGCTTCTGCAAATCTCTCTCTTGATAATGCACCAATCGAAGGCTATCTAAACCAAAGACTTGCTTGACATGCTGGGCCAATTCCCCAAATGTCTGAGGCTGAACATTCCCAATACGTCCAATTCCACGTTCAGGACCTGTCTCCTGCAGATAGGTCGTTTCTTCGATACCTAGCATCTGACAGAACCAATCATTGAGACCATTTTCAACGATATCAATATTGGTATGGCTGACATAAACTGCAATGTTATGCTTGATGAGGTCGATGTAAATCTGATTTTGCGGACGGCTAGATACCAAGTCCTTGATAGGACGGAAAATCGGCGCGTGCTTGGCAATAATCAAGTCCACACCCTTTTCAATGGCTTCAGCCACCGTTTCTTCACGAATATCGAGAGCCACCATGACCCTTTGGATATCCTTGTCCAAAGTGCCAATTTGCAGACCACGACTGTCTCCCTCCATGGAAAATTCCTGAGGACAAAAGGCTTCATACACGTTAATCACTTCACTTGCTAACATGGAGCACCTCCTTGATGGCTTGAATTTTATCTACTAGAACTTGACGTTCTTCCAAATTTTTTTCAGGGATTTGTCCAAGGGCGAACTCTAGCTTAGCAGCTTCTTTTTGCCATTTTTGGACAAAGACTGGACTGATCTCTTTGGACAAGAAAGGTCCAAAGCGAACATCACTGGCTGATAGCTTCATTTGTCCTGCTTCCACCACCAAAATCTCGTAAAACTTGCCAGCTTCTTCTAAGATGCTTTCAGCTACAATCTGAAATCCGTTCTCTTGTAGCCAGATACGCAAGTCGTCTTCACGATTATTGGGCTGAAGGATCAATCGTTCTACATTAGCTAACTTGTCCAAGCCTTCTTCTAAAATCCTAGCAATCAAACGACCACCCATACCAGCAATGGTAATGACAGACACTTGGTCTGACTCTTCAAAGGCTGCCAAGCCATTGGCTAAACGAACCTGGATTTTCTCCTTTAGGCTGTGAGCCTCAACATTTTTGACTGCAGATTGGTAGGGACCTTCCACCACCTCACCTGCAATGGCACTTTCGATTTTTCCTCTTTCGACCAAGTCGATAGGCAGATAAGCATGGTCACTTCCCACATCTAGTAAAATAGCTCCCTGTGGCACAAAGGAAGCCACTAATTCTAATCTCTTTGAAATCATTTTCTCTCACTTTCCAAAACTCTATTACCTCTTATTATACCACATTTCAGCTGGCAATCTTGTACCTAAAAAGACCGCAATCCACAGATTGCAGCCTTTCTTTATTTTCTGGCTTGATAGCGACTAGTCAGGATGAAAATCACGGTAAAGACCAACATCATGACACCATAAACAGGTAGTGTTTGTCCTGTCAAGGTTGAAATTTCAAGCAGTTTTTGAATTCTTGGGAAGAGAGCTGTGGCTAGGAATCCTCCTACTGACCAAACAATCAAGAGGACACGCCATAGGGTAAATGGCATGCAGGCTCTAAATACGGATAAGAAACCGATAGACCCCAGTAGATAATAGAGGAGGGTTGAGATTTCTAACTCAGACCAGCCTTGGCTACTTCCAAATATTTTCACAAAGAGAACGCTGAAGACGACCATGAGAGCGCTTGGTAGGGCACGAAGCATGGATCTTCTGAGGAAGTTTGGCTCGACAGGTTTGATATTTCGCTCAAAAGTCAGAACGAATGGTGGGAAACCTTCCACGAACTGGTCTATCATGGTAATCTGGATTGGAATGAAGGGGAAAATTAAGATCCATTCAGACCGTCCCAGAAGAGCACTGGCAATACAGATAACTGCCAACAGGAAGGAATAGATAGTTTTAATCAAGAAAATCGGTGCGATGTGGGCAATGTTATTGACCACCCGACGGCCTTCGAAGAGAATCTCAGGAACATCATTAAAGTCAGAGTTCAAGAGAACCAGATTGGCAATCTGACGAGTCGCAGGATCTCCCTCAGCCATCACGATGGAACAATCTGCCTCACGAAGGGCCAGAATATCATTGACCCCGTCCCCTGTCATAGCTGTTGTATGACCCGCTTTTTTCAGCGTTTGGATGATGAGTTTCTTTTGATGAGGGGAAACACGTCCGAAAATAGCTGTCTCTTCAGCTATAGCAATCAATTCCTCATCCGTCATTTTCGAGCAATCTACATAACTGTGGTAGTCCGCAAAACCTGCCTTCTGAGCAATGCTGGAAACCGTAACGGGATTGTCACCAGAGATAATCTTGAGGCCCACTTCCTGAGAACGGAGATAGTCCAGCGTCTCTGCTGCTCCCTCTCGAATGGGGTCCAAGATTTCCAGCAAGGCTAGAGCCT
This sequence comes from Streptococcus sp. SM5, assembly GCF_027497975.1. Lineage (NCBI taxonomy): Bacteria > Bacillati > Bacillota > Bacilli > Lactobacillales > Streptococcaceae > Streptococcus > Streptococcus sp. SM5. Next base: position 86,746 of record NZ_JAJNSC010000010.1, on the reverse strand, counting down.
GAATATCAGATGGTTTTTGTGGCTTGTGATAGTCAAGTTTTTCTTGACTGAGCGCTAAGACCAAGACACGAGATCCTCGTTCAAGAGCTTCTCTGGCTTCTGGGACTTCAGCATCCAACAACATCTCCGGTGCGCCTAGGAAAACAGTGCCTAGACCTTCTAACTCCATAGCTCCCCACTTTCGGTCGCTTGAGAAAGGAAGATTCGAAAGCATAGGGTAGGCTACCTGATCTTGGAAACGCTGGCGAATAGCTTGAGCTGTTGGATTTTTATCCTCACTATGGGCTATATAGCTGGCCAAGATGCTAGCAAGCGCTGACTCTCCATACTCTTCGGTCAAAGGAAGAACAGACTCCACCTGCATCTTTCCTTGGGTAATGGTACCCGTCTTGTCCAAACAGAGCATATCCACACGCGCCAAGGTCTCAACAGAGTACATCTCCTGTACCAAGACTTTTTTCAAGCCAAGCTTAATCACCGCGGTAAGGAGCGAAGTAATGGTCAAAAGGGCGATTCCTTTGGGCAACATCCCCAAAAGGGCTGTAGACGAATTTACAACAGATGACTTAAGTGGCAAGCCTTTTAAAAGCAAGGCTTCTAGCAAGAGAGCTAGACCAAAAGGAATGATAATCTTTCCAGTAAAACCTGCTAACTTATCCAGCGATTTCATAATTCGGGAGTTGATAGGTTTCACTGTCTTTGCTTCCAGCATGAGTTTGGCAGCATAGTTGTCTGCACCGACATGGTGAACTTGAGCTAAAACTGCCCCACTGGCTAAGAAACTTCCTGACAAAAGTAAGGCATCCACTTCCTTTTGCACCAAATCACTTTCTCCCGTTAGCATGGCTTCATTAACCTCCGCAAAGCCTTCCAAAACCAAGGCATCACTAGGAATCTGCTCTCCTGCAGACAAACGAATGACATCTCCTAACACCAATTCTTCAGGATTCAGAGACACTTCTTGGCCATCACGGATAGTTTTGACCTTTTCCTTGGTCATGAGATTAAGCTTGTCCACCATATGTTTGGCGCGTAGCTCGGTCACAATTCCAGAAAAAGCGTTAAAGCAGATAACAGCAAAGAAGACCAGATTGCTCCAAGCCTGCACAAAGGCTAGTGCCAAAGCAATGGCAAAGTTCAAAGCGTTAAAAAGAGTAAAGACATTTCGTTTGATGATTTGCCAAGTGCTGGTACTGGCCGAAGCAGTAAAATCATTGACCAAGCCCTTAGCCTGTCTTTCCTTGACTTCTCTTTGGGTTAATCCCATAATCTTATTTTTATCCATAAATTCTATCATATCATTTTTTCTAAAAGAATTCTAATCTCATCCCAAATATGCATCTAGTCAAGGGAAAAGTTTGCCAGCCCTCCTTTGATAAGGTATAATAATAACAAGAAATAATCGAAGGAGATCGCATGTTTTATACTTATTTACGTGGATTGGTTGTATTGCTCCTATGGTCTGTTAATGGCAATGCCCACTATCATAATACTGATAAAATTCCTAATCAAGATGAAAATTATATCCTGGTTGCACCTCACCGCACTTGGTGGGATCCAGTTTACATGGCTTTTGCGACCAAGCCAAAACAGTTTATCTTTATGGCCAAAAAAGAGCTCTTTACCAACCGTATCTTTGGTTGGTGGATTCGTATGTGTGGTGCCTTTCCTATCGACCGGGAAAATCCTAGCGCTTCTGCCATCAAATACCCTATCAATGTTCTCAAAAAAAGTGACCGCTCTCTCATCATGTTTCCAAGTGGGAGCCGTCACTCAAACGATGTAAAAGGTGGCGTAGCTCTGATTGCCAAAATGGCCAAGGTCCGTATCATGCCGGTTACCTACACAGGTCCCATGACCTTGAAAGGCTTGGTTAGCCGTGAGCGTGTCGATATGAACTTTGGAAATCCAATCGATATCTCCGATATCAAGAAAATGAATGATGAAGGCATTGAAACAGTAGCCAATCGCATTCAAGCAGAATTCCAACGTTTGGACCAAGAAACGAAACAATGGCACAATAATAAAAAACCAAACCCACTCTGGTGGCTTATCCGCATCCCTGCCCTCATCCTTGCCATTATCCTCGCTATCCTAACCATCATCTTTAGCTTTATCGCAAGCTTCGTATGGAATCCAGATAAGAAAAGAGAAAAACTTATTTAAATAAATACAACAATCCCTTGGCAAAAGCCAAGGGATAAATCTTTTATTCGATTTTCCATTTTTGAGCTAACCAGTTAGAAAAAGCTAGAAATCTCTCATCCACTTGTTCATGATGCCCATAAGGGTCAAAGACAAACTGACAGTTCGGATAGTGTTTCTGAAGACTGGTATGGATCTGCTCAGCATAGACTGGTGCTTGAGCCAAGCGATTAGTATGGTGTGCTCCTTCTGTTTGACCGTTCTGTAAATACAGCAAACAGTCCAAATTTTTCACTGTCTCTGTCTTGCAGTAAGTCACAAAATCAGGATACCAAAAGGAACCGCAGATCGAAAAGACACAGGAAACCTTGTCAAAGCTGAAAAGACTGTAGACTGCCGCTAAACCACCTAGTGAATAACCTCCATAAGCAAGGCGTGCTTCATCCAGGCGATAAAGCGACTGCAACTTGTCTAAAAGACCTCCAAATAAATGATCATGATAGACGTTGGCCTGACCTCCAAACTCTGGAGCTCCATCTCTCAGAGCAGCTGCCTTCCAAGGAGTGTAGTCATCTAGGCGATTTTTAGAGGTCAATCCCACTAAAATCACAGATTCGGAAAGGGACGATAGGAAGTCCAAGTTTCCATCATTCAATAAAATTGCCGGATAGATTTGATTGGGGTCGTAGTTAGAAGGAAGGCTGATTTTAACTTGAATTCCTTCCCAATCAAACTCATTATTTATTGATAAAGTCATTGATTTTCTCAAGGGAATCAATCACTGCTGGACCATAGTCCATCAATTCATCGTAAGAGATGGTCATGATTTTTTGATTCTTAATAGCAGGAACGCTTTCCAAAACAGCATTTGCCTTCATCAACTCTACTGCTTTTTCATCCAATTTTTTATTGCGGTCGCTGGTTACATAGATAATCAATTCAGGATCCATTGACACGAGATTTTCCAAGGTCAAGCCTGATGTACCCGTAGCAACGTTTGTATAACCAAGTTGGTTCAGCAAACTTTCTTGCAAAGCAGACTTGTAGGCACCGAAGGTTTCATCATTATAGGCAACCATAATCAAAGCCTTTTTCTTTTCACCTTGACTTGCTGGGTTTGCTTTCTTAACAGCATCAATTTTAGTTTGTAATTGGGATGCGTATTCATTAGCCTTGTCCTGAACATTAAAAATCATGCCAAGATTTTTGACATCTTCTACGATATTCCCCAAATCTTGCTGAATTGTAGAGAGAGAAGCTTTTTGCGTATAAATTGGGATTTTGTTTTCATTCCAAGCGCTAACTGTCCCCAAGGATTTTTCAGAAAACATCATGTTTCGCCCCATCACAGCGTCCGGCTCATAAGAAAGGACTGTCTCTTGTGAGACTGTTTTTTTATCCCCAATTTGAGGAATCGTCGCAATCGCGTCCTTGTATTTGTCCGTCACAGCATTGTCTGGATTGAGCATGCCAACAATTTTATCCTTCAACCCCAACTCCAATAAGATTTCAGTGGTTGAAAGATTGTTGGTGATAACTTTTTCAGGTGCCTTGTCAAAAACTTGTTCGACTTCATTTCCTTTAGCATCATAGGTTTTGATAGTTAGCGGATAAGTCGTCTCTGCTTTAGCCTTTTGACTTGTCTCTGTGCTAGATTGTGTGGTAGCTTTTTCTGTAGTAGTGTTACCACAAGCTGCCAAAGTTAAGGTAGCTACTGTTACGAGTAAAATGCTTAGTGTTTTTTTCATTTTGTTTTCCTTTTCATTCTTATAAATAGTGAATCATGGCTTGCTGGTCCTCGGTCCAAGTCACCTGACTTTGAACTCCGTATACAGTTTGCAATGACTCAGGGGTGATGGTCTCCTTTGGAGTCCCTTGGTAAAGGATTTCTCCCTCTTTCATCAGATAGAGATAATCCGAATAGCGACAAGCAAGTTGAATATCATGTAGGACAGCTAGAACATTGACCTTGAGCTCCTTCACAATAGCCAACAAGTCTAGCTGATACCTGATATCCAGGTGATTGGTTGGTTCGTCCAGGAGCAAGAGAGTCGGTTCTTGCGCCAAAGCGCGGGCTAGTAAGACTCGCTGTTTCTCTCCCCCTGACAGGGACGAATAGAGACGAGTTTTCTTCTCAAGCATATCCACCTTGACAAGAGCATCTTGAACGAGGGCATAATCTCTTTCCCTTTCCTTCTGTAAAAAAGAGAGGTGGGGAGTTCTTCCCAGCAAGACGATTTCTTCAACTGTACAATCAAACTGCAATTGATTAAACTGAGTCACAACTGCCATTTGCTTGGCTGTTTCTTTGAGTGACCAATGTTCCAGTGGCTTTCCATCTAGGCTTATCAAGCCTTTGTCCGCCTTTTCCTGACGATAGAGGAGTTTAAGTAGACTGGTTTTCCCGCTTCCATTTGGTCCTAGTATCGTGTGAAATTGATGCTCCTCAACCTTAAGAGAGACTCCTTTGAGGATTTTTTTCTCTCCTAGTCCAAAGTGGATATCCTGACAAATCAAGTCCATATCAGACCCTCACCTCCCTTCGCCGACCTCCAACAATGTAGATGAAGAAGGGAGCACCTACTAAGGCTGTGAAAATACCAATAGGAAGCTCTGCGTTTGGAATGATGATACGAGAGAGTACGTCTGCCCAGATGACAAAGAGGGCACCTAGCAAGGTTGCAACAGGAAAAAGCCTCTTGTAATTCGTTCCTACTAACCCTCGAGCTAAATGTGGAGTAATCAGACCGACAAATCCAATAATCCCACAGGTTGCCACTAAGACTGCTGTCAGCACAGCCACCATGGTCACATAAAGATACCAATAAAAGCGTAAAGGAATCCCCAAAGTTAAAGCAGCCTCATCTCCCATCATCATCGCATTGAAAACACGATACTGAGTAGAGAAAAATAGAAAGGCTATTCCTACTACTATAGTTGGCAGGACCAAGTCTGCCCAGGAAGTCCCAGCGAGCGAGCCCATGGTCCAAAACTTAATGGTCATCACGCTATCCGCATTAGCGCCAACTGAGATAATAAAGTTGGAAAAAGCCAGAAAGAGAGCGTTGACCACCGTTCCCGATAAGATTAGACTAGAAATCGTCATCCTTCCCTGCATAGAGGCAATGATGAGGACAGCAATTGTTGCCAAAATAGCTCCAAGAAAAGCTCCAAGGCTAATCATCACTTTTAAACCAAGAATGATGCTCAAGGTTGCCCCTAGAGTTGCACCCGCAGAGATGCCTAAGACATAAGGCTCAGCGATGGGATTGTTCACTGTAGACTGCATCACGCTACCACACATAGAAAGGCCTGCTCCTACTATCAGACCTAACAATACTCGAGGGAATCTCATGTTCCATACAATGGCAAGAGTAGACTTAGAAACCTCTCCTATCTCAAGAGGAAATCCTAACCTGCTCAAAATAATCCGATAGGTATCTCCTAGATGAATCGCAACGGATCCCATTGAAACTGCTAGAAAGAGGGAAATTCCTAAAACACCTAGTAAAATACCTAAAAGCAATACAAATTGCAGGTCCTGTCGGCTTCCAGAAAATTTGGAAAGCATGCAAACCTCCTTTGATAGAATCTTAAAAATTTAGAAAATTCTCATGAAAAGTATACCATATTTTCAACAATGGAACAAGCTGAGAAAAATGAATATAGTTGGTCTCACAGTGCTAATAATCGTAACCGAAGATTATACTTGAGTATATAGAGGTAAAGTGACAACATAAAAAGCCCTCTGAAGTCAGAGAGCTGATTTGAGCTCGGGCTAAAATCAATACAAAAAAAGCTACCCAATTTAGAGTAGCTTCATTATCAAGATATGCTCAATTGAACACGGCCTAAGCACTTGGCAAAAAAGATAAAATCTCCTAGAAACTGAAGTTTCTTCGTCAATTTTCCTATTTTTGCTTTGTGCTTTTGACGGCCTTTGTATCTTGAATTAACGACGAAGTCCTAGAGAGTTGATTAACTCACGGTAACGGTTAACGTCGTTTTTACGCAAGTATGCAAGCAAGTTACGACGGCGACCGATTTTCTTCATCAATCCACGGTAAGTAGCGTGGTCTTTTTTGTGTTGTTTGATGTGTTCGTTAAGGTGGTTGATTTCCCAAGTAAGGACAGCAACTTGAACCTCTACTGAACCTGTATCACCTTCGTGACGTGCATATTGTGCGATGATTTCATTTTTTTTCTCTTTTGAGATTGCCATGATGTTTCTCCTTTTTATTTGGCTTCATCCGAGTGACAGGTTGGCATGCCTGTAACCAAGAAGAAGTTATTTGTCTTTACGACAGTTCTTATTCTACCAAGAAGCAGAGACTTTGTCAACTGATTTACTTTTTAAAAACTTGATCTACTCTACTGATTTCAGGGCTTCAAGCATATCCACCTTTCTCAAGTGGTGATTGACAAAGAGACCCAGTAAGGCTAAGATTACAGTCACTGCGATGATTGGAAGAGCATAGACTTCCCAGCTGACTCGTGGATAAAAAAGTATGGTGGCAGGTGAGATCATTTGAATCAAAAATTGATGTAAATAGTAGCCAGCTACCAAACCGAGAACAATCCCCACAAAGGACAGCACCATGGTCTCGCGGTAGATATAGAGGGTCACTTCTTTATTATGGAAACCGAGAACCTTGATGGTCGAAAGTTCACGGATACGTTCTGCCACATTGATATTGGTGAGATTGTAAAGAATGACAATGGCTAGCAAGACGGAAACAAGGACAAGGATTGCCATGGTTTTATTGAGAGAATTGGCTACAGATTCAAAAAGGTGGATAGCCGTTGCATTTTGGATCACCCCAGAAACAGCAGTTTTTTTCATAAAGGCCGCAGCTTCTTTCTCCGTATTGGATGGTGTTGGCTCTTTTAATTTTACTAGGTAGGTATTGTCTTTCGGACTGGTACCGTAGACTTGTTCGTATGTCGCTCGATTGAGATAAACAAAGTGTCCAACATAGTTTTCAGAAATAGCCGCGACCCTGATTTCTTTCCCATCAAGCTCCAGCTTGTCTCCAACCGTAACATCTGCTAGTTGAGCTAATTTTTGACTCACGACTGCTCCATCTGTGACCTGCACCTCTTGGCCATTTTCCTCTAATGCGATAAAGGGGTTGAAATTTTCTCTGCTTGTAACCATTATGGTGATAGTCTGAAGTCCTGCTTTTCCTTTGAAATCTTTTTCAATGGATTTAGAGTAAATCTTTTGATAAGCATGGATAGGCTCAGCTTGCAAGGCACTTTCTAGGTCTGCTTTTTCTTGCTCCGTTACACTGCTCTTTTCCGCTACAATCATCTGGTATTGCTGGATTTGTTCAAATTGACGCTCGACAACTCCTCCCACAGAAGACTGAATGCCAAGACCTGCAAATAGGAGAGCAACCGAACCCGCAACTCCAAAAATGGTCATCAACATCCGTTGCTTATAACGGAAAATATTTCGCGCCGTAACCTTATGAGTGAAGCTCAAACAACTCCAAATAAAGCTCAGGCGTTCCAGCAAAATCTTTGATCCCTTAACGGGAGGTTTAGGAAGTAAGAGTTGGGCTGCTTCATCGTGTAGTTCCCTCCGTGCCACTAGATAAGCTGGCAAGACACTGGACACCCAACTTAAGGCCAGGGCAAGAAGGCTATAAGACCAGTAGAAATACTCCTGACTTTTCCCAACGACCATTCCAGCTGTTATAACATCCGAAATCACGCCTGCAAGGATATAATGTCCTAGAAGCGTTCCTAAAACGGTTCCCACAGTTCCTGCAAGAAAACCATAGAGGACAAACTTGGCAACAATATCTTGATTCTGGTAACCTAGAGCCTTGAAAATACCAGCATTGGTGCGTTCTTCATCCACAAAGCGAGTCATAGTTGTAAAGGTTACCATTGCAGCAACCATAAAAAGCACCACGGGAAAGATATTACCGACAGAACGAATACTTGCTGAAGCGTTACTGTACATGAGATAGCCTTGACCGCCTGGCATGGTTTGGCGGTTGTATACATGGTAAGTAGGTTCTGCCAGTTCATCAAACTCTTTCTGTCGTTGTTCAAGCTTCTCTTTTTCCTTGGCTAGATTACTCTCTGTCTGAGCCATTTTTTCTTTTTCTGTAGCCAATTCTTCCTTAGCTTTTGTCAATTGCTCCTTGGCTTGACTCTTTTGAGGCTCAGGCAAAGTGGTCACTTGTTCTTCTTGAGTTTTCAATCGACTTTCAGCCTGTTCTAACTGACTCTTGCCTTTTTGAAGGTTACTTTCAGCTGTTTGGAGCTGCTCTTTCCCATCTTCCAAGCTCTTTTGCCCATTTGTTTTGATACTTGCCAATCTTTTTTGACCATTATCGGCAAGCAAGTTTTGTAAGTCTTCCTGGTGTTGATCTCGTTTTCTTCTATATTCTGATGAAAAAGCATCCAAATTTTTTAAATCGTCATAGCGCACACGCGCAATGCTGTACACTTCTGTATCAAACTGACTGGGTAAAATCACTCCATAGCCAGCCAAGCTTCCATTTCCACTACTAGCTCCTCCTAAATCTTCTTTAGAAAGGATCTCACCCGACTGAACAAATCCAGTAATGGTGAAAGATTGGGATTTTATGACGGTCTTCCCTTCTTCTGTCTTGCTAAAGGTGATAGTCTGCCCAACCTGATAACGGTCTTTCCAGAAATCTGCCAAGGAAATTTCCCCATCAGCCTCTGGAAGTCGCCCTTCTGTCACTTGGAAGGTTGAAATTCCCTCCGGCTTGGAATAAAGTCGAACCGCTTCTTCACTATTTTCAACTGTTAGGTCTGCCATATAGCCAAACTCAACACTTGCTCCTTGAAGGGTCTTTAGTTCGTCTTGATCCTTTTTATCCAATCCATAATCAGCTATCACTGCCAGATCCAAGGTATTTGCTTTACGGAGATAATCCTCAGCCGTACGTTCCATATTCGGGCTAGTCACTTTGAGACCTACTAGAGCTAAAGACCCCAGCATCATCAAGGTCAAGATAGATAAAAAGCGTCCCTTAGAAGCAGTCACCGACTGGAGCAAGTCTTTTCGGTATGTTTTTTTCATGCTAATACTCCAATGTATCGATAGCCTGTGGATGCTCATTGATTGTTACTCTCATAACAGTAGCATCACGCATGTGAATCACCCGATCTGCGATAGGAGCTAGCGAGCTATTGTGAGTCACGATAATTACCGTCGCTCCCTTTTGACGAGACATGTCTTGGAGAATCTTCAAGACTTGCTTGCCTGTCTGATAATCCAAGGCTCCAGTTGGTTCATCACAAAGGAGAATTTTAGGATTTTTGGCTACCGCGCGTGCAATAGAGACTCGCTGTTGCTCTCCTCCAGAAAGCTGAGCTGGAAAGTTATTCATCCGATGAGCAAGACCCACATCTGTCAAGACCTGTTCAGGATCCAAGGCATCCATCACGATTTCTGAGGCCAGTTCCACATTTTCCTTAGCTGTCAGATTGGAAACTAGATTATAAAACTGAAAAACAAAACCGACATCATTTCTACGATAATTGGTCCTCTGGTGGGAACTATAATCTGCAATATTGGCACCATCAATCCAGATTTCCCCCTCGTCATTGGTATCCATTCCCCCAAGAAGATTAAGAACCGTTGACTTGCCCGCACCAGATGCACCTAGAATGATAACCAATTCACCCTTTTCAATCTCAAAATTCACATCGCGATTGGCCACAATCTCCGTGTCCCCAACCTGATAACGCTTGTAACAGTGTTTCATCTCAATATAAGCCATCATCAACCTCACTTTCTTTAACTACTTCTTAATATCATTATAACGCTTTTTCGAAGAGTTGGATACTAGAATAAAAAGAAAAACCTAGGTATTCCTAGGCTTTCTTTTTACAAATTATTTTCCAAGATAGTATTCAGAAACTACGTTCAATGTTTCGTCAAATTCGAATACCAATGGTGGGAAGTTAGGGATTTCCACATCCATGATTTCGTCATCTGACAAACCTTTGATGTGTTTTACAAGAGCACGGATTGAGTTACCGTGAGCTCCTATGAATACGTTTTTACCATCTTTAAGAGCTGGAGCGATTTTATCTTCCCAGAATGAACGGGTACGTTCCAAAGTCAATTTCAAGTTTTCAACATCTGGGATAACTGAGTCGTCAAGTGAAGCGTAACGACGGTCAGTGTAAGCTGAGTGCTCATCATCACGGTCCATACATCAAATTTCATTTCAGATTCTAGATTAATTTACTGTCTAACCCCAGAAAGCATCTTCTACTGCTTGATCTGATGAAAAGAGCCAAACTTCCTTGATTTTTCCATCTTCTATGCGGAAAAGATCAATACCGTTCATGTTGAGTTCTTCACCATCTGGACGAGTTCCGACAAAGGTCACACTGGCTGCTACAAGGTCAGTATTATCAGATACCCAGTTAGTCAATACTTTAAAGGTACCGTTTGTTTTTTCTGAAAATTGAGCTAAGTGGACTCCAAGAGCTTCTTTTCCAACCACTGTACCAGAAGTACTATTCTGACCTGGCTGATGCCAGATGATATCATCTGCCATAGTCTCAAAAACAGCTGGAAAATTACCTGTTATAAGACCATTGTTATACGCGTTAAAAATTTCTAAATTTACTGACATGAGTTACTCCTCGTTTCTTTTATTTATGATATAATTTTATCATCTACTAACAAAAAAACAAGTAGGCACTTTATTATTATTTAGTATCAAATAAGATACTATTATTGACAAATAAGAGAATATTTTTTAAAAAAATTTGGAGGAATAATGGTAACTAAAGTCAGTGAATTTGGAATTTGCCCTTTTGCCACAACACAGCGTGTGCTAACAGGTAAGTGGGCTCTAGTCATCATCTATCAACTCAGTACGGGAACTAAGCGGTTTAATGAACTACAACGGCTGATTCCTGGCATTACCCAAACCATTCTAACACGACACCTCAGACAGCTCGAAAAGGATAAAATCGTGGAGCGTAAGGTCTATGCTGAAGTTCCTCCACGGGTCGAATACAGTCTAACTGAAATGGGGAGAAAATTTCAAGATGTCCTAGATGCCATTGAAAGCTGGGGACTGGAGTATATAGAAATTCTAAACTGATTATCTCCTCTATTCGTCTCACCTTATAAAGTAAGACAAATAGAGAGACACTTCACAAAAAAAGGCAGAATAAATCCTGCCTTTTATCATTTATAATTATTTTCCAAGGTAGTATTCAGAAACTACATTCAATTTTTCGTCAAATTCGAATACCAATGGTGGGAAGTTAGGGATTTCCACGTCCATGATTTCGTCATCTGACAAACCTTTGATGTGTTTTACAAGGGCACGGATTGAGTTACCGTGAGCTCCTACGAATACGTTTTTACCATCTTTAAGAGCTGGAGCGATTTTATCTTCCCAGAATGGAAGGGCACGTTCCAAAGTCACTTTCAAGTTTTCAGCATCTGGAATAACTGAATCGTCAAGTGAAGCGTAACGACGGTCAGTGTGAGCTGAGTGCTCATCATCACGGTCCATGTTTGGAGGCAATACATCGTATGAACGACGCCAGATGTGAACTTGCTCATCACCAAATTGTTCAGCAGCTTCAGCTTTGTTTTTACCAGTCAAACCACCGTAGTGACGTTCGTTCAAACGCCATGATTTTTCAACTGGAACCCACAATTGGTCAGAAGCTTCAAGAGCCAAGTTAGTTGTTTTGATCGCACGTTTCAATACTGAAGTGTAAGCTTGGTCAAATTCGATACCAGCTTCTTTGATCAATTTACCAGCGTCAATCGCTTGTTGTGTACCTTTTTCAGACAAATCAACATCAGCCCAACCAGTGAAAAGGTTAGCTTTGTTCCATTCAGACTCACCGTGGCGAGCAAAAACCAATTTTACCATTAGATGGATTCTCCTTTAAATTTTCCGAGGTTTCCCCTCGTTTATCTATTCTATTTTACACAATTTTTCACAAAAAAGCTAGTTAAAATCGACAAGTTCTGACAGTCAGGAAGTAAAGTCCTCTCATCCTGATTAGGAACTTCTATAATTCATTACTTTTTATTTGCAAAAATAGAGGTTCTAAAATCATTTGTTTGGTCTAGGTAGGCTTTAAAGACTGCTCTCTTAAGTTTATGGACAGCACTGTCAGTTTCTGGGTTATAGTCACTCCAACGCGTACCTTCTGCATCCTTGAGAACAGCTTTGTCCATGAGTTCTTGCAACTCATTTACTCTTTGAATGGTTTTCGTGGCATTGCTCATCCATGATTGCATCGGATCTTTAAAAGTAATTTTATTCAAATGATCAAACTGAGCAACGCGCTCTTGATACATAGCTTTTTTAAAGGCTGCCCAAGATGAATATTGACCACCAAATAGCTTTTCTAAAACAAGCTTATCTGTCACTAATCCTTGCTTTTTACCGTAGAGGTTGATTGTCTGACCATTTTGTTTAGCAATTTCTTCATATTGGTTGGAAATATATGGGACCATACCATCTTTAAATCCTTTAGCAGCTAAGAGTTCATAAGCTATCCTACGTCCCATAAGATCTCCAGGAGTACCTTTCTCACTGCTCAATGCTGAAAAGATTGGTGCAAAGAGTTTAATCGTAAAATAGCCATTTCTCTCATAAGTACCAGCCTGATACTCACGAGCCGAAAGAATATTATTGTCAATCAAACTCTCAAAGCTCGTCAATTTTTTAGCTTCATCTTCAGTCAAATTTTTCACAACATTAGTAGCATAGACATCATTGCCATCAGCAGGATCTGTTAGATAGTGATTCTCGATTTTTCTGAGAGCTTCCATTTTCTGGGAAACATTCAGTTTCTTAACGATCGATTGCCCTTCAAGATATTCCAACAGATAGATGAGGTCAAACATATTATGAGCGTATTTCTGGAGATCGGATGCATCTTTGAATCGTTCCGTCGGATCTAAGACTTGTAGACGGGATCCTTCCATGCTATCTGATTTTGAATGTTTCAAGATTGAGTTAATGGTAATGGTTGCATCATTTGGATGATCTGGCGCTTGTAATAAGCCTTTAGCAAAGAATTCAGGACCAAGACCACTTCTTCTACCATAACCACCAAGATAGATATCCTGATCTGAATCATGGGTCATCTCATGGGTATACGTAATAGCGCCATCCTTATCCAACATACGGTAAGACATATAATAGACACCATCTCCTGTTGCGTATGCACCGTGATGATTATGAACCACCTTGTTACCAACTGGTCCAAAGAAATGTTGCATTGCAGGATTTGAATTCTCAAAGTCTGCGATTGTTGAAGCCTTTCCTTCAGTATGATCATCACCAAACTTATAGGCATCATAAAGCAGGATCGTACGATAGAGTTTTTCACGTCCCTGATTATCTAAAATACGATACCAATAATCGTAGTGATCTCGCTGACGCTTGGCTGTTTCACGCGCATTATCTTCAACAAACTTATTGAGTTTATCTCCAGCCTTATAGTCACTGTTGCGGTAGCGATCGTAAGCGCCAAATCCTAGACTAGACAAGGTTGAAATGACAAATACAGATCTTTCTGGCAAAGTAAGGAGAGGCAAGACCATATTGCGGTATTTCCAAGTGCTACTAGTAATTCGGTCATAAACACCGATAGAGTACTTAGTTCCTGCTTGCTCTTGCTTGGCTTTGACCTCTGCAATAGTGGATTTTTCTTCGACAATGAAAGCTTTGGTCTGGGATTTAAACCAGTCATTGTTGCTAGTATTTGGTAAAAAGACTTTTCGGTAATGTTCTAGCGTGCTAAACAGATCTGTTGTTCCATGATGGCTGGCAAGACTGATACCATAAGTATCAACGTTGTTCTTAGCAAGCAGATTATTAAATCCTGATTTCCCTAACTCAATCAAAGTATCTAACGGAGATGCATTTCCTTTACCAAAGAAATCAAGGTGATACAAGACCAAGTCTTTAATATTGACCTGACCATAGCTAAAGTTATACCAACGCTCTAAGTAACTCATACCAAGAAGCAAGGCTTCCTTGTTGCGCTTGATTTTATCTACGATGTAACCTGTCATTACTTGATTGTTTTCCACTAGACCAGCATCCGCTGACAAGAGTTTTCTCAGACTTTCTTCTAGATGTTCCTTCGTTTTAGTAAACTGTTCTTCTAAATAGAGCTCGGTTTGCTTCACTTTTGGTGAAATACCAAGTGTGTTTCTAATAGCGTCTGAATGATAATTTACCTTCTTCAATTCTGGTAAGACTTGCTGGATAATCGTTTCTTGATTATACAAGAATTGGTTTGGCGTATAGAGAAGCCCCGTATCTCCTAGACTATATTCTGCTAACTTAGCAAAATCAGTCTGGTACTTGAGCTGGAATGTTTCAGAGGAATGATCCTGGTAATGGAGCAAGAGTTTATTGGCACTTTTTTTATTGGTTACAATGTCCGTAATTACTTGGTCATCCTTCATCATGACTGCAGACAAGAGTGCTTTTTTATATAAAAGACTGTTCTCATTGACCAGGTTTCCGTATTTGACGACGGTTGCCTTGTTGTAGAAAGGTAGCAATTTTTCAATATTTTTATAAGCTAAGGCGCGCTGAGCTTGATAATGCTTCACCTTAGAAAAATCACTTTCTTTACTACCACTTGTTGAAAGAGGCTCCACTGTTGGAGGAGCGAGAGGATTGATTTCTGCTTTTTTATTAGTCACTTCAGAAGCATCTAAAATTGTTCCTCTTTCCACAAATGATTCCTTGCTGACGACTTCTTCCCTGACCAAGGTGACATTGTAGACTCTATTAGCTTTGTTGCTGAATGTATTAGACACCTTCATTTCATTATAGTGGTAACCGGTAATAGCATTCCCGTTGGTTACATTGACATCACTTAGTACATTGGTCAATCTTCCTGCATGCTGTTCCTCATTCGTCTTCCGATCCCACAAATATCCAGCTACACCCGCAACTCTACCAAAGTGCTTGACATTGTTGATATCACCTTCAGCATAGCTATCCTGTATATGCGCATCTTGGTCTACTAGACCTGCTAGCCCACCAACAGTCTGATCTGAACTATTCGTATTGGATGAAATGGCTACTGTCGCTTTTGACTTAGTCAGTGAAGCTCTGCCTCCTGTCAAATGACCGACCAGACCACCAATATTGTATGCAGCAGTCGTTTCGTAGGTATTAACAATTCTTCCCTTAAAACTGCTCTCTGTAATGCTTGATTGGTCTGCCTTAGCCAACAAACCACCGATACCACGTTCCCCAGCCAGAACACCATCGACATGAACTTGCTTAATCTTTGTGTTATCCGTAGCTTCATTTGCCAGTGAACCGATATCATCTTTACCTGAAATAGAGACATTTTTTAGGCTCAACTTTTCTACTGTGGCCCCTCTCAAGCTTTCAAAAAGAGGCTTTTTCAAGTTGTAAATAGCATACCGCTTACCATCTTTTTCACCAATCAACTGACCAGTAAAGGTGCCTTTGATGTAAGATCTGTCATCAGGTCCCAACTCCACTTCGTTGGCATTCAAGCTAGCCGCTAAATGATAGGTTCCAGAGAGATTCTTGTTGATTGCTTTAACCAAGTTGCTAAAGGAAGTGAAGGTTGTTGTTTCTTCTGTGGCCTTTTTTGCGAGATAGAAAGTGAAATTATCGACATATTTATTTTCTAGCTCTTGCTGGAGTTTCTCAGCTTTGGCTATGATTTTATAAACTGATTGTCCATTTTTTATTTCTACAGTTATTGAAGCGACAGGTAGATAGACATCTTTGAATGACGACGATTTGACCTTAACAAAGTAAGTGTCTATATTACTTGGAACACTGTCTAAAGAAACATGTTGTTTGTAAGTACCATTGGTCTGACTATATAACTCCAGATCAGAAACATTTCTTAATTCAAGTGTTTTTTCTGGATCTTTTTCTTTTGGTTTTTCAGCCGGATTTTCTGGTTTTTCTTGCTCAATATTGCCAGTATATTCTGGAAGAGGGGCAATTTGTTCGGGTTCAACAATCGCTCCGGATTGGGTACCTGTATAAGATGGTTTCGATGGTACCTGTTCTGGTTCGACTATTGCTCCAGATTGAATGCCAGTATATTCTGGTTTTTCATTTGTCTCAGGGGCTACAACAGCTCCCGATTGCTCACCTTTATATTCTGGCAAGGAAGGCTGAGTCTCTGGTTCGACGATGGCACCAGCTTGAGTTCCCTTGTACTCTGGTTGTGGAGCTACTTGCTCTGGTTCAACAACCGCTCCGGACTGGGTACCTGTATAGGATGGCTTATCAGCCGTTTCTGGTTCGACGATGGCTCCAGATTGAATTCCTGTATATTCTGGTTTTTCATTTGTCTCAGGGGCAACTATTGCACCAGATTGCTCACCTTTATATTCTGGCAGGGAAGGCTGAGTCTCTGGTTCGACGATGGCACCAGATTGAGTTCCCTTATACTCTGGTTGTGGAGCTACTTGCTCTGGTTCGACTATTGCTCCAGATTGCTCGCCTGTATAGGATGGCTTATCAGCCGTTTCTGGTTCTACCAAAGCCCCTGATTGAGCACCTCCAACCTCTGGTTCCTGCTTTTCAGGTTCAACAATCGCACCAGATTGAATTCCTGTATATTCTGGAAGAGGAGAAACCTGCTCAGGATCTACTATTGCTCCAGATTGGGTGCCAGTATATTCTGGTTTTTCATTTGTCTCAGGGGCTACAACAGCTCCCGATTGCTCACCTTTATATTCTGGCAGGGAAGGCTGAGTCTCTGGTTCGACGATGGCACCAGCTTGAGTTCCCTTGTACTCTGGTTGTGGAGCTACTTTCTCGGGTTCGACTATTGCTCCAGACTGAGTTCCTGTATAGGCTGGTTTATCAGTTTTCTCAGGGGCTACAACAGCTCCCGATTGCTCACCTTTATATTCTGGCAGGGAAGGCTGAGTTTCAGGTTCGACGATGGCACCAGCTTGAGTTCCCTTGTACTCTGGTTGTGGAGCTACTTTCTCGGGTTCGACTATTGCTCCAGACTGAGTTCCTGTATAGGCTGGTTTATCAGTTTTCTCAGGGGCAACTATTGCACCAGATTGCTCACCTTTATATTCTGGCAAGGAAGGCTGAGTCTCAGGCTCTCCTTTTCTTGCAGACTGGGGTGCTTCACTCGGAGCAACTGCCTTCTTAGTCCCTTTTTCTACTATACGTGGTAAGGCTTCTTCTACCTTGGTCGAGAGGATCTCACGAGTAATTTCTTGGTTTTCAACAGTGAAAATACGAACAACCTCAACCTTCTTCCCAGCACGACCTTCTTGTTTGACACGAACGGTTCCCTCTGCTAGTTCGGGATTTTCTTGAACCACTTCTAAAACATCTAGTTTTGTTACAATCTCTTGGTCTTTGTATAGGAGCTCTGGTTTGTTCACGCGACCAGCCAAGACTTCGTCCTGAGGATCCACACTAGCAATACCAGACGGCTTTTGATTGGGTGAATCTTGAGAAGGGATTGACTTGTCAGCAGGGTTTGTTGGAGACGGATTTTTCCGCTCATCTCCTACCTTTTGCCTACCTTCATTGGTCTGAAAATGAGGTTGAAGCATGTCGTCTAGTTTCTGACCTCTAGCAGCAGTTTCTTGCAGACTAGCTTCCTTGTCTTGCTTAATATAACCTAGATAGGTATAACCTGACAAGACTCTTGGCAAAGGCAGACTATCTCCTTGGGATAATTGATATTCTTGATTATATTGGAGCAAGAGTTGATTTTCAATAGCCTGAACCGAAGAAACCAAACCGCTCCCCATGCCTGTTATCAAAACAACCTTCAACAGTGCTTTCTTCTTGCCTTTCTTTCTCGAAACAGCAAAAATAAGGAGTCCAATCGAAGCGAGGGCTCCACCCGAAAGGACGGTAACCAGATTACTGTGCTCACCGGTATGAGGCAACTGACCTAGTTGGGCTTTCTCATCCATACGGTAGACTAGATAGTAAGTGCTCTCACTATCTTCAGCCACTTTAGGAAAATCCTTTACAATCAAGTCCTTCTCATAACTACTCAGTTCTGTATCCGTCACGTATTTGTAGTGAACAGATACATTTTCTTGAGCAAATACAGTCCCACTGCTAGCAATGGACACAAAAAATAAGCTCGAAATTGAAGCAGACACAAGACCAATCGCCAACTTTCGTAAGGAAAAACGATGCTGCTTCTCTCCAAAAAATTTTTTCATTCTATATCCTCTCTATTATTTTATCCATTTCAAAATAGAAGAAGCATTTTGCTTCCTCACTATGATAAACTTACAAGAAACAAAAATACTTCGATATATATTTTGATATATTCAATCTACAACCATCATTATACTATAAAAAGAGTTCCTTGTCTCAAATAAATGCTTTAGATTTTACGAATGAAATAGCTTATTTATCCTATAAAATTTTCCGTCAATTGGTAACAAAAAAATAAGACTAACCACCTTCATACTGTAATAAGTATTTCTAACAAAGATTCAATTCATCCCACCTCAATTCGAAAGATATGATTCTTCAATTTCGAATTTTTTCAAAATTTCAAAGTATAGGAATTGCCAATAATTGTCATAATTTATCCTATCTAGTCCACGAATGGGATCAATCCAACAGAACTACCTACGATAAACAATACAGACGGTGCAGGAGTCACACGCTCATCGTCCTTGAAATACACAATAGCCACAATTCTTAAAACTAAAATAGTAACTTTCATCAATCATGAAATCATTGAAAAATCGTCAACGCCCTTCAATTACCCTATTCTAACTCCAAATCAGAAGCGACCAATAATCTCATCAAACTTATCGAACGAAATGCCTTTGGTTTTCGAAACTTTGAAAACTTCAAAAAACGATTTTTATCGCTCTGAACATCAAAAAAGAAAGGACGAAATTTGTCCTTTCTCTATCTTAGCTTTTCTTTAATCCACTACTGCTGACAAAGAACCAATTTTAGAGTTTCTCCATTTACTCTACTTGACAAAAACTCTATTTATAGTTCAACTTTAAATTTTTTGAGGCTTCCTAAAAATAATGAAGCACCAACAATAATGACGATTCCCCCTATCCATCCTAAGAATGGAACCAATGAAAGTGCAGAACCAACAATTAATAAGACTGAGGGTGCAATTGAAATTCTATTATCATCTTTATAGTATATTAGTGAGAGAATACCTAGAATTAAAATTCCAATTTTTACTAAACTAAAAATAATAAAAATAATTCCTAAGATGACACCAACAACTTCTTCATTATCAAATATAGAGGCAATCATAATTATAATAATTGGCAAAATGGCTAGAATAGTTCCTGCAACTAAACCAATGATACCATCTAATTGAGCAAGTGTTTTCTTTTTCATCAATACTTCCTTTTCATTAAAAATTAATATTATACATTAATTTTGTTTAATATTTTCTTTTATATTAAACTAAAATACACACACAGAAAACATTTTCAATCTATCATTCGATTATTTCTCTTCAAATCCTTCTGCTACTGCGTCTGCAAAGTTTTCTTCTACGATGCTTGCACAGTGGTCACAGATGACTGCGTGGTAGCTGCGTTCTGCTGTTGTTGGGTCGATTCGACGGCAACGGTCACATACTTCACCTGCAGCGCGTTCAACAGTGAAGGCCACATCTTCGAAGCTAACAGCAGTTTCTGGAGCTGGTCCTTCTGCGATGGTCAATTCAGACACGATCAAAAGTTGAGCTACATTGCTGTTTACTGCTTCGAGTAGAGTTTTCACAACTTCGTTTGGATAAACTGTCAAGTGTGCTTCAAGTGATTTACCGATAACTTTGGCATTACGCGCTTCTTCCAAGGCTTTTTGAGCTTGTCCACGGAAATCCATGAAGGCTGCCCAGGTATCCAAGATTTCTTCTTGGTTAGCAAACGTCTCTGCTTCTGGCAATTCTGACAATTGAACGAAGTCTTCTGCTTCAAACTCAAGGTATGACCAGATTTCTTCCGCAGTGTGAGGAAGGATTGGTGTCAAGAGTTTGGTAATTTTTACAAGAATGTCATAGAAGACAGTCTGCATTTGACGGCGTTCCAATGATTTGGCACCTTCGATATAAACAACATCTTTGGCAAAATCAAGGTAGAAGGCTGACAGGTCAACGTTGATAAAGTTCACCAAGGCCTTATAGATTGTCAAGAATTCAAAGTTTGCATAAGCATCACGAATGGTCTTAACAAGCTGGTTAAATCGAATCGTCATGTACTTATCAACTGAACGAAGCTCATCGTAAGCTACTGCATCCTCAGCTGGGTTAAAGTCAGATGTATTAGCAATCAAGAAACGAAGAGTGTTACGAATCTTACGGTAAGTTTCAGAGACTTGGCTCAAGATATCCATAGAGATACGCACGTCGTTGCTTGAGTCTACACTTGTTACCCAAAGACGCAAGATTTCTGCACCAAATTGTTTTTCAACATCGCTTGGAGCAATGGTATTTCCAAGAGATTTAGACATCTTCTCACCTTTACCATCAAGGGCAAAACCTTGTGACAAGATTTGTTTGTAAGGTGCTACACCATGGTTAGCAACAGATGTGATCAATGATGAGTTAAACCAACCACGGTATTGGTCTGAACCTTCTAGGTAAAGGTCTGCTGGGTAAGTCAATTCAGGACGGTTTACCACAACTCCATTCCATGATGAACCTGAGTCAAACCAAACGTCCATGATATCTGTTTCTTTCTTGAATTCACCATTTGGAGAACCTGGGTGAGTATATCCTTCTGGCAAGAGTTCCTTAGCATCACGTTCCCACCAAATGCTTGAACCATGTTCCTCAAAGAGTTGAGCCACGTGTTCAATAGTTTCAGCAGTCATAATCGCTGTACCGTCTTCAGCGTAGAAGATTGGAAGTGGAACACCCCAAGCACGTTGACGAGAAATAACCCAGTCACCACGGTCACGAATCATATTGTACAGACGGACTTTACCCCATTCTGAGTGGAATTTCACTTTTTCAATTTCATCCAAGATTTCTTGGCGGAATTTAGAAACTGAGGCAAACCATTGTGGTACTGCACGCCAGATGATTGGTTTCTTAGTACGCCAGTCAAATGGGTATGAGTGAGAGATTTCTTCTTGGGCAAGAAGGAGGTTACCAAGTTTTTCAATAACAGTTGGAACTACCTTTTCATAGAATTGACCTTCAAACTCAGAACCAGCATTCTTCATCATGATACCACGTTCGTCAACAGTCACTGCGACTTCAAGATCATTAGCAATACCAACATTGTAGTCATCCTCACCAAAACCAGGGGCTGTATGGACGATACCTGTACCAGAATCAGTCGTAACGTGGTCACCAAGGATAACAAGCTCATCTACAGCTGTATCCCATGGGTGTTCTGTTACGATGTGGTTCAATTCTTGACCACGGTAAGTTGCCAATACTTGAACATCAGCCCAACCAAATTTCTCAGACAAGCTAGTCAACAATTCTGCAGCAACCACAAACTTACGAGCTTCACCAGCAGATTGAACCAAGACGTAATCAATATCCGCTCCGACAGTCAAACCACGAGAAGCTGTGATGGTAAATGGAGTTGTTGTCCAGACTACGATATAAGTATCTGTATCTAGAACACCTTTGCCATCTTTTACCTTATTAGCATAGTATAGGGAAGTTGAAACCAAATCATGGTATTCAATCTCCGCTTCAGCAAGAGCCGACTCAGATGACCAAGACCAGTAAACTGGTTTTGCACCACGATAGATATAACCTTTGTTAGCCATCTCACCGAAGACACGGATTTGTGCTGCTTCATAATCAGGAGTCAAAGTCACATATGGATTTTCCCAGTCACCAGAAACACCCAAACGTTTAAAGTCTTCACGTTGTTTATCTACTTGAGAAAGAGCGTATTCACGGCAAAGTTTCAAGTACTCAACCAAGTCCATTTCTTTACGTTTGACACCTTGTTTTGCCAAAACTTGCTCGATTGGCAGACCATGTGTATCCCAACCTGGGATAAATGGTGCGTAAAAACCTGACATAGATTTTGAACGAACAATGATATCTTTTGAAATCTTGTTCATAGCATGTCCAACGTGGATATTTCCGTTAGCATATGGAGGGCCATCATGCAAGGTGAAATGAGGTTTTCCTTGGTTCAATTCTTGACGACGTTGGTAAAGTTTTGCATCTTCCCATTCCTTTTGCCAAACTGGCTCTTTGGTAGGAAGACCTGCACGCATTGGGAAAGCTGTTTTCCCAAGATTAAGGGTATCTTTGAGTTTCATGGTATCTCCTTTATAAATAATAACAAATTAAAAACCACGACTTCCAAAAAGGACGAAAATCGTGGTACCACCTTTATTCGGAAAAAGATTTAGTCTTTCTCCCTCATTTCCCGTAACGTGGGGAACGTCAAATCTTACTAGCTTCAGACTTGAGTTTTTGAGAGGATAATCTTATCGTTAGGGAATGCAGGACTCACACCATCTCCTGCTCGCTGGAAATATAAGGATAAGATATTGTTCTCACATATCACTATTCATTATAAGATAAGGACAGATTCTTTATTTGTATCTTCCTCATTCGATGAAGGGCCTTCGACTTCAACTGGCTCTAAATGTTCTTCCACATAATGATGTTGTTGAGCTTCAAATTCAGCTAATTCTCTATTACCAGCCTCAATTCGAGCTTGTAACTCAGCCATTTCTTCAGGTGTAAATTGACGAGTCATATCGATTTGTTCTTCTTCTGGTTGTGAATATACCGATTCACCAAGAACTTCACCAACAACTTCTTTAAATGCTTCATCACTTGTCTGAAGATAGGTAGCTGTTGGGCGCAGAATATCTTCCCAATCTGAAGATTCAACAATTGCTAACTGGCTCTCAATTGTAGATTTAAGACGTTGATGGAAGACACGACTCTTGTTCTTCAATTCTTCTGTTTCAACAGCAACTTTCTTAGCATTGTCAGTTGCTTGACGAAGAATTTCATTTGCTTTGTACTTGGCTTCTTCCAACAAACGTTGTGCATCTTGCTCTGCTTGTTGGATAATATTGTTTGAACGTTCCGTTGCAGCTTGTTTTACTCGCTCAGCTGTATCTTGTGCAATCAATACAGATTGACTCAATGAGTCTTTCATCTCATCAAAGTAAGACAAACGCTCTTCCAAACTCTTAATATGTAAATCCTTATCATGATTAGAGCGAACCAAATCTTCATAATCACGGACTACAATATCTAAAAACTCATCTACTTCTTCTTGATCAAACCCTCTGAAGCGTGTGCTAAAAGTTTTATCTTTGATTTCTAACGATGTAATTGGCATATTTTTCCTCACTTACTTAATAACAATTGGACCGTTAATTTCTTTTTATCTTTTTTTGTTTGCCCATTATCTCTAACAAGTTTCAATCGACCAAATTTCCTAACACTAATCAAATCACCAACTTGAACTGCATAATCTGATTTTTCAACTAAATGGTAATCGACTTGGACTGCCTGTTTTTCAATTAACTGACTTGCCTGATTTCTAGACAGCTTGAAGACACCTGCTAGAAAAACATCTAATCTAGAACTAGCAATACAAATATCTAATTCTTGATAATCTTCTACTGTAGTAATTTTCTCAGTAAAATCCCGTTCTTCTAGACGAACCGGTAAACGAGCAATTTTCGTAATGCCGTCTTGAAAAAGGAGCATAAACTGTCGATTTATGATAATCTGTGCTCTCTCTTCGTTGACTAAGATATCACCAAATAGCTTCCTATCGATTCCTAGCTGATTTAAAACAGTCCCTAATATTTTTGCATGCGTTAGGCGTTCAAACTTATTAGGATAGACAATTTCTTGCAAGGAAAGTTCAAAATCAGAGAATCCCGGCTCAAAATAATCAGGATACAGGAGTACCCGTACATATTCAGTTTCAAGAAACTGCCGACTGCTCATATAGGAGATGCCGTTGGTTGATGCTAGCACCTTTAAAATCTTTTCTTGATGGGGATTTACAAAAGGTGTTAAAAAAGGAGAATAAGAATCTTCTACCTTTTTTATCCATTCTAATCCCTTATCAATAAAAGACGAATCATTCTTAGAAAAGTGTTGATAAATCATCTTGTTCATAGAAAGATCACTAAAAGTCGAATCAACTGCTCCCCTAGGAAGTGAACTAGTAATACCGCAATCCAGACAGATAAGTCAAGACCTGCAATCTGGAGGGGTAAACGTTGCAAGGGAGCTACTATCGGTTTCACTAAACTAATAATCAAGCGTCCAAGACGTGATTCATAAGCATTGGGAAACCAAGACATCAGAGCAAACACGATTAAAATCAGTGAATAGATATCCACTGCATTTTGAACAAAACGAATGAGAAAGATCATTATCTCACTCTCGTACGTTTCATATCAAAGCCAAATTCACCATTTTGTGATTCATCTGGAATTTTGATGTCTTCAATATTGACGACAACATCAACTGGTGTCAGCAGGTACATAGTAGATGCTACCTTTTTCATGTTACCAGCTAAAACATGGCGTGCCCCGTCCAGATAATCCAAACAACGACGTGCTTGAACTTCTGTCATATATTGGAAATCAATCAAAATACTTTCGTTACCAGCTAATAAATCAACAATATCTGTGGCATCTTCGTATTTACGTGGATAACGAACATCAATTGTCACCTTATCAGTAGAACGTTGACTTTGCATAGCCAACTCTTGTTGACGGGCATGAAGACGAGTGATGTTTTTATCTTTAGATGGCGTGCTACCAGCTTGTTGAGGCAACTCTTGAACAGAAGGGACTGGAGTCACAATTGGCTCTTCAGCTTTAGGCTGATATGCAGTACCAACATCTTCTCCATCTTCTGTAAAATAATCTATAAATTTATCAAATCTATCTTTTAAAGACATATTTCTTTCCTATTTAAAAAATGCTGTACCAATTCTGACAAATGTTGAGCCAAATTCAATCGCTTCCTTGTAGTCACGACTCATACCCATACTCAAGTCCGTCATTGGCATATTGGGAATTTGTTTTTCTCTAATTTCTAGTTGCAAATCCTGCGTAGCTTTAAAAATTTCTTTCAACTCATCACTACTAGCTTCAAAAGGAGCCATGGTCATCAAGCCGACATATTCAATTTTATCTAAGGTGGCCAATTCTGGCAAGAGCTCTAATAGTTCTTCCCTTGAAAAACCATGTTTGCTCTCTTCCCTTGAGATATTTACTTGTAAGAAACACTTAACAACTCTGTCACTTCTTTTTTGAATTTCTTCTGCTAGCTTTAATGAATCCAAAGCGTGGAAATAATCAACATACTGAATGACATCTTTGACCTTGCGTCTTTGCAAGGTTCCAATCAAATGCCAGGTAATATTTCTATCTTTTAAAGCTTCATATTTCTCAAGAAATTTATCCACACGATTTTCACCAATATGATGCACACCTAGCGGAAGCAAGGCCTCCGCTGTCGGTATGTCTACATATTTTGTAACAGCAACAACCGAAACAGAATTGGCTTCTCTTCCTGACTGCTGACTTGCATCTTTTATTTGTTGAAAAACACGTTCTGTATTTTCTTTCAAATTCATTTACTTAACGATTTTTGAAAAATGGAGGAGTGTCTAATTCATCCTCATCGTGTAAAGATGGCGCTTCGAAACGTTCAACTGGTGATACCACTGAATCAGTTGGTCGAACAATTGTCTCACGACGCAAGTCCCAATCACCAAATGCTGAAGTTTGAGAAGTTTCTGTGCGACGAGGTGCTGGACTTGGAATTTCTGCAGTTTCAGCCATATCAAACTGACGATTATGATTGTGTGCATGACTAGGACTTACTTGTTCATGACGAACAGCTTGTCTTGGTGCATGGCCCACAACTTTTTCCACACGATCTTGACGAACACCAGTTGCAACGACTGTAACACGGATTTCATCTTTCATGTTTTCATCGATTGATGTTCCAAGCCAGATGTTCACTCCTTGGCCAGCTGCTTGGTTGACGATCTCTGAAGCTTCTTCTGCCTCAATCAAAGTCAAGTCGAGACCACCAGTAACGTTGACGATGACATCCTCAGCACCGTCAATAGTTGTTTCAAGAAGTGGTGAGTAGATTGCCTTACGAGCTGCTTCTACCACACGTTCTTCACCACTACCGATACCGATACCCATTAGGGCGTTTCCTTTATTTGCCATAACTGTTTTCACATCGGCAAAGTCAAGGTTAATCAAACCAGGATTTGTAATCAAATCAGTAATCCCTTGAACACCTTGGCGAAGTACGTTATCTGCTTCGCTAAGAGCTTCAAGAAGTGGAGTTTTCTTATCAACAATTTCAAGCAAGTTGTTGTTTGAAATAATCAATAGAGTATCCACATGCTCACGAAGTTGATTGATTCCTTCTACAGCGTACTGACCACGTTTGCTTCCTTCAAAACCGAAAGGACGTGTCACAACACCAACTGTAAGAGCACCTAAATCTTTAGCAATGCGGGCAATAACAGGAGCAGCACCAGTACCTGAGCCACCTCCCATACCTGCAGTAATGAAGACCATGTCTGCTCCAGTAATAGCTTGAGTCAAGGCTTCTTCGCTTTCTTCGGCTGCCTTTTGACCGATTTCAGGTCGACCTCCAGCACCCAAACCACGAGTCAATTTAGGACCTAACTGAATTACAGTCTCAGCTTTTGTACTACTCAAAGCTTGTACATCTGTGTTTGCTGCGATAAATTCTACGCCTGCAACACCTTCGTCAACCATGCGGTTAATGGCGTTTCCGCCACCTCCACCAACACCGATTACTTTAATAACTGCACCTTGAGCTGCTGCTGTATCAAATGAAAATGTCATAGTTTATTTTTCCTCTTTTATTCATCAAACATGCTTCCGATTAAGCCACGGAAACGATCTGCGATTTTTGGTTTATTTTGAGAAGATACTTTATCTTCTTTGGGAGCAACTACGTTCGTAGAAGCTGATTGCTCTACCTCAGTATTTTGAACTGGTTGAATAGGGGTAGGTTGTGCTACTTGCGTAACGCGTTGAATCATCCCACCAAAATTAATTGGTTGGTGACGCAAAGTATCCTCACCCTTAACTGCTCGTTGTGCCAATAAATGCACTTCAGTCAATTGACCAGCAAATTCAGACAAGCTAATCACATGAGCAAAGGCAGGGTTACGGATTCCAACTTGATTTGGAACGTAAAGTTTAACACCAACGCCAAAGACTTCCTGTGCAAGTTCTACAATACCTGGTAAAATAGCATTTCCACCAATCAGAACAATCCCACCTGGAAGATCCAACAAATGTCTTCTTTCCAACTCTTGTTTGATTTGTTCAAAAATGTGTTTAATGCGAGCTGAAATAATCTCTGCTAGGTAGCTTTCTGTAACTTCTACAGGTTCTACTTCACCAATTACTTCAACTTGGAAGGTTTCATTGCTTGCAAGTGAAGGGTAGGCTTCACCATAGTTTAATTTCAATCCTTCAGCTAATTTCTGTGAAGTCTTCAAGACTTTAGAGATATCTTTTGTGACATAATCTCCACCTTCTTGAAGAATATTTGTAAACTGGAGTTCTTGGTTACGGATTGTAGCAACAGTTGTTTGACCTGCTCCCATATCAATCACAGTAGCTCCAAATTCACGCTCTCCTTCGTTCAAGACTGAACGAACCAAAGCCAATGGTGAAATAATAATATTTTCAACTTGAACACCTGAGCGCTCAACTGTCTTACGTAAATTGTGAAGAATAGTACGTGGACCTGTGTAAAGCAAACCACGCATTTCAAGACGAACCCCCATCATACCACGTGGGTCACGAATACCTTGGAAACCATCTACGATAAATTCTTCTGGAATAAAAGTAATGACTTCACGATCTGGTGTCATACTCTTTGTCAAGGCTGATTTAACAACATTTTCAACATCTTGATCTGTAATTTCTTTTGTATCAGATGTAACTGGAATCATACCTTGAGTTGGTTCTACTTGCAAAAGATTTCCAGGCAAACCAACATTCACTGATTTGATTGAAATGCCAGCTTTCTCTTCTGCTTGGGAAATAGCTGACTTGATAGCAGTTGCTGCTGCTTCAATATCAACGATAATCCCATCCTTTACACCTTTACTCTTGGCATTACTTACACCAATTACATTAAGTTCACCATTTCTATGCTCGGCAACCAACACTTTAATCGAATTAGTTCCGATATCTAAGCCTGTAAAAAAACCATCTCTAGCCATTACATCGCATCCTCTCTCTTCCAAGTTTCAAACTTCTATTCAATATAGCTAAAATAGGGCATAGCTATTCACAGAATATTATAACACAAAAAATCCAATCGTGCTTAGTTTTTCCTAAATTTACTTACCATTTTTTCACATTCTTTCCTTAGCTTTTTTTATTTTCCAAACAAGTTATAAAAAATCAGATTTATGAAAAAAAGAAAGCTCATTTCTAAGCTTTCTTTGCAATCATTTTTTCTGCTTCTTGTTCTAAAAATAGTTCCAAGATTTTCTTTGTTAACGTAATCGCTGCTGATAAGGCCAGGGAAACGATTAAATAATTAGCTACTAAGCCATGGTCTCCAACCAATGGTGGTTTTGTCAAGAATCCGTAATCTCCACCTGTTACTAAATTGACCACAAAAATCAAGGCATTTAGGGCAAAAGTCATGATAAAAATTCTTTTCACATCTAGCATTCTCGAGTCGTACTGTCTCAAGAGATAAACCAGTGAATTTCCCAAGAGTGCTAAGTGTCCAAAGATAAAGGATAAAATCGCAATATGCGGGAATGGATAAGGATCTGGCACGGGATAAACAAAGGCTGCTAATGTCCCAAATGTTCCTAGTAATGCAAAATACTGCCGATATTTGGATTGACCAGGAAGCAAAAGCACCACAAACATAGCCATACGGCAATGGTAAAAGGGTAAGCTTTCTGACAGTGGCATATGATTAACCCCGTACCATCCATAAAGAAGGATTAACTGAACTGCCTGCAAGATTTGGAAAAATCGTTGATAAGCCTTCTTTTCACGATAACGATAGGCTGTATAAAAGGTCAAAGCCAAGAGTGTAAATATACTGACATACCAAAAAAGATCAAACTTGGGTGGTTCTGTTGCTTGGGTCGTAAAGAAAATATCCCATAAATTCATCTAGTATTCCTCATGATTCAAAATTTTCCTGCATTTTATTATACCATGCTATTTAAGAAAAATGAATTTAGAAATACGATAATCATCTTCTTAGTCAAGATATTGCTCCTTCTGACCTTTATAAACCTGCCAAAGAATCTCTATTTGCTCCTTGGTAATGCGTTTTTCAGATAAGGTCGGCAGTTGGTCAATGGCAAAAAATTGAAGGTCAGCGATTTCTTGATTTTCTTGGAATTGTCCATCAAGAAGCTTACATTCAAAAACAAACTTTGCATATTGCTTGCTCTGTAGTTGGAAATGATTGGTATCAAAAACAGCTAGTAGTCTTTCAACTTTGGCTTTAAAACCGGTTTCTTCTTCAATCTCCTTGAGAATATTTTCTGTTGGAGAATAGCCAACCTCGCCAAAACCACCTGGCAAAGCCCAACTATCCTCTCCTTGTCCCCTAACCAGACAAATCTTCTCATCCTCAACAATCCAAGCACGGACGTCCATTAAAGGAGTCACATAAGCGGAAGTTGGTTTCAAGACTTCTGCTACTTCTTCTGCATCCAAGTCTGATGCTTGATTCAACATTTCAGATAAAAGACTTCGCAAGTCCTCGTAGCGCTCACGGTCGAAGGGATCTTTTGTAAAGGTTAATCCAGTATCTGTAAGGGTAATCATTCTTTGCAAATATTTAACAAAATCACTTGGCTTCATTTTCTAAACTTTCTACCAACTTTGCTAGATTCATAGAGTTAGATCCCTTGAGCAGGATTTGATCATGGGATCCAAGGCTTTCTTTGACCTGCTTGACTAGGTCTTCAAATTGGTCCTCGTCGGCTGTTTTTTTGAAGTAGTAAACATGGCCGATTGGGAACATTTGACTAGCCAATTGGGCTAATTCAGCAATGTCTTCTCCATAGAAAATAACGGTATCCAACACATCTGGCGAGAGACTCAAAATCATCTGGTTATGGAGCTGAACAGACTGGTCACCGAGTTCCTTCATGTCCGCCAAGACAGCGATTTTCTTGCCCCCTTCATTGGCTGGGATGGCAGAAAATGTCTCCAAAATCAACTTCATAGCAGTTGGATTGGCATTGTAAACATCTGACAAGATATCTGCTCCATTTGCTGCTTTCTTCCACTCAGTACGGTTACGCGTCAATTCAAGATTTTGGAAGGCCTGATGAATTTGCTCCTCTAAAACTCCTTCTTGTAGGGCAACATAAGACGCAATCATAGCATTAGTGGCATTGTACTTGCCAGTCACTGGCAAATCAAGGGCTTGTTCCAAGAAATTAGCCTTAAAGGTCAGACTATCCTTGCGCTCAACCAAGTCTGTGATTTCCAGCTCTGCTCCTTGCCCAAAACGGACTACCTTTTTATCGGTTGGCAAGTAGTCCTCTACAATCGAGTCAGCTGGTGCTAAAAGCAAGGAACCTGAAGCCATACCATCTGCAATTTGCATTTTTCCTTTGGCGATTTCCGAACGGTCTTTGAAAAAGGCTAAATGAGCCTCTCCAACCAAGGTCACAATGGCTGTTTTTGGATGGGCCAATTCTGACAAGAGATGAATATCTCCCAAGTGATCCTGCCCCATCTCCAAAACCAACTTTTCTGTCCCCTCAGGCATGTGCAGAACTGTGTAAGGAAGGCCAATCTCGTTATTGTAGTTTCCTTGTGTTTTGTAGGTTTTGTAGATTGTTGATAGTAAATGCGCCAACATATCCTTGGTCGTCGTCTTGCCATTTGAACCTGTAACTGCAAAGACATCAACAGCCGTTTTCTCAAGATAGTAGGCAGCTAGTTGTTGAAAAGCAGTCAAAACATCATCTACTAAAATATAAGGATGATTTGCGACCTCTTTCTCAGACAGGGTTACTACTGCACCATTTTCAAAAGCTGTTTCGATAAAGTCATGACCATCACGCGCACCTTTAAGTGGCACAAACAAATCTCCTGTCCCAATCAAACGACTGTCAAACTCAGGCTTTTCTAACTGAGCATCCGCAAAAAGACTAACATCATTTTTAGCTCCAACAGCTTGGGCAACTTCGTAAATTGTAAGTTTCATTTCTACTCCTTTAAAAAGGGTCGAAGTCCGAGAACTCTAATCACCTTACAGTGACGGTTCTGGCTTCTACCCTCTCTTTCATTTTTATAGCAAATGCGCTTCGCGCTTATCAAAACTTTCCTTAGCAAGGTCAACCAAACGCTCGATTAAGTCTGGATAGCTGATTCCCATATTATCCCAAAGCAGTGGATACATAGACCATTGGGTGAATCCAGGCATAGTATTAAGCTCATTTAGGAAAATCTCGCCCTTATCTGTATAGAAGAAATCGCAACGAGATAGACCTAGTCCACCAATCGCACGGAAGGCTGTTTCTGCATTATGACGCATGACAGCTACCACATCATCACTGATTTTGGCAGGAATATCCATGGTAATCTTATTATCAATATACTTGGCATCGTAGTCATAAAAGGCAACATCCTTGACCACTTCTCCTGGCAACGTACTCTTGACATCGTAGTTGCCCAAGAGACCAACCTCGATTTCACGGGCATTCACCCCTTGCTCAACCA
Organism: Streptococcus sp. SM5; assembly: GCF_027497975.1. Classification (NCBI taxonomy): domain Bacteria; kingdom Bacillati; phylum Bacillota; class Bacilli; order Lactobacillales; family Streptococcaceae; genus Streptococcus; species Streptococcus sp. SM5. The sequence continues at coordinate 54,851 of NZ_JAJNSC010000010.1, read as the reverse complement.
AGACACGGCTGTCATATTGGAAGGCAAGTTTCAAAGCTTGACGGAGTTCTTCTTGATTTTCAGACTTAGAAATACCGACACTTGAACCCATGTTTGACGGTTTTGTGAAGACTGGATAAATCAATTTTTCTTCAACTTCAGCGATTTTAGAAGTCACATCATCGCCTTCAACGATAGCCACATAAGGAACTTGAGCAATACCAGCAGATTCCAAAACACGCTTGGTCGTGATTTTATCCATGGCAAGACTAGATGACAATATGTTACAACCAACATAAGGCATTTTCAAAACTTCGAGGAAGCCTTGAACAGAGCCATCTTCTCCCATCGGACCGTGAAGGACTGGAAAGACCACTGCTCCCTCTTCGTATATAGCACTTGGTGAAACTTGCTTATCCCAATCAATGGTTTCATTGGTCATGAGACGGTCTTCTTGACCTGGAGTCTGGCTAAATTCTTGCGTTTTAATAAAGTCACCTGACTGGCTGATGAAGAAAGTCTTGACTGTGAAACGGTCGTAGTTGACCGCACGCATCACACTTTCAGCTGAAAGGACAGAGACTTCACGCTCTGCACTACGTCCACCGTATAAAAGAATAATCGTTTGTTTCATATTATTGGTTCCAATTCTAATAGAATACTCGTTCTTTAGTATATCATATTTGCTTCTTTTTTGAAACTTGAACCTGATACTGGTCTTCAATAAATCTAAAAAGAGACCGATAAAACAACTGTCGGTCTCCGTGATTTTTGTATAAATGAATTGAGTGTGTTAATTTGTCTACACTTACAACTCTGTTCGATTTTCAATGGCTCGTAAGAGTGTAACCTCATCCGCATACTCAATGTCCGCTCCCACAGCGAGGCCACGTGCCAGGCGCGTAACCTTGATGCCAGCTGGTTTGAGCAAACGTGAAAGATACATGGAAGTTGCTTCTCCATCTGCTGTAGCATTGGTTGCTACGATTACCTCTGAAACTTCACTCTCCATAAGACGAGTCATGAGGCTCTTGAGATTGATATCATCTGGACTGATACCATTCATGGGAGATATGAGTCCATGTAAGACATGATAAAGTCCATGGTATTCTTGAATATTCTCCATAGCCGCCACATCGCGACTATCCTCGAGAACTAAAATGGTTGTCTGGTCACGACTTGGATCGGTACAGATAGAGCAAGGATCATCATCAGTCAAACGACCACAGATGGAGCAATAGGTCAGCTCTCTCTTAGCAGAAAGGAGGTTTTTGGCAAATTCATTGACATCGTCATCAGACATTCCAATCGTATAAAAGGCCAGACGTGTAGCCGTCTTGATCCCGATACCCGGCAACTTGGAATAACTGTCAATTAGTTTGGCAATAGGTGTTGGATAAAGCATAAGTTCCTTTCTAATTCATTGGATGATGTTGGTTATAGAGGTTGATAATGTCGCGCGCAATGGAAGGTCCGACACCATTTGTAAGATTGGTGTTATGCGGGAAGACAACAGCTACAGCGATTTGTGGATTATCGGATGGAGCATAGGCCACGGCATTGGTATTGGTTGCTTGCTGACCATCTGCTACATAACTTTCGGCTGTACCCGTTTTTCCGCTAATAGATACAGCTGCACCATTTGAAAAGGCACGGCCAGTTGTCAATCCACTAGTCCCATGGGCAACCTGATAAAAACCTTGTTGCAAAATACTCATATCGGAGGCGGATATATTGACCTTATTCATCTCTGACGGTTGCAGTTGTTGAATCAGGTCGCCCAATCCTCCTTTATCATTATTGCCATAAATTCCCTCAACAATACGGGGAGCCATACGGACACCATCATTTGCAATAGTTGCTACATACTGAGCTAATTGCATTGGGGTATAGTTATCAAACTGACCAAATGAATTTGTAATATAATTAGCAAGATCATAATCTTTAGGAATAAAGCCGGTGGATTCATCTGGTAAATCAATACCTGTAGATGATCCTAAACCATACTCACCAAAGGTTGAACGTAATTTCCCCATAGCCGAGTCTAAATTTCCAATTCCTGCAATCATATTCGGTTGATAAGTCAATCCCATAATCCCTAAAGCTGTTTGGACCATATAAGTATTAGATGAATACTCCAAAGCTTGAACTGCCGTAATCGGCATTGGCCCAGAAAAGGCAGTATACCACGAATTGATAGGGGGTGAACCTTGGAAGACAATAGACTGATCCGTCAAGGTCTGGTTCCCTGATAAGACTCCATTCTCCCAACCGGAACTGATGGTTGCAGCCTTAACGACCGAACCTGGTACAAAGACATTGGTTACCGTTCCCAAAGAATCAGGCGTCAACTCTCCCGTTTTCAGATCATGTTTAATTCCTGACATGGATAAAACTGCACCTGTTTTGGGGTTCAAAGCAACTGCATAGACACCTTCAGAATACTTAGCTCCTCCATTTCCTAGTTCGGAAGTGAAATAACTCTTAAGAAGATTGTCCACGCTATCTTGGAAGGCCAAATCGATGGTCAGTTTGATATTGTTCCCTTTGGTACCATCTTCAATATTTTCGACACTTTCCATATTGCCATACTTATCTAGATGAATTTCCTTCACCGAGCGTTTACCTTGCAAGGTTTCTTCATATTGTTTCTCTAGATAAGAGGTACCAACCCGATCATTTAGAGAATAGCCCTTTTTAATATAAGCATCAGCTTCTTCAGCTGGGAGACCAGCTTTTTCACCGGATACACTTCCCACTATAGAAGAGAGAGAAGTCTCTAGAACCTTTCGATCCCACGTGCTTGAAATACTGATACCAGGTAAATTCTTAGAAGCCGAAGCAATCAAGGCAATCTGTGTATCTGTCAAGGAATCTGTCGCAATGGCTCCTGTCTCAAAGTTTCCAACAGCATTTAACTGGCTAAAAAGATAGATTTCTTTCTTATCATCCTCTGTATAGTTTAATTGACTCGTTTGGACACTATCGACCGCATTGTTATAGAGTTCTGATTCGGATAGACGATTGCCATCTGAATCAAGACGTTTCTCACGTGGTAAGCTTTCCACTACTTTCTTATAGACATCTTGATCTGCTAGATAATAGTCCGCCAACTGTCGGTCAGTCAATGTTGGAGAAGTAACTCCTACATAGGCTAACAGCTTCTTAGCTGTTTCTTTTAAATCTGCAGCCGTCATTTTGTTGTTTCGAGTAAAGGAAACAACTTGTTTCACAGTATTTTCAACTAAGGGCTTGCCACTGGCATCATAAATTTCACCTCGAGCTGAACTAGTAGTCACCTTTGTTTTACTAGCCGATGCTAGTTTTGTCTCATAAAAATCCTTGTTCAAAACCTGCATATAAAGCAGGCGACCAATAATGGTCATAAAGAGTAAAATGATGATTGAAAACAATAAATTAAGCCGAATCGGAATCGAATGGCTGTTAAATTTCCTCATACAAATCAGTCTCATTTCTATTTAAAATCTTACTCTTCATTGTACCATAATTTAAGAAGAAATTTTGGAAAAGAAGGGAGCTTTTCCCATTTTACAGGAAAATACGATTTTATTTATCCATCCCTACATTATATGATATAATAAGTGTAAAAGTTCGATGACTCAGTCTTTTTCCAATATGACTCATTTAAAGGAGCCTTCCCTATGGACAAACCAGATATAGCAACCCTCATTGATTCTCACTTCGAAGAAATGACAGACCTAGAGCAAGAAATCGCTCGCTATTTTTTGCAAGCTGAAACCATTGCAGATGATTTATCTTCTCAGCAGGTCACTCAAAAATTACATATCTCTCAAGCTGCTCTGACCCGCTTTTCTAAAAAATGTGGTTTTACAGGCTATCGAGAATTTATTTTCCAATACCTGCACCAAGCAAAGAAACAGGACACTCATTCTCACAAACATAGTCCTTTAACCAATCGAGTTCTTAGAAGCTATAGTAATATGCGGGAACAAACACAGGGCTTGATTGACGAAGAACAACTGGAACGAATCGCCCAGTTAATCGAAGATGCTGATCGTGTCTACTTCTTCGGAACAGGGAGTTCTGGCCTCGTAGCTCGTGAAATGAAATTACGCTTTATGCGTCTAGGTGTGGTCTGCGAGGCTTTGACCGATCAAGATGGTTTTGCTTGGACAACCAGTATTATGGATGAGAATTGTCTCGTACTCGGTTTCTCACTTTCTGGCTCAACTCCTTCTATTTTAGATAGTCTATTAGACGCGAAAGAGATGGGGGCACAGACTGTACTTTTTACAAGTGTTCCCAATAAAGATAGTCAGGCCTATACAGAGACTGTTCTTGTAGCCACACACAGCCAGTCATCCTACATCCAACGAATATCCGCTCAACTCCCTATGCTCTTCTTTATCGATTTGATTTATGCCTACTTTTTGGAAATCAATCGTGAAAGCAAGGAGAAAATCTTTAATAGCTATTGGGAAAATAAAAAACTCAATGGCTATCGTAGACAAAAACGTGTAAGAAAATCCTAGTTTGGTCTAGCCAAACTAGGATTGTTTTGTCTTAATACTCTTCGAAAATCAAATTCAAACCACGTCAACTTCGCCTTGTCGTACTCAAGTACTGCCTACGGCTAACTTCCTAGTTTGCTCTTTGATTTTCATTGATTATAAAATGATAATAAGCACCCAACATACCTGCTGTATTTTGATGATGGGCAAATTCTAATCGTGTTTTTTCAGCTAGACTTGGCACCAAGGCTTCTTTCAAGGCTGTACGGATTTTGGGTTTGAGGATAGCCTCTTGTCCCATGATACCGCCACCGAGAATGACTACTTCTGGATTAGCCACATAGCAAATATTTGCCAGACCTTTTCCTAGATAGTCTACCATACGGTCAATACCAGCCATACAAATCTTGTTGCCTTCAGTGGCTTCCTTAAAGATGCGTCGGCCATTCCACTGATCAACATCTTCTCCATGTGCTTCAGCTACATACTTCACTAAAGCTGTTGTAGAAGCGAGATCTTGGAACGCTCCATCCTGCATATGCATATAACCAACTTCACAGGATGAATTGCTAAATCCATGGAAGACTTTCCCATCCATAATCAAGCAACCACCGATACCTGTTCCAATAGTCAAGCAAAGGGTCACACTTGCTCCCTTGCCTGAACCAGATACCGCTTCAGCAAGACCTGCACAGTTGACGTCATTCTCAATTTCACAAGGAATCGCAAAGCTAGTCTCGATTTCCTTTTTGAACTGGGTGCCTGCGTAGTTAGGGATTTGAGGCCCAGCATAGAAAATCTCACCCTTATCAGGATCCACCATCCCAGCAGAAGAAATAGCAACACCTACTACTGGGCCTTGTTCTAAATAGCTAGCTACGATATCTTTGGTCTTTTGTAAGATATGAGGACCACCCTTATGCGCCTCAGTTGGCATTTCATGCGATTCAACAAGTTGGCCTTCTTGGTCGATCAAACCATATTTGATATTGGTTCCACCGATATCAATTGCAACGTAGTGTGTCATAAATACCTCCTTATGGATTAGAGGAAGCGCTCCTTGGTTTCGCGAATCAAGGCTGCAGCTGCTTCTACAACTGGACGATCTTCTTCAGTCACTGGTGTCAATGGTGAACGAACAGAACCAATGTTCAGTCCTTCATTGATCTTCAAGACCTCTTTGATGACACCGTACATATTTCCATGTGCAGAAGTGAGTTTACCAATGATAGCGTTGATAGCATACTGCAATTCACGCGCTTTTTCCAAATCTTTGTCAGCAATCAACTGGTTGAGTTTCAAGAAGAGTTCTGGCATAGCACCATATGTACCACCAATACCAGCTTTAGCACCCATGAGACGGCCACCTAGGAACTGCTCATCTGGACCGTTAAAGACGATATGGTCTTCCCCACCAAGGCTTACAAAGGTTTGGATATCTTGAACTGGCATAGAAGAGTTCTTAACACCGATAACACGTGGGTTTTTCAACATTTCTGTGTAAAGGCTTGGAGTCAAAGCAACACCTGCTAATTGAGGAATGTTGTAAATCACGTAATCTGTATTTGGAGCTGCAGAACTGATATCGTTCCAGTACTTAGCAACTGAGTATTCTGGCAAGCGGAAATAAATCGGCGGAATCGTTGCAATGGCATCTACTCCTAAGCTTTCAGCATGACAAGCAAGTTCCATACTGTCTTTGGTATTGTTGCAAGCAACGTGAGCAATAATGGTCAATTTACCTTTGGCAACTGCCATCACTTCTTCCAAAATCAACTTGCGGTCTTCAACGCTTTGGTAGATACATTCACCAGAAGAACCATTAACATAGAGGCCTTGAACACCTTTATCAATGAAGAATTGAACCAAGGCACGCGTACGCTCTGGACTTACTTCTCCTTGATCATCATAACATGCGTAGAAGGCTGGAATGACACCTTCGTATTTTTTTAAATCTGACATAGATTTTCTCCTAAGTTTTCTTTTTTTCTGCTAACAGCAGGATTTATTCTTTACGTGTTTAGTATACACCTTGTGAAAAACGCTTTCAATATCTTGTGTACACTTAGATTTTAGTTTCGATGTGAATTTTGAAATGTTTATGTCTTGAAAGTAGTTTCAGAAACAAGCCATGCTATTGGTATTTTGCGAAAATTTTCTCCATCAATCCAGTCTGAATAAAGACCAAGAGCCCAAACCCAAAAAGCAGGAAGGCTGAGCCACCTAAAAGCAAACTGAAGGCGGACAGATAAAGAACCATCACAATGAGAAAGAGAATAACTAACATAAGGAAGAACCAAGGAAAGTTAAAACTTGCCAAGATAAGTCCTTTTTGTAGCACTTCTTTCCAAGTCAAATCATAGCGCGCAGCGATGGGATAGCTAGCCAACATCACGATAGTGAGGAAGATAAGAACGCCTAGACAGATAGCTTTCACCATTTGGAAAGGCATAGCTGTCTGACCCCAAAAGAGATAGAGGTCTAGAAGACTTAATGAGACAATGCCCAACTCAAGCAGACCTAACTGAAGACCTAGTTTCAGATTTTGCTTGAAAGCTCTTAGATAGATTTTAAAGACAGGCACGCGTCTACTCTTCTTAATCTCAAACATAGTCTCGTAGAGACTAATTTTAGCCACTCCAATCGTCACGATGGGCAAACAAGAGACGACAAAAAGAAGATTGGCTGTCACGATATCCAAGACCTTCTCACTAAAACGCATGAGAAAGTTATCTGTATCAAATGCTGCCTTGATAAGGCTTACTCCTTTTTGTGCCATATTTGCTCCTCCTGATTTTTTAATCAATCAAAATTTTAAAGAGATATTTGCGAACCTTCTCTTCCATACCTGCATAGCCATTTGGCTGGTGTGGTTCTCCTGGAAAGAAAATCGCAAAATTGTGATAACCCAACAATAGTGGGTAGTGTTCATGACAATGAACAAAGCCAATGTCACTCGCTTCGTCGAATGCTACTGCCTCGTCTTTGATACGTGAACCGTAGCTCGAATATTCATGCCCATCTACCAGCAAATGCAAGTCAGCATAGTTTTGATGATGCTCAAATTGATCATTTTCAGCTTGATTGAGGACATTTTCCTGAACAACTAGGAAGACCTTGTCCCCATCAATCTCATACTTACCTAGTTCAAATGAATCTTTACGATGCTGATAGAGATAGTCGATAGCCTTGTCTAGATTGGGATGAATCCCTTTGTAAAAGGTGATGTTTTTCAAATCGTCAAAAATCATACTCTTTCCTTCGTTTCTGATAGTTAACTAAAATCATTCTTAAGTTTATAAGTGTCTGACAAAATCTTTATGGTAGACAAATACCCAACATTTTGTAGACACTTATAACTCTGTATTCTATTATACTCAATGAAAATTGAAGAGCAAACTAGGAAGCTAACCGCAGGCAATACTTAAGTATGGCAAGGTGACGCTGACATAGTTTGAATTCGATTTTCGCAGAGTATTATCCTTTGACCGCTCCCATAGTAATACCCTGAGTGAAGGATTTTTGGAAGACAAGGAAGACTGTTACGATTGGCACAGCTGCAAGGGCAGCTCCTGCCATAATCAAACCATAGTTGGTTGCCATTTCAGCCTGCATAGTCGCAACACCGAGTGAAATGGTCAAATTGTTACGTGAAGTCAACATAACCAACTGCATGAAGTAGTCATTCCATGTATTGATGAAGGTAAAGATTGCAAGGGCTGCAAATCCTGGTTTCACAATTGGAAAGGCTACACTCCAGAAAGTACGAATCTCACCACAACCGTCGATTTTAGCTGATTCAAGCAATTCTGTTGGGATGTTTTCACTGAATTGTTTCATGAGGAAGACCCCGAATGGCCATCCAATCAAAGGCAGGATAACTGCCCAAAGAGTATCATGGATTCCCATGAAGTTGACGATACGTACCAATGGTACAAGGACAACTTGTTTTGGAAGCGCCATGGCTGCAATGAAGATTGCAAATAGAATGCGTTGCCCATAGAAACGTTTTTTAGCTAGTACATAACCTGCTAAAGAAGAGGTCGCACAAACTAAGAACATGGTTACCAATGAGATAAACACAGAGTTCCACATCCACTGCATAGCAGGGTTTTGCACCATGAGTTGTTGGAAGTTTTCCATGGTTGGCATTTTAGGGAACCATTGTGGCGGAATCATAATGGTATCAGGCTGTGACTTGAAGGCACCTGTCAGAATCCAGTAGAATGGAAAGATGAACAGCACGGTCAACAAGAGCAAGATAATAGTTGAAATAACAGTGAAAGCTGTTAAAGGTTTCTTTTGTGTAGATTGCATAGCTGTCTCCTTTCTTTAGTATTCTACGTCGTTTCCAAGTACTTTAAATTGAACAAAGCTTACGATAGCGATCATGACTGCCAAGAAGACACCGATGGTGTTGGCATAGCCGTATTCTGTCAATTGGAAGGCTTTTTCGTAAAGGTAGTACATAAGTGTACTTGTTGAGTAGTTTGGACCACCAGATGTCAACAACTGAATCAAGGCGAAACACTGGAATGAGTTGATTGTTGTAATGATTGCGATGTAAAGTGTTGTTGGAAGGAGGCTAGGCCATTTAATCTTCCAGAAGACTTGCAATTCAGTCGCACCATCAACCCGAGCTGCTTCTACCAATGAATTGTCAATATTCCCCATAGCAGCGATATAAAGGATAATCGGCTGACCAACAGATGTAGTCAAAAGGATAATCATAATCGCCATCAAAGCCCAGTTTTTATCTCCCAACCAAGAAATGTTCTGGCTGATGATGTGGCTTGACTTAAGGACAAAGTTTAAAATCCCTGACAGTGGGTCATAAATCCATTTCCAAACAACTGTTACGGCAACACTACCTGTTACAACAGGAAGGAAGAAGACGAAACGGTAGAAGGATCTGGCAATGGCATTTTGATGATAAGTCTGAGATGCTACAAAGAGTGAGAATAGAACAACAACTGGTACAGATCCAATAACCAGAATCACGGTATTGATCAAAGACTTCATAAAGACAGGGTCTTTAAACATACGAACGTAGTTGTCCAAGCCCACAAACTCAAATTTAGTCATTGAGTAGTTAAAGAAACTTGTAATGAATCCCATAATCATAGGAGCCAATACAAAGATGACAAAGAAGAATAATACTGGTGCTAGGAAAGCATAGGAAATCACTGTTTCCCGCATACGAATTTTATTGACTTTCACAGTCGGCACCTCTCTTTCACAAATAAAATATTTTAGATTTTCTTAAACTGTTTTAAAATCAAAATGAAATTTTTTAAGATTCACTTATGTAAGAACTTCATTTTAATTTCGTGACAGTTCCTTACATTTCAAACAAAATCCTCCCTTTTCTTACATAGACTATGCACAGGGAAAAGGGAGGAGTCAATCTGATTTAGTGCTTATTGTTTTGTAGCTTTTTTAATTGTTTCGTTAGCTTTTTCAGTGAAGGCTTTCAAAGCATCCGCTGGTTTTTCGTCACCATTTGATACAGATTGCAACATTGGGAACCAAAGTGTTCTCATTTCAGCAAAACCGTTGATAGTGTTGTAGTATGGTGAGTAGTATTGAGTCCAACCACTGATTGTTTCCATACGTTTGTCTTCATAAACTTTGCCAAATGAAGTACGAACTGGGAAAGCACCTGTACGAACAACGTCTTTTGGACCCCATTCTTTGTCATCTGCGATGAATTGAACGAATTTCTTAGATGCTGCAACTTTCTTGTCGTCCTTGTTGTTGAATACTGCAAATCCGTTTACAAGGTATTCAAGAGCTGGTTTACCTGAATCTGATGGGAATGGTACTTCTACCACTTCTACTTTACTTGCTTCCAAGAGTTTAGCTTGGATACCGTTTTGAGATGGTGCCCAAAGGATTGTGTAAGATGTTTGACCGTTGGCAAAGTTTTGGATATCTGCTCCACCGTCAAATTGTGAACCGTTGTTCAATAAACCGTCTTTAATCCAGCTAGCTGCTTTTTCAAGACCTTTGACGAATTTAGGATCATCAGTTGTATATTTTGTTACATCTTTATCTGTTACAGAACCGCCATAAAGGTTTGCAATGAAGGCACGTGTTCCTTGGTCTCCCCCTTGACCAGAACTGAACAATGAACCTGGTGTGTAGCCTTTATCTTTAAGCGCTTTCAAAACTTTTTCAAAATCATCAGTAGTCCAACCTTCTTTTACAAGGTTTGCAACTCCAGCATCTTCCAACATTTTCTTGTTCATGGCCATGTAGAATGGTGCTGAACTGATTGGATACATATAAGCTTTGTCTCCAGCTTTACTTGCTTGTACAATGTTTTCATTGTTAACATCTTTGACGAATTCGTCTGTGAAGAGGTCGTTCAGCTCAGCCAATTTACCGTTTTTACCGTATTGGATGATACGTCCTGGTGCGTCAAAAAGTACGTCTGGAGCTGTTCCTGCTTCGATAGCTGTTGTGATTTTTTCAGGACCTGACTTGAAGTCGATGGTTTCCAATTTCACTTTTACATCTGGATTTGCTTTTTCAAACGCTTCGATGATTGATTTTTCATATGTTCCAACACCGTCACCAGTTTTTTCTTGTGTGAAGACTGGGAATGCCCACCAAGTGATTTCTGTTTTTCCGCTATCGCTACCAGATTTTGCAGCATCTTTACTTCCGCCAGAATTACCACATGCAGCAAGGCCAAGAACCGCAGCACCCGCAAGTACTGTACAAGCTAGTTTTCTAAATTTCATTTGTATTCTCCTAATTGATAAGCGTATCCATATTGGATAATGAGTTCTTTGTGTTTGTATACGTTTTCATTTTATCCGACGCATCCACCACTCTCCTCTGTTTTGAGATTGTGTTATTTGAGACCAGCAACAAAGCGTTCTGTGATCTCTTTTGGTCTAGTAATAGCGCCACCAACAACAATACCTCGCACTCCATATCCTAGGATTTGTTTGGCTTGTTCTGGTGTATGAATTTTCCCTTCTGCAATGACATCTACACCAGCATCACAGAGTTTTTTGATTAATTCAAAATCGGGACCATCCACTTTAGGACTGTAAGATGTATATCCTGATAAGGTTGTTCCGACAAAGTCAATTCCTGCTTCAACGGCTGCCAATCCTTCCTCGAAAGTACTTGTATCAGCCATCAAGAGCTGGTTAGGATATTTTTCCTTAACCTGACGAATGAACTCTTGAATCTCCAAACCATCATAGCGTTCACGCTTGGTACAATCCAGAGCAATGACCTCTATATCAAGTTCTGCCAATTCATCAACTTCTTTCATAGTAGCAGTGATGAAGGGTTCTTGCGGTGGATAATCTCGTTTAATTATCCCAATGATTGGAAGGTTTGTAACCTCCTTGATTTCCTTGATATCGCGAACACTATTTGCTCGGATACCGACTGCTCCACCTTGCTCAGCCGCTTTGACCAGCAAGGGAATGACTCCTCCCGCTTCTGTATAGAGCGGTTCGTGAGGAAGGGCCTGACAAGAAACGATGATCCCATCTTTGATTTGTGCAATCAAGGCTTCTTTAGTAATCTGTGGCATCCTCTTTCCTCCTTTTCTTTGTTCTTATGAGTTCATTATATATTATTTTTAAAACGCTTTCAATACTTTGTAGTAGAATAGATTTCAGTTTCAAAAGTATTTTATAGAACAGCTGTTTCTGAAAGTAGTTTCAGCTCGATCTTATTTTCAATTCGCTCAGTATATAAAATGATAAAAAGAGATAGCCATCTTTCAAATGGGCCATCTCTTTTATCATTAACGATGAGCAAAATTCATTTTATTCAAGACCTAATCTAGTCCTCTTTTCGTTTCTTCCCAAATGTCAAAACAGATAAGAGACCTGCCACTAATTCTAGAGAAATAAAGGTTGTATTTTCTTTGCTTCCAGTATTTGGAAGCTCATTTTGTTTAGCCGCTGGTGCTTGATAAGTAGCACCTTGTCCAAGAGATAACTTCTTAGCTGGACGTTCGTTTGCAGCTGCTAAGACTGGTTTGGTTTCTCCCTTGTACTCTGGCACTTCATGGATTGCTGCCTCAGCTCCATTGACACCTCCTTTATACTCAGGAAGAGCATTTGAAGCTGCCAAGACAAAGTTAGCACCACCTCTATATTCCGGAACCTCATTTGAAGCTGCTAGAACTGAATTTACACCCCCTTTGAATTCCGGTTTTTCTACTGTTGGTGCTGGCTCTTCTCCCACTGTTGCTAAGGGACCTGTGTATTCAGGAATTTCTGTTACAAGAGCTTCTACTCCATTCACTCCACCTGTAAACTCCGGTTTTTCTACTGTTGGTGCTGGTTCTTCTCCCACTGTTGCCAATGGACCTGTATATTCAGGAGCTTCTTCAGTTACTGCAGCCTCAACGCCATTAACTCCACCTGTAAATTCTGGTTTTTCTACTGTTGGTGCTTCTTCTCCTGCTGTCGCTAATGGGCCTTTGTATTCAGGAGCTTCTTCAGTTACTGCTCCTTCTTCACCATTAACGCCACCCGTAAATTCTGGAACTTCATTTGTCGCAGCTTCGCTTCCATTTACACCATGAGTAATTTTAGAACCAACTACTGAAACAGGCAAATTATGCATACTTTCGATAGCTCCTTCTGCTAAGCCTTTAACTTTTTGACCAATATCCTCTGGATCTACTGTAAACAATAGAGTCTTCGTATCATACTGCGTCATAAAAGTAGCTGTTTTACCATTGGCAAGTTGTAAAGTTGGTGCTTGATTGACCAATACTTCTGAATCAAATTCCATGGCAATAATGCCTTGCCCCATATGAACTGCATGTGTAACTTTTGCTTCGGTTGGAGAAACCATATCCTTGCTTAAGAAATCCCAATTAAATTTCTTATAAGACAAGGTATATTCGTTTTGGTTGTTATCTGCATGCTCATAAAGCAATCCATATTCGCTATTCCCGAGATCTTGAATAGAATTGTAGGCAAACTTACCACTTTGAATAGGATTATGCTTAAGCCAAGTCAGCTCTCCATTTTCTTCGACACGGGCTAAGTGTACCAAACCGTTGAAACGTCCTGGTCCACCTGCATTACTAAGAACAATATACTCTTTTCCATCATGCATCGTATGAATAGCAGCCAATTGAACATAAACATCCTTGACATCCGCATAACGTTTTATATCATTTTCCCAAGTTACTCCACCATCTTTACTAGTAGCAACTTGAAGGTCCCCTGTCAAGCCACGCATGAAGAGCTTGAGATCTCCATTATTTAATTGTACAACAGAGGACTCGGTATTTTGAGCATAATAATTACTCATGGTACTTGAGTCAATCACAGTGCCATCAGTCAACGTACGATGGTCGTTCACACCACCTCCCATATGCCAAGTCTTACCATGGTCATCTGAGTAGATAACCCGAGATGATTGAGAACCGTTTAAGTGGTTGGTCTGATTAGTTGTATAAGTAGGTACAATGATTCGACCTTTATGAGGTCCGGTATGAAGAGTAATTCCTGTTCCAGGCCCAACCCCTAAGAATTTCATCCAATCAGCTTTTACCATTGGGGTAATATCTTGAGGTGCTGACCAAGTCTTACCATCATCATCACTGTAAGACATCCATAGATAAGAATCCTTAGCAACTCTAAATGGAGACGTTTTATTGCTTGTGAAATAAATATTTCCTAATAGTTGATTCCCTTGATACAAATCACCCTTATCGCTATAAGCTGGTTTAACTGGGTTTACAACAACACGATAATCGGTTGCTTTCCCATCTGGAGTATAAACTGTGCCATTTTCGCGTATTGTATAGGAACCTTCTTCGCCTTCTTTGTAGAGAATTTGGTAAGTTTTGCCATCGATTTGTTTATAGGCTTCTTCTCTTTGAGCAGCCATTCCAAAGATTCCTTTCCCTTCTGGGAACATATCATAGATAGAAAAAATTCGTTTTGTTGCAGGATCTTGAACCAAAACAATATCGATGTTCACTGGTGAACCGATTGATGGATCAGAGGCTTTTGGATTGTCTCGTAAATTTGTAATAGTTACTCGGTCGCTCCATGTCTTCCCCTTATCCTCACTTCGTCTAACGACCATGCCGATATCACCCCAGTCACTTGAATGAAGACGGCGTTCATCTGCACCAGCAATCAGAGTGCCTTTATCTGTCTTAAGAAGAGCAGGAATACGATAACTCTTGATGCCATCTTTATTTGGTTGGTTATGCATACCACTCTCAAAGACATCTTGTTTTTCAGTAAGTTTAGCTCCCTCAGGTAGCTTTTGCTCCAAATCAGATCTTTCAAATAATTGGCTACGTTTTTGAACTTCATCAGGAGTCAGTACTCGGTCATAGACACTTAAATTACGAACCTGTAGATTTGCTCCCCAAACTGAATTTCCTGCCCGATTTGTTGCACCAATTTGAGCATGTGTAATATCTGGCATATCCTTGATAAATTTACCAGACTTCAAGCTAGTACGCGATAAAACACCGTTTACATAGAGTCTAACTTTTCCTTCTGGATTGTCTGCATTTGGTCTTTCTACAGTAAAGGTAACCGAATTCCACTGCCCAGGCTTAATTTTCAATGGAGCATCCGTATATTTATCATAAAATTGTGCTCCATTTGCATCACGCCCCTCAATTAATGCTGTATTATTGAGAACAGCCATTGTGAAGTACTCATCTTTTTTCTTATCACTAGACACTGAGAATAGATTATAAAATGCTGGAGCTTTGGCATCTGGCTTGAATTCCATATGAATGGTCGCATTTTGAAGTTTCTTCAATGTATCTAATTCACTGGCTAGGTCTACACGCTGACCATTTTCCGAATTTGTTTCAACATCTTCTTTTTCTACTACTGGAGTTGCATTTGCGATGTCTCTAGCATAATAATCTCGAGGAAGTACTCCCTCTTCTTCTTTATTTTGCTCCTTGTTACTTGCTTCTGTAGTTGCAGAATCTGTTTCTGGTTTATCAGCAGGAGCTGGTGTATTGTCAGCTGCAGGTGTATTTGTTGGAGTGGTTGTCTCTGCTTCAGCAGTCTCATTTTTCTTCAACTTATCCTGGTCAACTTCCACACCATTATCTTTCGCTGTTGCCAATTTTCCAGCTAATTCACTATCTAAATTTGCAAGACTTCCTGAAGAAGCTTCTTTTGGTAATTCTGATAAACCTTGATTATTATTTTCAGCAGCGGTTACAGTTGAGTTTCCTTGTTCATTTGCCAATACAGGGTTTACTCCAAACACCACTGCACCAATGGTTACAGAGGCTACACCCACTGCAAATTTACGAATACCATATCTTTGTTTTCTGTCAAAATTCTTCTGATTCATCTTTCTACCTTTCAATATCACCAAAAAATAAAGCGCTTTCTTTTTGTTTTAAAATTTTTACTCCCCACCATAGGAAAACACAAGAAAGTAATTAATAAACGAGAGTTCCTCTCCTTCTCTCTTTCAATATTTAGCTAGCTGCAGTCCAAATAGTAGCTCTTTCACTCCTTTCCTAGAGACTTTTTCTTTATTATACAATAAAGTCATAGGTTTATCTCGAGCTTGCGATAGAATAGATTTTACTTTCAGTAATATTTTAATATTTTAATATTTTTAAAAGTACTTTCAATATTTATAACAAAAAGAGAGCTACTGGGCTCTCTCATTCATCACTTTATATACTTAAAAGAAATCTCACTACCACATAGCCAATTGTAGACTTGATCATTGACAAGTACATTCATGGCTTCGTGGGCATACTCAGGCATGATGCGATAGGCTTTATCACAGGTCAGGCGGTTGTAAATCGCAAACTGGGTAATAGGATAGCAAACATCATCGTCCAAGCCCGTAATCATCTTAACCTCACCATTAATACGATGGGCAAGATTTTTCACATCGATATAGGCAAGGGTCGCCATAATCTCTTCCTCAGTTTCATGGAAGGGGTCGTGGAACTTGAAATAACGAAAAAGTTCGTCATACGCTTCACTTGTATTACCAATCTCAAGCACTCGTCTAAAGTCTGATAAGAAAGGATAGATGGCAACTGTTTTCTGAATCCGAGGATTGAGTGCTGCTGCAACTAGGGCTAAAGCCCCTCCTTGCGAGGCACCATAGCTAGAAAGACGCTTCCCATCAACCTGAGGCAGACTGGCAACAATTTCGACCAACTGGTAAATATCCAGATAAACATCCTTATAAAAGAGATGCTCCCGACCTTCCACAGCACCACGGATAATATGTCCCTTAACCGTATTTCCTAAAGGAGAACGCAAACCGTCCTGTGAATAACCTGACTGTCCCCGCACATCCATGGAAACAACACCGTAACCAGCCACAGTATAGGCCAGCATGTCAGCCCAGTCCCAGCCACGTCCCATATAACCATGGAAATGGAAGATTAGAGGAACTTTTTCCTCACTCTTTGGAAGAACGACGCGCGCATAGACCTTACCTTCCTTGCTTCCTTCAAATGTTAACTCATAGCACTTGACTTGAGGAATGTGGAAATTTCTTTCCTCCAACTGATAAGCTGGAAGATTGGAAACTTTTTTCACTTCCCCATCCCAGAAAGCATCAAAGTCTTCTGGAACCTCATCCCGTCCTCTATAAGTCTTGATTTCTTCTAACAAAGCTGGATTTTTCATAACATACTCCTTTTTTTGTAATCGCTATCACCACTCTAGCATATCTAGAAAAGCAATGCAAGAAAGAAGGACAAATAGAAAGAGATTTTAGATTCTCTACTTTTAGGATGATGGGCTGAAAGTAGTTTTAGAAACAAAAAAAGAGCATTTCGCTCTTTCTTCTCCTATTCAGTCTTAGTTTTTTGCTTCTTTCTTTTGGAAAGTGGTTTGGTAATTTACTTTAATCGTTACTGTCATATGAGAGTCCTCGTTTCTTTTTGATGACTCTAGTATAAGGACCAAACCTGAAAGCTAGCTTAAGATTTCCTTATAGAAAGCTTATACTCAATGAAAATCAAAGAGCAAACTAGGAAGCTAGCCGTAGGCAGTACTTGAGTACGGCAAGGCGAAGCTGACGTGGTTTGAATTTGATTTTCGAAGAGTATTAATCTAAATGTTCTTTCTTTTCCATATGAAGGGCAATCATGCGCCATTCTGGATCCTCTTGCCAAGCTTCTATCGAACTAATGTAGCTAGCAACCTTTCTGGCTTCTTCTAAAATTGGAAAATCTTCGATAATATCAGCTACTTGGAACTCTGGAAGTCCTGACTGTCTGGTTCCAAAAATCTCACCTGAACCACGCATTTTCAAATCTTCCTCAGCAAGAACAAATCCATTGGTCGTTTCTGTCATGATGCGCATGCGGTCTTTCCCAGAATCCGTCTTGGGATTGGCAACGAGAACAGCATAGGACTGCTTGTCTCCCCGACCGACACGACCTCTGAGCTGGTGAAGTTGGCTAAGCCCGAAGCGATCGGCATCCATGATAATCATAACGGTCGCATTTGGAACATTAACCCCAACCTCGATAACCGTTGTCGAAACTAGAATATCCGTTTTTCGCTCTTTGAACTCCTGCATAATCTGGTCTTTTTCGTCACTCTTCATCTTACCATGTAGAAGAGCCACCTCTGCCTTACCATCAAAATGAGCCGTCAATTCCTCTGATAAGGCAATGGCATTTTTCAGATCCAGAGCTTCTGATTCTTCAATCAAAGGAGAGATGACGTAAGCTTGAGAACCTTTTTGGATTTCCCCCTCTAACCAAGTCAAGACCTGAGGTAATTGCTCATGTTTGATCCAGCGAGTCACAATAGGCTTCCGTCCTGCTGGCATCTGATCAATAATGGAAACATCCATATCCCCAAATGCTGTGATGGCCAGCGTCCGTGGAATAGGAGTCGCTGTCATCATAAGTACATCTGGATTATCCCCTTTTTCCCGTAAAATACGCCTTTGCCCTACACCAAAGCGGTGCTGCTCATCGATGATAATCAAGCCCAGACGAGCATAATCCACCCCATCCTGAATCAGAGCGTGGGTTCCAATAATCAAATCAGCCTCACCCTTGGCAATAGTCTCCAAGACTCCTCTCTTTTCTGCAGCTTTCAAGGAACCTGTCAAGAGACCGAGTTTTAGGTCTGGGAAGAGACTCTGTAGACTCTCAAAATGTTGCTCTGCGAGAATTTCTGTTGGCACCATGAGAGCAGCCTGGTAGCCAGCTGTCACTGCCGCAAACATGGCCAAGCCAGCGACTACCGTTTTTCCGCTCCCCACATCCCCTTGCAAAAGACGATTCATGTGGTGGTCCGACTTCATGTCGGTCAAAATTTCCTGCAAACTCTTTTCTTGAGCTTGAGTCAGGGCAAAAGGAAGGCTTTCCTTGACTGCTGTCACTTTTTCCTGAGACCAGTTCAGAACCAGACCACTTCCCTGAACTCTATTTTCAGACTTGAGCGTCTGCAACTGCATTTGGAAATAAAAGAGTTCCTCAAACTTGATACGGCGAAGGGCCTGCTTGTATTCTGCCAAATCCTTAGGAAAATGCATGGCACGAACGGCCTGACAACGGGACATGAGTTTGTATTTGTCCAGCAAGGACTGGGGTAGATTTTCCTCTATCAAGAGGTCCAGACCCTGATCAAAGGCCGTTTTGATGACCTTGACCAGACTGGCTTGACTGATTCCCTGAGTCAGACGATAGACAGGCTGGAGGTCATCTTCCACCTGAGCCAGGACCTTCATCCCAGTCAGACTAGCCTTGGCACGGTCCCATTTTCCAAAGACGGCAAGAGTTGCTCCCAACTCTATCTTATCAGCCAGATAGGGCTGGTTAAAGAAATTCACCGCAAAAACAACTTCTCCCTGCTTGAGACTAAAACGCAGTCGACTGCGCTTGAAACCATAATACTGAACACTAGCAGGAGTCACGACTTGACCAGACAAAACCGCCTTTTCTCCGTCTTCCAGCTCCAGCACCTGCTTGGTTTTAAAGTCTTCGTAACGGAAAGGAAAGTAGAGCAAGAGGTCTTGCAAGTTTTCAATTCCTAGTTTGGCGTATTTTTCTGCTGACTTTGGTCCCACACCAGGTAAGACATGCAAGGGTTGATGTAGATTCATGCTCCACTCCTTTCTTTTCTAATAATATTCTCTCGGAATGCGATCGCTGAGGAGACAAACGACCTCGTAGTTAATAGTCCCGCGATAGGTCGCTACCTGAGTTGCTGTGATTTCCTTATCTCCGTTAGAACCAATTAAGGTTACCTTTGTTCCTAAGGGATAAAGCTTAGGCAGACGAATGGTAATTTGGTCCATAGAAACCCGCCCGACTATTGGGCAAGCTTGGCCATCTACCAAGACAGAGAAATTCTGCATGTCTCGTGTCCAACCATCCGCATAGCCGATTGGCACAGTCGCGATGACTTGCTCGCTATCCGCCTGATAGGTAGCTCCGTAGCCCATACAAGCTCCAGCTGGAACTGTCTTGACATGGACCATAGAAGACTCCAAGGTCAAGGCTGGTTTCAAGTCATAGGGCAAGTCCAAGACCGCTCCGCTAGGATTCAGACCATACATAGCATCTCCCATACGAACCGCATTGAAAATAGTCTCTGCATGCCAAAGAGTCGTTGCAGAATTGCTAGCATGAACCAAGTCTGGAAGACCTTTCATACTGGCCAAAATAGTTTTAAACCGTTCTAACTGGACATTAAAGTAGTCATCTGATTCTTCGTCTGCAGTAGCAAAGTGGGTAAAAATCCCTTCAACACTAGCACCGTGTTGTCTGAGCAAGTCTTGAGCCTGCTCAGCTTCACTGGCATCTCGGAAACCAATCCGTCCCATCCCTGAGTCAATCTTGAGATGGACTGTCAATCCAGCTAGGTCCGCTTCCTTATCTAAGAGTGCTTGGATCCACTCCACCCCAGCAACAGTCAAGGTGATGTCGTATTCTTTAGCTAGAGCAACAGCTTCGATGTCAGAAACTCCTAAAATGAGGATTTTCTTACTGAGTCCAGCCTGTCTGAGTTCAATGGCTTCATCGATATTGGAAACGCAAAAGCCATCTACATCATCTTGAATCGCCTTGGCAACGGTAACAGCTCCATGACCATAGGCATTGGCCTTGACCACTGCCCACTTGAGCGTTCCTTCAGGGATATGATTCCCCATTTGCTGAATATTTTGTCGAATAGCTCCCAGATGAATCAGAGCCTTGGTTGGTCTATGTGGACTAGCTTTCATGATTTTCCTCCAAAATGACACTGGCTGTCACAAACTGATCGGTATGGCTGATAGACAGCCAAATCTTTCCTAAAAATGGTGCCTGACTAAAATAAGGCGCCCCGCGTTCATTATTCAAGACTTCCAAATCCTGAAAACCGATTTTTCCAATACCCGTTCCCATAGCCTTGGAAAATGCCTCCTTAGCCGACCAGCGACCAGCTAAATATTCGATTTGTCTGCGCCCTTTAAGACTGTTAAACCGTTCCATTTCCTTAGCGGTCAGCACGCGCTTGGCAAAGCCTTCATGTCGTGTAACTGCTCTTTCTATCGAAGCTAATTCCTCGATATCAATTCCGTGTCCAACTATCATTCTCATCAAAAGGAGTTGAGATTCCCCAACTCCATCCTTTTCACTTATTTTGTCAAGGTAGCGTAAATCTCTTCTACCAAGGCCTCTGTATTCTCCCAACCTAGGCAAGGATCGGTAATGGAACAACCAAAGACCTCTGGTTGGTTTTGACGACCATCTGCTAGGTAAGATTCAATCATAAAGCCTCGAACTATCTTTTTAATCTTCTCATTCCAATCACGATTTTGCAAGGTCTTACGAACCACTCGAATCTGCTCCATATATTGCTTGCCAGAATTATCATGGTTGGTGTCAATGAGGATAAAGGGATTTTCAAGTCCCATGGCTTCATAGCGCTCAATGGCATTCAACAAGGTTTCATAATAAAAGTTAGGCTCATTTTTCCCATATTCATTAACTGCACCACGAAGGATAACGTGGGCCAAGGGATTTCCTGAAGTTTCAACTTCTTGACCATGAAAGAGGAAGGTTTGTTTGTTCTGAGCGGCATAGATACCGTTAAACATGACCCCAAGGTTTCCAGAAGTTGGATTTTTCATCCCCACTGGTGCATCAATTCCTGAAGCCACAAAGCGGTGCTCTTGGTCTTCTACAGAACGAGCCCCAACAGCATGGTAGCTGACCAAATCATCTACCAAAACCAGATTGGACGGATAAAGCATCTCATCTGCCGTTGTCAAACCAGTCTCTGTAATCACGCGGTAGTGCAACTGGCGCACAGCCTGCAAGCCGTTAATCAGGCTTGGAGCCTTAGAAGTATCTGGCTGGTGAACCAAACCTTTATAGCCGTCTCCGTTGGTGCGAGGTTTAGCTGTATAAACACGCATAACCATGAAAATCTTGTCCGCCACCTTCTTCTGCAAGGCGGATAAACGGCGGGCATATTCCAAGACAGCCTCTTCATTGTCAGACGAGCAAGGACCAATCACCAAAAGGATCCGGTCATCTTCTCCTGAAATAATGTCTGCCAATTCTCTATCACGACGCTCCTTTAGTCGCAAGGCTTCCGCAGACAATTGGGTTTCTGCCTTGATTGCTTCAATATCGATTTCTTGACCTTTTTCAATAAATGCCATCTTATTCTCCTAGCGTTTGGTAAATTTCTCTGACAAGGACTTCCGTGTTTTCCCAGCCAAGGCAAGGGTCCGTGATAGACTTGCCAAATACTTCCGGTTCGTTCTGACGGCCGTCTTCTAGATAAGACTCAATCATAAAGCCACGAACGTACTGCTTGATTTTTTCATTCCAATCACGGTTAATCAAGGTCTGGCGGACAATTCGAATCTGATCCATATATTGCTTACCAGAATTGTCATGATTGGTGTCCACAATGATAAAAGGATTTTCCAAGCCCATTTTCTCATATTGAGCAATAGTATCCATCAAATTATCATAGTAGTAGTTAGGAATATTCTTACCATATTCATTGATTGCTCCACGAAGAATGGCGTGCGAAAGCGGGTTCCCAGTTGTTTCCACTTCTTTTCCTAGGAAAAGGAAACTTTGTTTGTTTTGAGCAGCATAAATCCCATTAAACATAACATTGAGATTTCCAGATGTCGGATTTTTAAAACCAGTTGCGAAATCTGCCCCACTTGCCACAAAGCGGTGTTGCTGGTCTTCAACTGAACGGGCACCAACCGCCATGTAAGAAATCAAATCATCTACAAGCGGAAGATTTTCAGGATAAAGCATTTCATCAGCTGTTGTCATACCTGTTTCTGTGATAACACGATAATGAAGATGGCGAACGGCTTTGATTCCATTGATAAGACTAGGCGCTTCTGTCACATTAGGCTGGTGAATCAAGCCCTTATAGCCATCTCCGTTGGTACGAGGTTTGGCAGTATAAACACGCATAACCATAAAGATACGATCTGCCACTTCTTCTTGCAAAGCTGCCAAACGCTTAGCGTACTCAAGAACAGCTTCTTCATTGTCAGATGAGCATGGCCCGATTACCAAGAGAATCCGCTGGTCTTCTCCACGTATAATGGCTTCTAGCTCTTTATCGCGCTGTGATTTTCTCTCCAAAGCTTGGCCTTCTAATTTTGACAAGGCACGAACTTCTTCAATATTAATTTTAGGACTTTTTGCTGTAAATACCATAACTCATCTCCTTATAAATCAAACGGATACCAAGTAAAAATTTACTTTTCACAAGGTATCCGCCTCTAAACTATCTCATTTTATTGTCTTTTACCGTGACAGTTTTTAAACTTCTTACCAGAACCACATGGGCAAAGTTCATTCCGTCCAATCTGGCTCAAATCCAAATCTTCTGGTATATTTGCTTGGTGGGCAGCGATATTACGAGTCGCTGTTGTACTGATATGGTGTTCTGCTTGTGGTCTTTCTTGTTCATGAATTTGTGCTTTCATCATCAAGCGTGTCACATCAAACTCAATCGAACCAATCATGTCATTAAACATACGGAAACCTTCTGCCTGATACTCAACAACAGGGTTGTTCTGAGCATATCCACGAAGTCCAACCGCGTTACGCAATTGATCGAGGGCATCGATATGATCTGTCCACTTGTTATCTACCACTCGTAGAATCAAGACTTTTTGGAATTCTTTGACTGCTTCTTCATCGCGTAATTTTGAAACCTGACTATCGTAAACTTGTAAGGCACGTTGGAAGAGTTCTTCCTTAATGGCCTTATCAGACAAGCCAGACAAGTCTTCCATCGTGATAGAATCTTCTGGAAGCAAGTTGTACTTAGCAAAGTTCAAAATTGCTTCGAGTTTTTCATCTTGTTTGGCACGCGCATGACCATCAACGACACGACCAATCGTGCGTTTAATCATAGCCTGAATTTCAGGTGCCAAGTCACGATCTGCAGTGATGACATCGTAACGTTGAGCATAGATAATCTCACGTTGTTCACGCATGACGTCATCGTATTGAAGGACTTGTTTACGGGTATCGTAGTTATTTCCTTCGACACGTTTTTGCGCTGCTTCAACCTGACGTGTCAACATACGAGACTCAATGGCCTCTTCAGACATGTTGAGACGTTCAAAGATTCCCTTCAAGCGTTCAGAACCAAAACGTTTCATCAAATCATCTTCAAGAGATAGGTAGAATTGTGACTCACCTGGGTCTCCTTGACGACCTGAACGTCCACGAAGCTGGTTATCGATACGACGGCTTTCATGACGTTCTGTACCAATCACACAAAGTCCACCCAATTCGCGAACTCCTTCACCAAGCTTGATGTCGGTACCACGACCGGCCATGTTGGTTGCGATAGTAACAGCACCACGTTGACCAGCATTCATGATGATTTGGGCTTCTTTATAGTGGTTTTTGGCATTTAAGACTTCGTGAGGAACGCCAGCTGCGACTAATTTCTTAGAAATGTAGTCACTAGTTTCAACCGCTACTGTACCAACCAAGACAGGCTGACCTTTTTGGTAACGAGCCTTAACGTCTTCGACAACCGCCTTAAACTTAGCCTCGATACTTGCATAAAGAAGGTCTGAGTGGTCAATACGTTGAACAGGACGGTTTGTTGGGATTGGAATAACACGAATGTTGTAGATTTCACGGAATTCTTCTTCCTCAGTCTTACCTGTACCTGTCATACCAGACAATTTCTTGTACATACGGAAAAGGTTTTGGTAAGTGATTGAGGCAGATGTCTTGGTTTCATCCTGAATTGGCACACCTTCTTTAGCTTCAATGGCTTGGTGCAATCCATCAGAATAACGACGACCTTCCATGGTACGACCTGTAAATTGGTCAACGATCAAGATTTCTTGCTCTTCGCTCACCACATAGTCAATATCGAGAAGCATGATGTAGTTGGCACGAAGGGCGTTATCGATAAAGTGAGTCAGAGCTACGTTTTCGATGTCATAGAGATTGTCAAGTTTGAAGTAGCTTTCAGCCTTGTCAATCCCTGAATCAGACAAACCAATAGTCTTAGACTGCACATCGATGATGTAGTCGTCTTTATCCAAAGATTTCACATAGTGGTCTGCCATGTGATACAACTGACTGGTTTCAACTGCGTTAGCACCTGATACGATCAAAGGTGTACGGGCCTCATCAATCAAGATTGAGTCAACCTCATCGACCAAGGCATAGTTAAGCGGACGTTGTACCATGTTTTCAGCACGGACGACCATGTTATCACGAAGGTAGTCAAATCCGATTTCTGAGTTGGTTGAGTAGGTAATATCACACTCATAGGCTTCTTTTTTCTCCATTGGAGATTTGGCAGCCAAGTTGATTCCTACTGACAAACCAAGCCAAGAGTACAATTCACCCATCTCAGTCGCGTCACGTTCTGATAGGTATTCATTGACTGTAACTACGTGGACCCCTTTACCGGAAAGGGCATTGAGGTATACGGGCATGGTCGCAGTCAAGGTTTTCCCTTCCCCTGTACGCATTTCAGGCACGTCACCATGGTGAAGAACGATTCCCCCCATGACCTGAACCTTATATGGGAAGAGGCCTAGGACACGTTTGGCACCCTCACGGACAACCGCAAATGCTTCATAAAGCAGTGAATCCAGTGATTCTCCATTTTGATAACGTTCTTTAAATTCAACTGTTTTTGCTTTTAGTTGGTCGTCAGTCAAAGCAGCCATTTGGTCTTCATATTTGAAAACTTTGTCAGCCATCTTTTCCAGACGACGGATTTCTCCTTTATCATTTTCGATAATTGTTTTTAAAATATTAGCCATGTTTTTCCTTACTTTAAATTCCGAATATTTTAGAATGTTCTTTTAATTTTAGCACAATTACTGATTATTTTCAAGGAAGAATCCCCATTTTGAAAAGGAAAAAGAGGCTAGTTTCCAAGCTAACCTCTCTGACTTTTATGATACTTTAATTGCCAAAAATCGGCAAAATGGCAAATAGGATAAATAGATTAATCCAAAGAGAAAAACAGCAGATCAATCCAAAAACAAAGAGACTGACTTTCTTGGACAGCAAGGCCATCAAAATAGACAGAATACCAAAAACTAGCAAGACTTTCTGTATGCTGAAGAGGTCAATCTTTCCCCCCAGAATCGGACTGCCCCAAGGAAGAAAGAAGAAAGCAATCCAGATCAACAGAACTAAACCAATATAGACCTTAGAATAGCGTGTAATAAATGATTTTAGATGTGCCATAAGCTACCTCCTATAAATAGAAACCGATATAAATCAATATCTTCCGCCTTTAGACTTCCCTAGTTCCCGTCTCAAGCGAAACATTTTTTTGAAAAAGATGTAGTCTAGCCAGTCACTTCCTAGGGATAGGACTATCAACAGCAACCAAACACCCCAAGCACTCATATCTGATTCATGTTTGAGAACAATAGGGAAAAATAAGAATGAAAAAATTGTCAGATCCAGACTAAACAGAGCTAAAAGGGAAAAATAAATCCAGTAGAAATAGTAGATGATGGGGAAAAACTTACTGTTTCTATCAGCATTGTCTATCCAATAGAAAAAGTAAAAACAAGGAAATAAGAGTATCAATTGATTAAACGACAGTTTCATTATCGACACCTCTCTTTGTTAGCGTTTTCTTCACCTTCATTCTATCAAAAAAATCTGGAAATGTCATTCCAGATTCTACTTTTTTATTTGCGTTTTCTTGCGATGAGATGGATTGGAGTTCCCTCAAAGACAAAGGCCTTGCGGATTTGATTTTCCAAGAAACGCAGGTAAGAAAAGTGCATAAGTTCTTCTTCATTGACAAAGATAACAAAGGTTGGTGGTTTAGTTGCCACTTGAGTCGCATAGAAAATCTTAAGACGTTTTCCTTTGTCTGTCGGTGTTGGGTTAATGGCAATAGCATCCATGATCACATCGTTCAAGACAGCTGATGGAATACGTGTATTTTGACTTTCACTGATTTGCTTAATCATCTCAGGAAGTTTGTGGAGGCGTTGCTTGGTCAAAGCTGATACAAAGATAATCGGTGCGTAAGGCAGGTATTGGAACTGCTCACGGATATCTTCTTCCCAGTTTTTCATAGTATGGTTGTCTTTTTCAAGAGTATCCCACTTGTTGACCACGATAATCATTCCTTTACCAGCTTCATGGGCAAATCCTGCGATACGCTTGTCGTATTCACGGATGCCCTCTTCCGCATTGATGACCATCAAGACCACATCTGACCGGTCAATAGCTCGCATGGCACGCATAACAGAGTATTTCTCAGTATTTTCATAAACCTTACCAGATTTACGCATACCAGCCGTATCAATCATGGTAAACTCTTGGCCATCTGTATCTGTAAAGTGGGTGTCAATGGCGTCACGAGTTGTTCCAGCAACAGGACTGGCAATGACACGGTCTTCTCCCAAAATAGCGTTAATCAAGCTTGATTTTCCAACGTTAGGACGACCAATCAAGCTAAACTTAATCACATCTGGATTTTCTTCTTCATATTCATTTGGAAGATTTTCTACGATGGCATCTAGCACATCTCCTGTACCGATACCATGGACAGATGAGATAGGCAATGGTTCACCCAAACCAAGAGCATAGAAATCATAGATATCATTTCGCATCTCAGGGTTGTCCACCTTGTTAACCGCGAGGATAACTGGTTTGTGGGTCTTATAAAGCTTACGAGCTACGTATTCATCCGCATCGGTAATTCCTTCCTTACCAGACACGACAAAGACGATAACATCGGCTTCTTCCATAGCAATTTCTGCCTGGTGCTTGATTTGTTCCATGAAAGGAGCATCGACATCATCGATTCCTCCTGTATCAATCATGCTAAAGGAACGATTGAGCCACTCACCCGTTGCATAGATACGGTCACGTGTCACTCCTTCGACATCTTCTACAATGGAGATTCGCTCACCAGCGATCCGATTAAATAGGGTTGATTTCCCAACATTGGGACGTCCTACAATGGCAATAGTTGGTAGGGCCATAATTTCTCACTTTCTACAATAACTTCTTCTGTTCAAGATTTTTTCTAGTTGAGCTTGGTTCAGCTTGACCAAACTGTTCTGCTAGGCGCTGACTCCAGCTTGTTGTCGCACGCGCCCCAGCATAGTCCGCCTGTACACGGTCATAAGCCTCAATCACATCAACTGTTTGTTCCTGATATTCTTCCTCAAAAACCACCTGATTCAATGGCAAGCGAGGTTTGACTTCATGTTCTTCATTTGGAAGACCCAGTGCCATCCCAAAGACAGGATAGGTGTAGTCAGGCAGGTTAAAGAGCTCTGCCACTTCTTCTGACTTGTAACGCACCAAGCCAATAATGACACCTCCATAGCCCAAACTTTCAGCTGCCAGCAGGGCATTTTGACCAGCAAGGGCCGCATCGACCGAACTAATCAAGAGACCTTCCACACCTTGGGGTTGGAATGAGTCTGTATGAAGTCGGGCTCCCTTTTCTGCTCGGTTCAAATCTCCAACAAAGAGAAGAAAAACAGCTGACTGGCGAATGGCTTCTTGAGGTACCAATTCATACAAGGCATCTTTCTTCTCTTGACTTCGTACCACAATCACAGAGTAGGATTGGAAATTCTTCCAAGACGAGGCCATTTGAGCTGCTCTCAGGATATCAGTCAAGTCTTCCTGAGGAAGAGCTTGCTCTTTAAATCTTCGAACAGACTTATGAGCTTTCATCAGTTTAATCGTTTCTGTCATCGACGGTTTACTCCTTCTAAACGAGTCTCCTCAGCCAAATAACGGATGCGTTCCATGACCCGTCTGGCTTCCCAGGTTTCGTCATTTCCATGTTTCCCTTTAGCGAAATGCAGCTCCAATTCTTCAAAGTTGAAGTTGGATGTGAAAAAGGTCGGTAAATTTTCCTGCATCCGATATTGGAGAATGACTTGCAGGATTTCATCCCGTACCCAAGCTGTTGATTGCTCGGCACCAATATCATCTAAAATCAGGACTTCAGACAGCTTAATCTCATCCACCAAGGTCTTGACATTGCCATCACCGATAGCATTTTTGACATCAATGACAAAGCTAGGATAGTGGAGGAGAGTTGATGAAACACCACGTTTTTCTGATAAATCATGGGCTAAGGCAGCCACCATGAAACTTTTACCCACACCAAAGTCTCCATAGAGATAGAGACCTTTTCGAATGGCTGGATATTGCTCCACGAAGGCTAATAACTTTTCAAAAACTGGCAAGCGACCCAAATCATCCAAATCTACTTGAGCCAAACTAGCTTGCTTGAGACTGGCTGGCAGATTAATTAACTTGAGGCGGTTCTTAATAGCCGCTTCTTTTTCCGCTGCGATTAGCTCAGGAGTTTCTTCATAAGAAACATCCGCATAGCCATGATTCATAACCAAAATAGGCTTGTAGCCTTTGGCAATATAATCCGTATCCCCACGGAGAAACTTGTCACGCTCGGTGATGTACTGATTAAACTTGGAGATACTGCGATTTAATTCCTCTGGAGTAAGGGATTCTTGCTGGATAAAGGCCGCAACATCAGGGTCCTTCATGATTTTCTGGACCAAATCTTGATAATGAAAACGGCTGGGTTGACGTTTGAGTACGTCTCCGACACTTTCCATCTAATCTCCTCCTTTTTCTAATCGAGCTAATAGTTCTTGTTTCTTACGTTCTAGTTCCAGACGAGTTTCCTCGCTGGTTTCATTCTTATAATCTGGGTTGCTCCACTTGGGTACATTGGACTTAGCAGGACTAGGGGTACTGCTTTTTTGAGCCTGATTCTTCTGCCCTCGCTCACGGATTCGTAAGACTGCCTCTTCTGCCGAATGAATCTTTTGATAGGCATAGTCATTGGCCACCTTCATGGCATATTTCTCATTGATATTTGCCGAATCAACCTTATTAAAGGTCAATAAGAGAATAATATTGATTACTTCATCCAGCAAGCCCAAACCAGCCATCTGTTGCAAGAGTTCTCTTTCTGTTTGGGTAATGGTTCCCTTGCGTGTCTGCTTGATTTCTGCCAAAAACTGCAGAGCAGTCTTACTTTTGGCTTCTTTGATAATAGTCGTTTCCTTAGGACTAAAGTCAGAGGAAACTGGTTTTTGAGCGATTTTTTCCCGCATGCGTTTGGTTGAAATGACCTGGGAAACAGCTGTTGACTTGGCCAACTGATAGGTCTCAAACCAGGTCCACTTCTTCTCCTCCGCAATGGCAAACAGGTTCAAGACATCGGACTGTTCATCCGCAAAACGAAGCCCATCTCGAGTCATGAGCTGACGAAAATGGTCCAAGTCAAAATCGTTGGCTACTTTCTTCCTGATACCAAGGTCTTCTTGACTACCTAGTTCTGCCAAATCTGGAAAGACTTGATTGAGCGAGACAGGTATTTCTTCTCCCTCAGCACTCTCAACTTTCAAATCCTCCACCGCTGCATCGCCAATCTTTTTCTCCAAAAGTCTGCGATAAACAGGATGCTCCAAGAACTCCTGACTCGAGAGAGGAGCATGGATAGCTAGCTGATAAACGTCCCCCTTTTGATAGAGGGTCAAGAGATTGAAAGCAGATAGGATTTTCAAGGATTTTATCAGTCTATCCATCCCAAAGTTGAGATGGTTGAGAATGCTTGAAAAGAGGTATTCCTTTCTGCCATTATCCCAAAAACTAATCGTATAAAGATAAAGGCTCAGTGCCTCCTGACCGATAATCGGGAGGTAGCACTGTACCAGAGATGAGGTATCTTGCGACACCCGATTATTCTTTAGATAAGAAAAACGGTCAATTGGCTTCATTTATCTTTCCTTTTTCTTTTTAGAGGACTGGGTGATTTGTTGGAGCAGGCTCTCTAGCTCACTGACATCCTTAAAACTACGATAGACACTGGCAAAACGCACATAGGTAATCTCATCCAACTCAGCCAACTCCTCCATGACGAGTGAACCAATGTCCTCACTTTGAATTTCATTTTCATTTCGACCACGGAGTTTCTGTTCGATACGATTGACTACCATGTTGATTTCATCACTTGACACAGGACGTTTCTGGGCTGAGCGGATAATTCCATTAAAGATTTTATCTCTGGAGAATTGTTCCCGTGTGCCATCTTTTTTAACAACAACTAAGGTTCTTTCTTCTACCCGTTCGTAGGTTGTAAAACGGTGTTGGCATTCATCGCACTCACGTCTTCTACGAATGGTGTTCCCTTCTTCTGCTTGGCGACTATCGATAACACTTGACTTGGTAGCCCCACATTTTGGACAACGCATCCTTTCCCTCCTTATCGTTTTCTTTTCATTATACCATTTTTTAAGCGATTCCCAAAACAATTCTTCTTTTTGCTTGACAAGTTTTTTGTTTTGTTGTATTATTTAATTAAGACAAAAGGATAAAAGAAAGGAGACCAAGATGTCCTGGACATTTGACAACAAAAAACCCATCTATTTACAGATTATGGAGAAAATCAAGCTTCAGATTGTTTCCCATACACTGGAACCCAATCAACAACTTCCAACCGTGAGAGAGCTGGCTAGCGAGGCTGGTGTCAATCCAAACACCATCCAAAGAGCCTTGTCAGACCTTGAACGAGAAGGATTTGTCTACAGCAAGCGCACAACTGGACGATTTGTGACTGAGGATAAGGAACTGATCGCCCAATCGCGCAAACAATTATCAGAAGAAGAATTGGAACACTTCGTTTCCTCCATGACCCATTTTGGCTATGAAAAAGAAGAACTACCAGGCGTAGTCGGCGATTATATTAAAGGAGTTTAAGCCTATGTCATTACTAGCATTTGAAAATGTATCCAAATCTTATGGAGCAACCCCAGCCCTTGAAAATGTTTCCCTTGACATCCCAGCTGGGAAAATTGTTGGTCTCCTTGGGCCAAATGGCTCAGGAAAAACAACCCTGATTAAACTAATCAATGGCCTCTTGCAACCAGATCAAGGACGTGTCCTTATCAACGACATGGACCCAAGCCCAGCAACCAAGGCCATCGTAGCTTATTTGCCGGATACGACCTATCTCAATGAGCAAATGAAGGTCAAAGAAGCCCTAACCTACTTCAAGACCTTCTATAAAGATTTCAATCTTGAACGCGCCCATCATCTACTTGCAGACCTGGGCATTGATGAAAATAGTCGTCTCAAAAAACTATCAAAAGGAAACAAGGAAAAGGTACAACTGATTTTGGTTATGAGCCGTGATGCTCGTCTCTATGTTCTAGACGAACCAATTGGCGGGGTGGACCCAGCAGCCCGTGAGTATATCCTCAATACTATCATCAACAACTACTCCCCAACTTCTACCGTTTTGATTTCTACCCATTTGATTTCTGATATCGAGCCAATCTTAGATGAAATTGTCTTCCTGAAGGATGGAAAAGTCGTTCGTCAAGGTAATGTAGATGATATTCGCTATGAGTCAGGTGAATCCATTGACCAACTCTTCCGTCAGGAATTTAAGGCCTAAGCAAAGGAGATTATTATGTTTTGGAATTTAGTTCGCTACGAATTTAAAAATGTTAACAAGTGGTATTTAGCCCTTTACGCTGCTGTTCTAGTCCTTTCCGTTCCTCTAGGAATGCAAGGACACTACTATTCTTATGTATCTTTCAAAGATAGCCAACCTTTCCTATTTGTCTTTCTGGCTCTCGTCTTTGGTGGCTTGATAATTACACTTGGGATTTCAACTCTTTTCTTGATTATCAAACGCTTCAAAGGAAGTGTATATGACCGCCAAGGCTATCTGACTTTGACCTTGCCAGTTTCTGAGCACTATATCATCACAGCTAAATTAGTCGGAGCCTTTATCTGGTCTATACTTAGCTCAGCTGTACTAGCTCTAAGTGCTTTTCTTATTGTGACTATAACGGTTCCAGAATGGATGTCAAATTATGACTTTATTCCACTTGTAAGAACATACCTTCCTCAACTCTCTCTTGTGGGGTTATCATTCCTACTAAATACCATTTCTGGAATCCTCTGCATCTACTTGGCTATTTCCATCGGACAACTTTTCAACGAATACCGCACAGCACTCGCTGTTGCAGCCTACATTGGTATCCAAATCGTCATTGGCTTTATTGAAGTCTTCTTCAATACCAGTGCTAACTTCTATGTCAATTCACTTGCAGGATTTAATGATAATTTCTATATGGGAGCAAGTACGGGCATTTTTGAAGAACTCATATTCATAGCTATTTTTTACCTCGGAACCTACTATATTTTGAAAAACAAGGTTAACTTACAATAGTTTTAAAGTCTAGCGACAATAACTCGCTAGACTTTTTTCGTTCTCAGAACTTTCATTTTTATATGACGTATTTGATAAAAAGGAGTATAATAACTTTAAAACTGATTACATGTATATCGATAAGGAGGTCAACTCTTTATGCTGAGAAGATTTGTTACCAAGAAACACCTCGTACTTTACTTCTTTTCTATTGCCATTACTTGGCTGGAAGCAATTATCACACCAGCCCTTGTTCAGAATATTGTTGCTAGTTTTACCAATCAAGAACTAGGCCTTCTTTGGAAAGTTTTGATTTTAGGAATCCTTGGTAATCTCATCCTCCTACTGGGTTTGGCTGGGAAACGCTATTACTACTCCCGTTTGATTACTGATTTTAAATATGGAATCAAGAGTGCTATTTTCAAGCGATTTTTAAACAGTTATGAGATTGATGAAAAGGATATTTTGTCTGACCTAGAAAACGACGTCAAGCAACTAGAAGAAAGCTATATTGAGCCAACGGTCATCATCATTTCTTCTCTGGGCTTTACCACTGTATCTATTCTCTATGCCCTGTGGACCAATTTTTACCTAGGCTTGATTTTCATCCTCTTCTACTCCTTTCCTGTCCTCTGCAGTGCTATAGGATCCAAGCGTTTGGATTCACTTTCTGAAAAGCGGTCCACTGTTAACCAGAGCTACTTAGCAAGCTTGACAAATTTTATTGGTGGTAGCCAACAAATTCGCCATTATCAAGGACAGGACTTCTTTTTTGATCGCTACCAAAAGCAATTACAAACCAGTCTAGATGCCGAAATCAACTATGAAAAACAACGCACTTTAAACAGTCTCTTGATCAATAGCATCGATGCCTTTTGTTCTGTCACACCAATCGTCATCGGTGGCTTTATGACCTACTATAATTATTTAGATGCGGCTAGTTTTGTAGCTATCTATCTGGTTTCCCATAATATCGGCTATCAATTCCAAGAGTTAGCCTACTTTACCAACACCCGAAAAGCGAATCGAACTCTTCTCAACAAATACCAAAAACTTTTGGATCAGTCTGACTCCATCTCGCCTAGAAGCATAGAAAATATTTTCCCTATCCAGCTTAACACCATCTCCCTAGAAAAAGATGGGAATAGCCTCCTGTCTCCGATTTCCATGCACATCAAGCAAGGAGAAAAAATTGCCATTATCGGGGAAAGCGGCTCTGGTAAGACGACCCTGCTCAATATCATTCATGGAGAAGAGACACCGACAAGTGGTCAGATTAGCTTTGCTGGTCAAAACCTGTCACGTCAAGAAATCACAAACTTTAGTTCCTATATCCTCCAAGATAGCCATTACTTTGACACGCTATCTCTGGAAGACAATATTCTTCTAGGACTGGATAAAAAACAAGAGACTTTAAATCATATCCTCAAAAAAACAGGATTAGAACATTTGAAAAATCGACCCCTCAGCAATGATAGTCTATCTGGTGGCGAGAAGCAACGCCTAGAAATCGCTCGCGCCCTCTACCATGATAGCCAACTCATCTTAGCAGATGAGATTAAGGCCAATCTTGACTTGGAAAATAGCAGAAAGATTAGCAACTTGCTCTTCTCCCTACCTCAAACAGTCATTGAAGTCATTCACCACTACACAGAAGAAGACTTAAAACACTACGACCAAGTCATTCACTTAAGCAAAGAAAAGTAATAGTCTATAACATACGATTTGAAAAAGCAAGGAACCCGAATTCCTTGCTTTTTAACTCAATATCAAACTAGCTACGATAGGGCTGACAAAGACATAGAGAATACCTGTGACACCGATAGCCAAACCACCCATGGCTCCTGCTACAGAGCCGTATCGAAAGGCTGTTCCTGTTCCGACTGCATGACCTGTTCCTCCAAGAGAAAGACCAACAGCTACTGGGTCGTCAATTTTCAACCACTTCAAAAGGGTTGGTCCGATAACACTGGTTAAAATCCCAGTTGCTACTACAACCACCAAAGTCACGGTCGTCAAGCCTTGCAATTTTTCTGTGATTCCCACTGCCATGGCGGTTGTTACTGACTTGGGAAAGAGAGAAATGGCTAGGAAAAAGTCCATGCCAAATATTTTCGCCACAAGGGCTGTGAAAGAGGTATTGACAACTACTGCTAACAGACTACCAAAGAGAATACTCCGAGCATGGTGCTTCATCAAGTGAAAACTCTTATAAAGCGGAATCCCTAGGGCCACGGTCGATGGGACAATCAAGTTGTTCAGATAAACCCCACCTTGGTAGTAATCTTGGTAAGAAATCCCCGTCACCTTTAGAAAGATGATAATAAAAACAGCTGACAAAAGCAAGGGCGTTGTCAATGGATGGGGAAAACGTCTGTAAATCAGCATTCCCACTAGATAGGCTAAGATAGACAGGGCCAGCCCAAACAGGGGATTGGAAACAAATTCACTCATTTAGCATCTCCTTTATCATAATCTCCCTCAAACCGTCGTTTGATAAACTGAACCACCAAGGCTATGAGGATAATATTGATGACTGCTGCAAAAAAGACAATCAAAACAATTGGCAAAAGATAGGGAGCAATCACATCAAACTTCTCCATGATTCCCACTGCTGGCGGTAAAAAGAGAATGGTCATATTGGCCAGCAAGAAATTCCCCACCATGTTGACATGCCTAGTTCTCAGCCACTTGAATTGTAGGGCTAGAAAAAGAATAATCAAACCGATAATACTGCCTGGGATGGGCAAATGAAAGAAACTAGAGATTCCCTCTCCGATTAGAGAAATCACAAAGAGAATCATTAATTGAACATATAATTTCATCCTAAACTCCACGAAATAGACTTCTTGCATACCAGTTTACTCTTTTTTCAGAAAATTTCAAGGAAATGCACAAGAGTTGATGAAAGTTTGAGAAGAAAGGGGATACAAACAATTCTTGACTTGTGAAAACAGGCATGATTTAGGATAAAATATTCCAGCGTCCTTCTTGCCAGCTCTTTTGAAAAGTAGTATAATTATTGCATGCGCAATCATCTTGTGATGCAGAGACTGTCCGTGAATGGACATTCTTCTATGTTATAACTCTAAAAAGAAAGGAGATACTATGACCTATTTGGAAAAATGGTTTGACTTCAATCGTCGTCAGAAAGAAATTGAAAGTCTCTTGGAAGAGACTATTGCCCAGCAGAGCGAGCAAAGTCTGACCTTGAAAGAGTTCTACCTGCTCTACTATCTGGACTTGGCTCAAGAAAAATCTCTACGCCAGATTGACCTGCCAGATAAACTTCATCTGAGCCCGAGCGCTGTTTCTCGGATGGTGGCTCGCTTGGAAGCCAAAAATTGCGGTCTACTTAGTCGCAGGTGTTGTGATCAAGATAGACGCTCTAGCTTTATCTGCCTGACAAGTGATGGACAAAATACACTGACCACACTACAAAAGGCTGTCGAAGCAAGCTTGGAAACTGGTTTGGATTTCTTGATTTAAGATGATTTTAGAAAAAAAGTTGCGTGCGCAATCATTTTTCTTGACATTCTCTTTTACAAGGAGTAAAATAAAATCATCATTAAACAAAGGAGTTTTAAACATGATTGAAATTACCTATCTAGATGCCAGCAAGAACGAAAGAACTGTAACTTTCGAATCTTATGAAGACTTTGATCGTTCACAACAAGCTTGCCTTATCGGCGTCGCAGACTACTACCCTGTCCAAAAATTGACTTATAACGGTCATGATTTGGACTACCATGGGACTTATGGAGATGTCTTCTTCTATCTCATGAAACAAGATTTAAGCCAATATAACTAAAAAGGAGAAATACAATGGCAAAAGCAATTACAGATGCAACATTCGAACAAGAAACAAAAGACGGTTTGGTCTTGGTAGACTTCTGGGCAACTTGGTGTGGTCCATGTCGTATGCAAGGTCCAATCTTGGATAAATTGTCTGAAGAACTTTCAGAAGATGTCTTGAAAATCGTTAAAATGGACGTTGATGAAAACCCAAACACAGCTCGTGCTTTTGGAATCATGTCTATCCCAACTCTTCTCTTCAAAAAAGACGGCCAAGTTGTCAAACAAGTTGCTGGTGTTCACACAGCAGAACAAATCAAGGCCATCGTTGCTGAATTGAGCTAATCACATTAGAGACCAATTACTTTCTTTGGTCTCTTTTTTCTTGCCCTTTGCCATTTTTCAAAAAATATGCTAAACTGTAGGTAGAATATTACGATGTTTGGGACATGCCATCGCTAAAAAAAACCTCTACTTGGTATTTTTTAGCTCCCTCAAGGGAGCTTTTTGCGTGCTCTGAACATTTCCCATTTTGGAAGGAGTACTATGAAACATCAATCAGCCTTGGTCGTCTTTAGCGGCGGTCAAGATTCTACAACCTGCCTCTTTTGGGCTAAAGAACACTATGAAACGGTCGAAGCCGTTACCTTTGCCTACGGTCAACGCCATCATCTCGAAATTCAAGTTGCTAGAGAAATCGCTAAGGAACAGGGGATTCGTCATCATATCCTAGATATGTCTCTGCTGGGGCAAATCACTGAAAATGCCCTGACCTCTGATATGGAGATTGAGCAAAAAGAGGGGGAGGTTCCCAATACCTTCGTTGATGGTCGCAACCACCTCTTTCTATCCTTTGCGGCAGTTCTTGCTAAGCAACGTGGCATTAAAGATATCGTGACAGGTGTCTGCGAGACAGACTTCTCAGGCTACCCCGATTGTCGAGATGTCTTTGTCAAATCCCTTAATGTTACCCTCAACCTTGCCATGGATTACGACTTTGTTATCCAAACACCTCTCATGTGGCTAGACAAGGCTGAAACTTGGGAATTAGCCGACCAACTCGGTGCCTTTGACTATGTTCGTGAAAAGACCTTAACCTGCTACAACGGGATTATTGGAAGTGGCTGTGGAAATTGTCCAGCCTGCCATCTACGTCAACATGGGTTAGATGTTTATCTCTCACAGAAAGGAGAGGCCTAATGTTTTTTGCACCCAAAGAAATCAAACAGGAAACCGGGGAGTCTCTTGTCTACAATCCTCACAGAACCTTGGTATCAAAAGAATTTACCTTTGACGCTGCCCACCACCTCTTTCACTATGAGGGAAAATGCAAATCCCTGCATGGTCACACCTATCATTTGCAGATTGCTGTCAGTGGATTTTTAGATGAACGTGGCATGACCTACGATTTCGGAGATATCAAAGCGATCTACAAGAACTACTTAGAGCCCCACTTAGATCATCGCTATCTCAATGAAACCCTGCCCTATATGAATACAACCGCTGAAAATATGGTTTACTGGATTTTCCAAACCATGAATCAAGAGTTACCAGATGAACGAGGTCTTCGTTTAGAATACGTTCGCCTCTATGAAACTCCTACTGCCTTTGCAGAGTTTAGACGGGAGTGGTTAGATGACTAGGGAACGTGTCCTCAAACTACCAGTTTTGGAAATTTTTGGTCCTACCTTTCAAGGTGAAGGCCGTGCTATTGGGCAGAAAACCATGTTTGTCCGCACTGCTGGTTGCGACTACCACTGCGACTGGTGCGACTCTGCCTTTACTTGGGATGGTTCTGAAAAGCCAACTCGTATGACAGCTGACGAAGTCATTGCTGCCTTGGATAAATTAGGGAGCTACGACTACGTCACCCTATCTGGGGGAAATCCTGCTATCCTAGCAGCCAACATGGCTGAGCTAGTAACCAAGCTCAAGGAACGTGGTGTCACTCTGGCTGTTGAGACCCAAGGCTCCCGCTGGCAAAATTGGTTAAAAGACATCGACCAGGTCACTCTAAGTCCCAAACCTCCTTCATCCAAGATGGAAGTCAACTTTGAGACCCTGGACTTTATCGTTTCCCAACTTGATCCAGACAAGGTCACCTTTAAAATCCCTGTCTTTGATGATGCGGATTTGGCCTTTGCTAAAGTCATTCAAGAGCGCTACCAACCAGATGTTCTCTTCTTATCAGCTGGAAATCCTGAGCCAAAAGCTACAGGTAATATTGTCCAAGACCAACTGGACCGCCTCAAAGAACTCTGGGAACGTGTCGCTACTGACGATAGCTGGGGCAATGTCCGCGTCCTTCCTCAACTACATACCCTCCTCTACGACAACCAACGCGGTGTTTAAGATTAGAAAGAAAAAATCATGTCACAACAAGAAGAATTGAAAAACCTAAGCCTACTAGGCAACAAAGAAACCAACTACATTTTCGAATATCAACCAGAGGTCCTCGAATCCTTTGACAATCGTCATGTGGAAAATGACTATTTCATCAAATTCAACTGCCCTGAATTCACCTCACTTTGTCCGATCACTGCTCAGCCAGACTTTGCGACCATTTATATTTCCTACATCCCTGACAAGCTCTGTGTCGAGTCAAAATCCCTCAAACTCTACCTCTTTAGCTACCGAAACCACGGAGATTTCCACGAAAACTGTATCAACACCATCGGGAAAGACTTGGTCAACTTGCTAGACCCTCGCTATTTAGAAGTCTGGGGAAAATTCACTCCGCGCGGTGGCATCTCAATTGACCCCTACTACAACTACGGTAAGCCTGGAACTAAGTATGATGGCTTGGCAGAACAACGCCTCTTCCAACACGACCTTTATCCAGAGAAAATTGACAACCGTTAAACTCATACTCAATGAAAATCAAAGAGCAAACTAGGAAGCTAGCCGCAGGTTGCTCAAAACATGGTTTTGAGGTTACAGATAAAACTGACGAAGTCAGTCACATATATAATCCAAGGTGAAGCTGACGTGGTTTGAAAAGATTTTCGAAAAGTATAATACGAAAAAGCCCTGTTCCTCAAGATGAGGAGCAAGGCTTTTTGAGTTTCAATTATTCTTCTGTTCCAAGGAAGTTTCTTGCAACAAGGGCTGCAAGAACTCCACCAACGATTGGTGCAAGGATGAAAATCCAAACTTGTTGAAGGGCTGCACCACCTACCAAAACAGCTGGTGCCAAGCTACGAGCTGGGTTAACTGAAAGTCCAGTAATGTTCAATCCAACAAGGATCATGGCCATCAAGGACAAACCGATTACCAAACCAGCAATCGCTCCATTTCCCTTGCTTTCTGAAGTCACAGTCATGATAACCAAGACAAACAAGAAAGTTGCGATGACTTCAAACAAGAATCCACCAAAGACAGTAACACCGTTTGCCAAGGCATTTTCACCAAGGCTAGCAGTTGACATACCTGAGTTCGCCAAGAGGAAGAAGACAGCGCCAGAAGCGATGAAAGCTCCAACAACTTGCCCAAGGATGTAGTTTACAAGTTCTGAAGATGACAAGCGTTTGTTTACAAACATAGCAATTGAAACAGCTGGGTTCAAGTGAGCACCTGAAACAGTTCCGATTGAGTAAGCAGCGACTACGATTGCCAGACCAAAGGCAAAAGCGATTCCAAGGTGACCTAGGCCATTAAGACCATTTCCAAAAACAACAGCTCCTGTCCCAATGAACACAAGCATGAAAGTACCGATTAATTCAGCAACAAATTTTTTCATTATCTTTCTCCTTTTTTCAAAAACTAGATACTAGTCTATCAAAAGAGGGAAAGGGTTTCAAGAAAATTGATTGGAAATTTTCAGGATAAAATTCTATAAAAACGGTAGTGTTTATTTGAAACATTTTTTCTAAAGGTATATAATGTCAATATAGTTCTAATAAGTTATTTATTCCCTAATTTGAACTAATTTTTACAACTTTTCTGTTCTTTTATGAACGTTTGAATGGTATCGTAGATACCAAGGAGGAATCATATGTCTAAAGTTGCTATTGTCACAGGTGCAGGTCAAGGAATCGGTTTTGCAATCGCAAAACGATTGGTTCAAGATGGCTTTAAGGTAGGAGTCTTAGACTACAATCCAGAAACAGCTGAAAAAGCTGTTGCCGAATTATCAGCTGAAAATGCCTTTGCTGTCGTGGCCGATGTTTCGAAACAGGCAGAAGTTGCACAAGCATTTCAAAAGGTTGTTGACCATTTTGGTGATTTAAATGTTGTCGTAAATAACGCTGGTGTTGCTCCAACTACTCCTCTTGATACAATTACTGAGGAACAATTTACACGTACTTTCGGTATCAACGTTGGTGGTGTCATTTGGGGTTCACAAGCTGCACAAGCACAATTTAAAGCACTTGGCCACGGAGGTAAAATTATCAACGCAACCTCTCAAGCCGGTGTAGTGGGCAATCCAAATCTAACTGTTTATGGTGGAACAAAATTTGCTGTTCGAGGAATTACGCAAACATTAGCACGTGATTTAGCTGACTCGGGCATCACTGTTAACGCCTACGCACCAGGTATTGTGAAAACACCAATGATGTACGATATCGCTCATGAAGTTGGTAAAAATGCAGGAAAAGATGACGAATGGGGTATGCAGACATTTGCAAAAGATATTACTCTAAAACGTCTATCTGAACCAGAAGATGTGGCTGCTGCTGTCAGCTTCCTTGCAGGACCAGATTCAAACTACATTACAGGACAAACCATTATCGTTGATGGTGGTATGCAATTCCATTAAGATACACAAAAAGAGGTTGGAAAATGATTCAACCTCTTTTATTAGTTCTCATTATTAGTTAGGAGGATACTTACTCAATACCTTTACATTTCTCAATAAGCTGTCCTTAAATGACTTAATATTAAATTCTCAATTAAATACAATCTGATAGAAAATGAAGTAAATAACTATCAATACCAGGTCTACAGCAAGTTCAAATTTAACATCACGACCTTCAACGGCGTGTTTGAAAATAGCTACAGCTAAAACAAATAGAATG
Source organism: Streptococcus sp. SM5 (assembly GCF_027497975.1). NCBI lineage: Bacteria > Bacillati > Bacillota > Bacilli > Lactobacillales > Streptococcaceae > Streptococcus > Streptococcus sp. SM5. The sequence goes on along the minus strand of NZ_JAJNSC010000010.1, from coordinate 12,872 downwards.
ACGCTTAACAAGCTCATAAACATCATTCTAGAACAACCTCTCTATTCCCCTTACTCTCCCAACTGGGCACTGTAGGCTATGATCTGGTCAACTGTGTCTGACAAGAATTGGATGGTATCACGGAGTGGTTTATCTGTAGAGATATCTGCTCCGATAATCATAGCTGACTCAAGTGGTGTCTTGCTACCACCGGATTTGAGAAGATTGAGCCAGTCTTCAGCTCCAGTTTCTGAATTTTTTAGATGAAGGTAACCAGCAGTCGAGATGACTAGTCCCGCTGAGTAAGTGTAGCTATACAAGCCCATGTAATAGTGAGCTTGGCGCATCCAAGTCAAAGCTGCAACATCGTCAATTTCAATGGCATCTCCCCAGAAATCCGTCAAGACTTCCTTCATGATGCTGTTGAGTTTGCTTGCTCCGAAAGTTTCTCCTTCTTCAATCAATGTATACACTTTACGCTGGAAGGCTGCTTCCAAAAGGTGGGTAATAAAGTTATGGAAGTAGGTGTCTGTTAAGCGGTGAGCCAGAGCAAAGCGTTTTTGACGTGGGTCATCAGACTGGTGCTCCAAGTAATCACTTAAAAGCAATTCATTGAAGGTTGATGGTGCTTCGACATAGTAAGTCGACATGTGGGCGTTGAAGTAACTTTGGTGATTATCTGAAAAGATAAATTGACCAGAATGACCGATTTCATGAATCAAGGTATAGACATCACTCAAACGACCTGTCCAGCTCATGAGGACATAAGGGTGTACACGATATGGATCCGCCGCATATCCGCCAGAATCCTTGCCACTATTAGCAGCAAAGTCCACCCAGCGCTCTTCTTGATAGCGAGCAACTTCCTGACAATATTCTTGCCCCAAAGGTTCTACTGACTTCATGACCAAATCATAGGCATCATCAATAGTCACTTCTGGATTCAGGGCGCTATCCAAGTCCAATTTCCAGTCTGCAAAGGTCATCTTTTCAAGACCATTGACCTTGGCAACATGCTTGAGGTATCTCTGAGCAACTGGCGCAAAATCCTTCATGATAAGGTCAATCTGGCGATCAAACATGGCACGGTTCACTTCTTGTTCAGCCAAAAGATAATCAAAGACTGAATCGTAGCCCTTCATATCTGCCAAGAGTTTTTCAGACTTAACCTGAGCTAAGTAGGCTGCCGCAGCTGTATTTTGGTGCTTACGAAGTCCTTCTGAGAAGGAACGGAAAGATTTCTCACGAACCTCAGCATCCTCGTGATTTTGGTAGAAATTCTCATAGGTCACAAAGCTGTTTTTGTAGGTCTTGCGATGGGCTTCAAAGTCAGCCATTTCAAAATCCCCAGCACGCATCTTAGTGTAAATATCCTGCGGACTGTAGAAAACTTCACCGAGATTGGTCAAGGCCTTCTCCACATCAGCCCCAAGATAGTGGGCTTTTTTGATTTTTGCCTGACGAATGGCCACCGTCAAATGAGGTAATTCACCCAAACGATCCAAGACTTCCTCATCAGCTTCCACCAAGGCATCGTCAAAGAAGGTCAAGGCTACACTAGCATCTGTTTCAAATTCCATCCCAGCTTGGGCAATGTTGGCAAATTCGTCATTGCTATAGTCTGTCGTCTGAGGCATAAAGCCATAGTTACCAATATGGCTCATCTGAATGTAGATTTGCTCCAGTTCCGCAAAAGCCTTTTCAAAATCCTCAAAAGTATGAAGATTGCCCTTGTAATCACGGCTAAATTGGTTAATATCTTCGCGAGCTTTCTCGATTGCACGCAAGAAATCCTCACGGTCTTGGTATAGGGCTGTTAAATCCCAAAGTTCCTTCTCTGGAAATTCTGAGCGGTGTTTTTGTTCCATTTTCTTCCTCTTATTTCTCTAATTCTAATAAAACACTAAGGGCTGATAAGGCGTAAAGTGGCGCTGTTTCTGCTCGCAAAATACGAGGACCAAGTCCTGCTATGACTGCTCCCTTAGCTTCAAAATTTTCGATTTCTGCAGGTGAGAGACCACCTTCTGGTCCAAAGATAAAGAGCAGTTTGGCTCCTTTTTCAAGACCAGAGACTGCTTGTAAGAGCGCAGCGGCTTCTCCTTCTTTAGCAGACTCTTCATAAGCTACTATGATAGAGTCAAACTGGTCCAACTGAGCTAGAAAATCGGTTTTTTTCTCGAAAAGCTGAATACTTGGGGCCAGATTACGCTTGCTTTGTTCTGCCGCTCCAAGGGCAATTTTTTCTAGTTTTTCGGCCTTTTTACCCAATTTTTTGCCATCCCATTTGGCGACTGACCAGTCTGCAGGAAAGGCCCAAATCTGGCTGGCACCCAGTTCGGTTACTTTTTGAGTGATAAACTCCAGCTTGTCTCCCTTAGGAAATCCAGATGCGATAGTCACTTGGATTGGTAGTTCTACATTGTCAGTTAATTCTTGGACCAACTCAAACTGACGATTTTCCACATCTAGCACGCGCGCCAAGCGCTTAATGCCATCATCAAAGACTAAGGTCACCTCATCCTCTTCTTTTAAGCGCATAACCTGAAACATATGCTTGCTGGTTTCCTTGTCCTCAATGGTCACAGGAGAGATTGCACTACCTTTGACAAAATACTGCTGCATGCTAGCCTCCAATCACACCTGAAATATCCTTAGTCTTCTTAAAGACACAGGCATTCCATTCCCCTTGAATCATGTGGGTTTCAAGGAAAAATCCAGCTGACTCAGCCGACTCGCGCACCATGTCCCACTTGTCCTTGATAATCCCACTCATGATGAGGTAGCCTTCATCCTTGACCAAGCGATAGGCATCCTCCGTCAGATGAATGAGGATATCCGCCAAGATATTAGCCACGATGACATCTGCCTCAATCTCAACACCCTTAAGCAAATCACCAGCAGCTACATGGATATTTTCCATGCCAGGGTTGAGCTCAATATTTTCCTGAGCAACACGAACCGCCACATCATCCAGGTCATAAGCGAAAATTTCCTTGGCACCCAGAAGCGAGCTGGCAATAGAAAGAACTCCTGAACCAGTCCCCACATCCAGCACCGTTTCGCCACCACGAAGAACCTGCTCCAAGGCAAAAAGGCTCATCTTAGTCGTTGGATGCGTCCCAGTACCAAAAGCCATGCCAGGATCCAGCTTGATAATCTTTTCTCCAGCAGTCGCCTCATAGTCTGTCCAAGACGGCACGATGGTCAAGTCATGAGTGATGCGAGCAGGTTCATAATATTTCTTCCAGTTGTCTGCCCAGTCTTCCTCAGCCAAGGCAGTCGTCCCCATCTTGACTTCACCCAAATCCATAAAATCTGTCAATTCTGCTAGACGAGCCTGCAAATCTGACTCAACCGTTGCTACATCAACCGTATCAGGGTAATAGGCTGTCACTACGATTTCTTCTTGCTGCTCGACCTCTGGGAAAATTTCGCCAAAACGGTCCACATTCCCCACATAGTCCATGCTGTCTTCAATCGCAACACCTTGTGCTCCCAACTCAATCAAGAGATTAGAGACCAACTCCTCTCCCTCACGCTTCACTGTAACTTTTAACTCTTGCCATGTTTCCATTTTATATTGTGCTTACCTTTCCATCAGGTTAAAAATAGTCTTTCCAATAACAACAATAAGATTATCTCTTAATTTCTTCTCTAACTCTAAATCAATACCACTATTCTGTATGAATTTATCTTCTACATTTCTATATAAGCGTTTCACCCTAGTGGGATTTCCTGGATCAAAATTAGGGACATAATGATAAATTATGACAGGAACAGAACTGCTGATTGATCTTTCAGCAATCTGACTCCAGATATACTTATCAGTCTCTCCCAAAGAAACCCCATAAAGAATAATAATATCAGAATTTTTAATAATATCACTATTTTTCACATCCATATTTTCTCTATAGTTCTTCAAAACTAAGTTTTTTACGAGGGATTCTTTTTGTTCTTCTTCAAAACTATTTGAAATTTGTGTTTCATCGCTAACTCCTAAAACAGTACAGATATCTACTGTCCCATGTGCATGAATCGGAGATTTAATATGAAAATTATAATCATTAGTTCTTAATTTGTTTACAAAAGATTTTCCAGATCTATCGTATAATCTATCTAACACATTTGTATAGTTAAGGGTTAATATATTCACGATGTCGTGTTGATATAGATTTTCTTTAAATTTTTTATCGATAGTAAATTGATTTAATACAGGGAGAGAATTTTTCAAATCATTTAGAGTACTTTCAAAGTCAATTACAATACCTTCCTCAAGATTTTGCTCTTGTTGTAATCGTAGATATTCTCTTAAATCGTCAACTACCTCACTAAAATCGTCTATAAACTTCTCCTTCATTTCTATATTTGAGGAGATGAAGTCGTGATCTTTTGTTAATTGGCCTATTGAATATTCAAAATCTGACCAATTTTCATAATTATTTTCTTTATCAGAGAATAGAGATTCATAAATTAAATTTGAATATTTTTCCTCGTTCTCTTTCCTACTTATGTAAGCCTTATTTTGAAATTCATAGAAATCCTTGTATTTTGTTTTTAAACCATATTGTAAATCTAAACCATTTCCGACGATATAAGTAATATTCATATCTTTGCCCTCTTATGTTCCTAAGATCTAGAATAAGGATAAAATATCCACTATTCAAATTCAATTTCTTCATTTAAACTATTAAAGAGGTCTACTTGAGCTTCTACCTGCAATCTATTAACTAGCCAACCTCGTAATTCGGCTTGTTGAATAAAATCTTCGATTCTATTGACACCATTCAACTCCTTTAGAGTAACAACTACTCCAAAACGAATACCATAACCATCACCATTTTTTAACCGTTCAATTGTTTTTACACTCATTCCCCATTGAGGATTAGAAGGATTCAGAATCGGCTTAGCTTTTTTACGAGAAGAAAATTTTTCTCCTAAATGTTTGACATTATCCCATTTCCTAAAAACATTTCGTGCCGACTTTTCTCTCACATATCCTGGTGCATTTTCAGAATATTGATTGTCGTTATTAATTGTTTTAATGCCTTTCTTATCTAAAACTCCCAAACTAAGTTGCATTTCCGTATTAGTATAGTCAACTCCTTGATTTCTAGAACACTTTGGAAAATAGCACATAGTGGCCTTTGCTACATATGGATAGTGTTCTTTAGAAATTGGAACTGGGAAATCATAATTATAAGTTTCATATGCTCTAGAAACATCTGAGACTATAAATTTAATTTCATCATCAGGTGTAGACAAAATATCTTCTATTTTGATTGGCACAACCCCATATCCAAGTAAAGAAATGTCTGCGAATGTTTTTTTATCATTCCATGGTATCGCTGAATCAATTAATAAAGCCTTTGCTTCTTCACGACTTAATCCCATAATATGAATGAGGTAAGCCATTTTTCTAGCAATAAATGGAGCCGCAAAACTGGTCCCAGCTACTCGAGCCAGCCCTAGTGGTTCACAAACATTTATGAAGTCTCCGTTCCCCCCGCCATAGTATGAAACATCAGGTTTGATAAAGAAAGACAGGACAACTCCTTCGCGTGAATAAGAAACGACTTGATTGCTAAAATCAACAGAATTTACAATAATTGAATTGAGTGAATCTGCTGGTGCTCCAATCTTTTTTCGTTGTCCATCAGGGGCAATCCCATTAGTGCCTGCAATAATAAAAATTACATCGTTATCAAATTGAATCTCGTCTAACAACGAACCCTCGACAGAAATAAAGTTTTCCCTAATTTCATCATTTGATCCAAGCGAAAGATTCCAAACCTTAATATCAGGATTTTGAGATACAATTTCTCTAATCTGTTTGATAATTGTGAAGGAGTTGAAACCACTCTGTAAAGATATCCCAAAATGTCTGACTCTAAATCTTCCACATCCGTCATCTAGTTTTGGATTCAAACTAGCTCCATCTACTATTACCGAGGAAACTGCTGTACCGTGCTTATAGTCTTGACTTCCTTTGCTAATATCTGGTGAAATTAAATCATGATACTCTACCCACTCATTGAAATAAACTCTATCATCAAACAACGTATCGATGACACCAATAATAGGTTCATTAGTTGGAAAAGGGAGATTATTATAAAAAGTGTTCCCATCATTATAAAAATTCTCTGGTGACAGGCTAGAAAAATCTTCTACTATCATTGATACTAGATAAGGTGCTTTTAGCAGTAGTAACTCAATATTTTTTTCGTCAAGTAAAACAGTTGTCTGGTCCATGATGTTAGCTTCTGAAACATCAATATCAAGTTGTTTAAGTAATATTAAGAGATTAGTTTTTACATCGTAGATTGTTACAATAGAATTACGTATAGTAGACATATCTGCCTGTTCAATACCAAATCCTTTGACAAAGCAAGCGTCTCTTAAGTATTGTTTGAATTTTGATTTCGACAGACCATACTTAGAATAATCAATTTGATTAAATTTTGAAGAGTCGGAGAACACCATACTCGTCATGGGAGCACTAGTAAAATAATCTTTGAATATTGTTATAACTTTTTTAGTATGCTCAATTGTCTTATCTAACACTTCCTTTGAAATGTAGTGTGTAATAATATGCTTACTCTTATCATTACTAAATTTTGCACCCACAATCGTTTCATTTGGAATTGCATTTCCGCCACCCACATTAAAAAAACCATCGATACGATTGCTCTTAGCTAGGACACGATTATAATACACACTGACAAGTACTCCATCAATGATTGTGTTATTAGACCAATATTCTTTTACTCGTTCAAGGGATGTATAAAGTTCATTTAAATGGTTTAGCGTAACAATAGAATCTGCGGGAATCGTTATCGATCCTCTCCCCTTTGCTGACTTTGGTGTAAAACTTTTACCTCGTAATGTCAATAATGTATTCATTTTAATCCTCGCTTAACTCTCGTGATACACTACTCTTAGAAACACCTGTCAAAATCTCAATTTCTCTAACAGTAAAACCTAGCTTCGATAATTTAGAAATAGATAAATTTCTACCATTATGTAAACTTCTGAGCAGGCGTTTTTGGTAATCATGCGGATCTGATGGATCACTAAATGCCAATGACGTTCTTATTGCATTTCTCAAATCACCAGGATTCGGTATTACATTGGCACTATTGATAATTTTTTTAAATAATTTTAAATCTCTAGCTACATTCTTAAATTGCTTTAATAACTCATTTAAAATAATAGTAGCTACTTCTACTTTATCTTCATCAGTATAACGGTCAAAGTCAATTATGGCATCGAATCTTCTCGTAACTGCTTTATCAAGATTTTCAAAAAGATTTGTTGTTGCAATTAATACAATTTCTGGTGATAGCCTATCCAACTCCTTTAAAAAGGCAGAAGTCACTCGTCCCATTTCTCTTAAATCATTCTGATTAACCCTATCCAGTACTATGGAATCAATTTCATCAAATAGGATGATATAATTTTGCTTGAAAGGAAGATTATTGATTTCATTAAAAAGAGTTGCTAAGTTTTTGACTGTTTGCCCCAGCTTACTATCTACTAAGTGACTGAAATCTACTACAAGTAATTCCTTGCCAATAAGTCTAGCCACCTGCTTTACACTTTCAGTTTTTCCAGTACCTGGAGATCCCACAAATAAAAATTTATTTATTCCAATATGATGATTAACAGCGTTTATTATTCCTTTTAAATCATTCATAATTGAAAGAGGCAATGGGAGAGGACCAATATCTAGTTTAGCAGGAGTCAAATACTCACTAGGATTTTCTATTTGTGGCATGAATCTATCACTTTGAGACATTAACCCCATAATATATTGTGCTAATTGTGTATCACCATGTTTATTGAAGTTCCGAGCAATTGCTATAGATTGATTTCTAAATTCTGTCTCTCTGCCCTCATAATGATACTTTATTAAATCAAGAACATCCGATTTTTTCATGATTCATTCCTCCTTACACAAATAATACTATATTTTTGGGACAAAATCAATTATTTTGGGACAAAATAAAAAAGAATAACCTTGAAAGGATATTCTTGTAATGCAAAACTATATCAGATTTTCCCTGACACTCTTTCCACCACCGGGTAGTTCCCACATACTGGGCCAGGGAATGTTTGCCTTATCATCTCGTAAGATGGTCAAGAGCCTATCCCCACAAAACAAAGCAATCTTACAGCCTGTGAAATCAGATATTTCTAGTTTCATCTTCAGTTCCTTCTGACATTTCCTTTTCCAGCTCGGCTAACCAGTTTTGATAATAGCTTTTCTCATCCCGTAACATCCGGCTGCTATTCATTTTCTGTCTAGCAATCTTCATAACCTTGTGAGTTTGAACTACATCTTTCCTTACCTTAAATTGATACCAAGCTTGAATGATCTGTATATCTGCTGTTTTTAGAGATAAAAAGGATTTGACCCCTCGAATACTTGCATATTCTTCCGCTTTCTTATTATCTCCTTCCATCAGAGCAATTTGAAGAAGGTATAATTGACAAATAGTTTTAGACATTGGATTATCTGTTTTCTCTAGCACAGATTGAAACTGTTGCTTTGCAAGTTCTATATTATCATCCAATATGAATACCAACCCCTGAAGAGTTTGAATACTTTCTGCAAAACTCCCACTTGCATCCTCAGAAACAGGCATGGTAAAGTCTTTCAAATCGTACTCTTGAGGAGCCAGCAAAGTTTGAGCAGAATGCCTCAACACCATGTAGGCGTATTTGGTATTTTCAGGGTGTTGTAGCAATTCCCAGATTTTTGCTCCATCGGTGATGCCGACTGGCAAAGCGTTGTTTAGAAAGAAAGACAAATTAAGAAAAATCCAAGTACCAGCAAAATACCAGCTTTTTGTCAAAAATCCAAACACTATCGCCAATAATATCAAACTAAGATGAACCATCAATCCTCCTGAAAGCATCAGGATGATTCTTTGATCACTTTCATCTTCTTTCAATCCAACGTACTGAGCACCAACATTTTTCAGAACGGCTGTTCGACTAAAATAAAACCTGCCTGACTTTTTGGTCAAAAGGAAATGTCCTAATCCAAAAGCCACCAGCCGATAGCCTGTCAAGTAGCCACAAAAAGCATGACCCAGCTCATGAAGAATAAAGATTAAATACATACTTAGAAGAGCGAAGGTATAACCAAAAGTAAAGGCTAAAAATGCGGAATACCCCAACTCTGCAAATGCGATGGTTCCACAAGCAAAAGCTAGCATAATAAGGACAAAAGCTAGCACATAAACCAAATAAGTCCCAATTTTTTTCATAAAGTCACCAACCAACTCCTAGTACCTCGGATAAGGATAAAATTCTCCCTCTTCCAAGCCGACTTTTCCTTCTTCAAAGACTTCTTGGTTCCATTCCATGACGAATTCTTCTGCTTCTGAGTCTTCCAAAAAGTCCATAAGGGCATCTAGTCCAACCTCGGCAGTATCTTTGAGGAAAAGGGCAAAATAAGCTAAAAACTCACGAGAAAATCCTTTTTTAGGCAGGTAAGGGATGACAGTCAAATAATCTCCCTCATTAACTGTTGACTTAGCAGGATTGTAGAAAAGAACTGCTTCCTCAAAGAGGATATCGTCTGATGAAACCTCCCCGTCTTCATCCACCATCTCCACACCTGCAGCGTTTTGCGCTTCCAATAGAAAACTCACTTCAACCGCATGATTACGCTTGTCCCAACTAATCTCAAAGTCAAAGGGAAAATTCTTCTCCAACTCTTCCTCTAAAACATCTAAAAATCCATATGTTGCCATTTTGTCCTCTTTCTATGCGACTCTTAATCGCCCCGATTACTCGGAAATGTGCTAAAATAGATACTACCATCTTACCACATATACATCAGAAAATCCACGTTAGAAAGGACTGCTATGCCAGACAATCTCGCGCTTCGCATGCGCCCTAAAACCATCGACCAGGTCATCGGCCAGGAGCATCTGGTCGGACAAGGAAAAATCATCCGTCGCATGGTGGAAGCCAACCGCTTGTCTTCCATGATTCTATATGGACCTCCGGGAATCGGCAAGACCAGTATTGCCTCTGCCATCGCAGGGACGACCAAGTATGCCTTTCGAACTTTCAATGCGACAGTTGATAGTAAAAAACGACTGCAAGAAATCGCCGAAGAGGCGAAATTTTCTGGTGGCCTCGTCCTATTACTAGACGAAATCCATCGTCTTGACAAGACCAAGCAAGACTTTCTTCTTCCACTCTTGGAAAGTGGACTGGTCATCATGATTGGCGCTACGACTGAAAATCCTTTCTTTTCTGTCACTCCTGCCATTCGTAGCCGTGTTCAAATTTTTGAGTTGGAACCTCTGTCTAACCAAGACGTCAAAGAGGCCCTGCAGATAGCTCTAAGTAACCCTGAGCGTGGTTTTGATTTTCCAGTAGAACTAGATGAGGATGCGCTGGATTTCATTGCTACCTCTACAAACGGAGACCTTCGCTCTGCCTTCAACTCACTGGATTTGGCAGTTCTTTCTACCCCTGAGAATGACAAGGGCATTCGCCATATCACCCTAGACATCATGGAAAATAGCCTGCAGCGGAGCTACATTACCATGGATAAGGACGGAGATGGCCACTATGATGTTCTCTCAGCCCTGCAAAAGTCTATCCGTGGCTCAGATGTGGATGCTAGTCTTCACTATGCTGCCCGCTTGATTGAGGCTGGTGATTTGCCAAGTCTCGCTCGTCGTTTGACTGTTATCGCTTATGAAGATATCGGTTTGGCCAATCCTGAAGCCCAGATTCACACTGTGACTGCTCTGGATGCTGCACAAAGGATTGGTTTCCCAGAAGCCCGCATTCTCATTGCCAATGTCGTGATTGATTTGGCCCTTTCTCCAAAATCCAACTCAGCCTATGTAGCTATGGATAAGGCGCTTGCCGACCTCAAAACATCAGGGCACTTGCCTATTCCGCGACACCTGCGTGATGGGCACTACAGTGGAAGCAAGGAACTGGGGAATGCCCAAGACTATCTCTATCCACACAACTATCCTGGAAATTGGGTCAAGCAAGACTATCTACCAGAAAAAATCCGCAATCATCACTATTTCCAAGCAGAAGATACTGGTAAATATGAACGGGCTTTGGCTCAAAGAAAGGAAGCTATCGACCGTTTGCGAAAAATCTGAAATCCTTTTCAAAAAATTGCACTTTCCTCTTGATTTTTTTTGAAAAAGTGGTATTATATAAACATAGAAACGCTGTGGTGTACGACTTCACACTTAAGTGTTGACCGACTATTTTTTGTATTATTAGGGAAACAAAAGTCTTCTAACAGCATGTAGGCCGTCTCACACGGAAACAGCTTCAGTTAGAGCGAGTTGCCCACCTGCTTAATTGCGCGGGTTCAAACAAACCGTGAAGTTTCGGCACCAATACAGCTTTTTTCTTTGCCTCCTTAGCTCAGCTGGCAGAGCAGCGGACTCTTAATCCGTGGGTCACAGGTTCGATCCCTGTAGGGGGCATCTAAATACAACAGGAAAAGCCTTGATAACCAAGGCTTTTTTGCTTATCTATAACTGATTTGCCTCATCATTTGCCCCACTTTTAAATCTATCTTTTCTTTTTGAACCAAATTACATCTTAACAAATAGTGTAAAGCCAGTTACTTTTGCTTTGATGCCATACAATATTTTCATGTAGAGAAGACAAATTTTATCTTCTCTTTTTATTTTCAAAATAATAAAAACTGATTTTCTTTTCATAAATCAGACTGAAACTTCCAAATTTTCCATTTTGTTTATTGATATTTCCTCTAAAAAGGTGTATAATATTTTTATTATCAAACTATACTATACTATATAGGGGGTATTGAAATGAAATTTTCTAATCGTTTACTGCTATTCCTTGCAGGAGTTGTTTTTGTCCTTTTAGCACTCTTTCTATTTACAGACCCAGTAGCTAATCTTGTTGCTTACAGCTGGTGGATTGCATTTGGTTTACTGGTTGCTTCTATAGCAGCTATTTTAGGCTATTTCTCTGTACCAAAAGTGCTTCGCTCACCAGCTCATCTTTTCCAAGGGATTGTTAATCTTCTCTTGGCTCTTTACCTCGTTGCCTATGGCTTTGTGACGCTACCAGTTGTCATTCCAACTATTTTAGGAATTTGGTTAATTGTAGAAGCCATTATAGCTTTCTTTAAAGGCAATCGTCTGGGATTGATTTTCCCTATTATTGGCAACCATATCATGTGGATAGCGTTGCTTGCATTTTTACTAGGTCTAGTGATTTTGTTCAATCCAGTAGCTACAAGTGTCTTTGTCGTTTATGTCGTTGCCTTTGCATTTTTAATTGTTGGTTTCACCTATATCCTTGATGCCTTTCGTAAATAATCTAGCTGCCATTTTGGGCATATTAAAAAAGCTGGGAAGTTACATTCTCAGCTTTTTATTTGCCTTCTTAGATCAGTCGGTAGAGCAGTAGACTCTTAAGCTATGGGGCGCAGGTTCGAGCCTTGTAGGGGCATCTAAATCAACAGGAAAAATCCTTGGTTGCAAGGCTTTTTTTGACGTCCAATAGCTTTTTGTAGCAAAGTATTTAAAAATAAAAGAGAAGAGAATCTCTCACTCTCTTCTCAGTATATCTTATTAAATTTAGTTTTTCTTAATCTACCTGATTTTCCTTTGCGACGACAAATTCTTTAACCAGTCGATAGATAACAGCAAATACGGGGGTAAAGAATATCATTCCAAGTAGTCCGAAAAGATTCCCTCCAATACTAGCAGCCGCAAGTGTGAAAAGAGCTGGCAAACCAATAGACTGACCTACAACTTTTGGATAAATAAGGTTTCCTTCAATCAGCTGTATAACTTGATATAGAAGAAGAGAAAGTAAGGCTTGAGTAGGACTCACTGTGAAGATAAAAATCGCTCCCA